>SKVL01000056.1 GCA_007129455.1 Candidatus Campbelliibacteriota bacterium | reverse complement strand
TCCTGCTTTTGTCCTTCTTTTGTTATTGCTTCATACTTAAAAAGCATCTTGTGTTTTTTTAAATCTCGAAATCAATCAATTTAATTTTAACACGGAAAACCTCAATCTTATCCACTGTCTCTGTTGGTAAATATAATTTTCTTTTAAAGCAATCTTTCCAAAGATTTCCTGTTTCGGCTGTTCAAGAATGCGTTATCAATCGTTATCTCCCCATCCCTGACCAAATTCGCCAGCGATTTATTGAAAGTTATCATCCCTTCGGCGGAACTAGTCTCTATAACGGTATCTATCTCGTGTGTACGTTTTTCACGAATAAGATTGGAGACGGCGGTGTTGGCAATAAGAAGTTCGTATGCAGGGACAAGACCTCCGGAAACGCGCGGAATCAATCTTTGGGAAAATACCCCCGCAAGACTTCCTGAGAGTTGAACGCGTATCTGATCCTGCTGTTGAGGACCGAAAGAGTCGATAATCCTCTCTATCGTCTGGGATGCGGAGTTGGTGTGCAAAGTGGAGAAAACCAAGTGGCCCGTCTCCGCGGCGGTTACCGCCGTCGACATCGTCTCCGACTCACGCATCTCACCAATCATCAAGACGTCACCGTCCTGCCTGAAAACGGACTTCAGAGCGGAGGGAAAATCAGTGGCATCCATGCGTATCTCTCTTTGGTCGATCATGGATTTGTCGGGAGTGAAGACATACTCTATCGGGTCTTCAATCGTTATTATGTGTTCACGTCGTTCGGAATTGATTAAATTTATTATCGAAGCCAGTGTGGTGCTCTTTCCGTGACCTGTCGGACCGGCAACCAAGAAGAAACCCTGCTTCATTCGAGCGAAATCCAGCAAAGTATCCGGCAGTCGCAACTCTTCGAAAGTTTTAATGCGTCTCGGAATCAGCCTCAGAGCTATACACAGACCGCCTTGTTGAATATACACATTGCAACGAAAACGAACCCCTTCCTGAGGAGAGTAAGAGAAGTCCACTTCCTTATCGGTTTTGAAGCGAATTTTGGTCTCTTCCGGAACCAACTCGTTGAGAATGTCTTTCATTCCCTCACGAGTCAAGGCTTCGTTTTTCAAGGTGATTAACTCCCCGTTAACCCTTATTATTGGTTTTCTGCCCTCGGCAATGTGCAGGTCGGAAGCTTCCTCTTTTATAACGGTATCGACAAACTTTAAAAAATCTTTATATGCCATAGATAATATTTATTAATTTTTACGACTTTCCATTATTTTTTCAACCTCATCCACCACCTCGGAAGGAACCGAGGTCGCTTTGACAATATAACCGTCTATTTTCAGAGCCTTAGCCCTGTCGATGTCTTCCTGAAGTCCTTGGTTGGTTAACATTATAATTGCGGCATCACCGGCCAGGTCTCTATTCCTTATCTCTTCCAAAAGAGTAAGACCGTCTATATTTGGCATTATTATGTCAAGAATGATTATATCGGGCTTCAGGCCGTTCTCGAGTTTGTCTAAAGCCTCTTTACTGCTCCCGGCCACTTCAACTTCCATTCCTCTGTTCTTGAACTTCAAAGAGTACATATTGAGAAGAAAGTAGTCATCATCAACAATAAATACTTTTTTATTTTCTTGCGACATGGAAAAATTTTCTTAACGTTTTAATTTTTATCAACCGATTTAAATAATTATAACATGCTTACCTCCGAAAAAGGTATCTCACCTTTGAAAGCTTTCAGCATGGCGTCTTCTTTTAAGTAGAACATGCCTTTGGAACGCGCATGTCTTTCTATCTCTATATCAGTCGGATTGGTAAGTATGATGTTTTCCAGCTCCTTGTCCATCTCAAGTATTTCCACAACCGCACTTCTGCCTTTGATGCCGGTCGGACACTCCGATGTCGAACCTGCTTTGTAAACTTTGTCGGGAATTATTATATCTTTACGAAACTCTTTGGGAATATCTTTGAACTGACCCTCTATCATCTCTCTGATACTCCCCTCGACCGGGATCTCTTCCGCGGATTCGGGACACAGGTTCCTGACCAAACGCTGAGCCACCGCAGCAATAAGGGTGGGCGCTATAAGATACGGGTCTACCCCCATATCCACAAGGCGTGGGATAACGCCGATGGCGTTGTTGGTGTGAATCGTGGAGAAGACCAAATGTCCTGTAAGCGCAGCTTGAATAGCAAGCTGTGCCGTTTCTTTGTCTCGTATCTCCCCCACCATAATGATGTCGGGGTCTTGCCTCAAGATTGTACGAAGACCGTTGGCAAAGGTGTAGTTAATGTCGGCTCTTACCTGCGACTGACTGATGCCCTCCATGTTATATTCCACCGGATCTTCAAGACTTAAAACGTTGAACTTGTCTCTGTCAACCTCTTGAAGCATCGCATACAGGGATGTGGTTTTCCCGGATCCAGTCGGACCGGAAAGCAAAATTATCCCGTACGGTTTTTGAGCGATTCTTTTAAGTTTTTCAGTATTTTCTTCTCTCAAACCTATATCTTCAAGTTTTCTGACTCCTTCAGAAGAGTCGAGGATACGCATCACGACCTTTTCTCCGTTGGAGGTCGGAAAGGTGGACACACGAAAATCTATTTTCTTTTTGTCAATTCTTGCAGAAAACCTACCGTCCTGCGGTTTACGCTTCTCGTCCAGCTTCATGCTGGAGAGAACCTTTATACGCGCGGCAACGGCATCGTGAATCTTACGAGGCAGTAACAAGCTGGTGTTCAGCTCGCCGTCAACTCGAAAACGAACCCTGGTATTACTGGGCATCGGCTCGACATGAACATCGGAAGCACTCCCGTCGGTGGCATAGCGCAGTATGGTTGCCACAATCTTGGTAACCGGCGCATCTTCAATTATCCTCGTCCTTTCCTCGTCTTCTTCGTGATCTGAATCATTACTTACTCCATCGACCTCTCTATCAAAAGATCCCGTCTGGATATTAAACTCATCTTCCAACATGGAAAGAGCCTCTTTAACCTCTCCCTTCAGACCCCGATACATTGCCAAAACCTTCTGAAAATCAGCGTTCGATATGGTGAAAACCTTATGGGGCATCTCCGCCTTGGAAGAGATGAAATTCAAAACATCACGGACCTCTATGCTATCGGGATCGACGGCGCCTATCTCCAAAACATTATCAACAACCCCCAACGGGACTATTCTGTAGTGACGCGCCGATTCCTCGGGGATGTGTTCCAATATATCTTTGGTGATTTCCCCCTCTATCTTTTTAAAAGGAATGTTGAAATATTCGCTTTTCAGTTTAGCGACATCATCGGAGCCTACGAGTTTTTTTTCATCCAGAACAACCTCCACCGACTCTCCGTTCTTTTCCATCCCCAGACGAACTTCCTCCGCTTCTTCCGAGTTTATGTATTCCTTTTCTATTAAAAGTTCAAGAAGGTTCATAATAACCCAACATCATAAATAATTACGGAGCCACTGGGCCGAAAAGCGATTCTTAAAAAGGCAAACTGAAAGGGTTGGGCTTCGTTCCCGTCCTTACTTCTATCACATCCTCTTCAAACTCGTCGGTCAAAGACCGATAGATCTCCCCTTCGAACAGGGAGGTTTTAAGTCTCAATCCCTCTATGACCTTCAGGCGCGCTTCATAGTTTTGCAGTTCTCGGTCCTTGGTAAGATCCGCGCTCTCTTGCTCCGTCATGAAAAAAATATAGGCCCACCCCAACGCCACAATCGCAATTGTTATGATGACAGGATATTTGTATTTATTAAAAAATTCCATATTCTTAAAATTGATTCTCCATTCGGTAAGTATGAATAGCCACTTCAAAACTGAATACTCTTCCGGCCGAACCCAAAAAGTCGATGGCAACTACATCAAAGATCCTTCGGCTTTTTTCCAGATTGGTCAGAAACGCCTTGAAATCGCCGTATGTTGCATTAAAACTGAGGTTCACCGTCTTAACCTTTTCATCCGCGGTCCCTTGGGAAGCGGGCGTCCTTCTTGTCGTTCTGCCGACGCTCACCCCGTCGCTCACCCCGACCGCCGTAATGACTATATTATTGGCGTTGGCCATGGAGTTGATCAGCATGAGGGTCCTGGCGTCATCGCGACCCAACGGCAACATATTTTGAAAATCATCTTTGCGATCCTTGAATTCGTTGTACTCTTGCCTTTTTTCTCCCTCTTTTTCAACAAGTTCCTCCGCTTTTATCATCACTTTCTCTATCCCTTCCTTCTGCATGGAAAGCGCTTGGATGGAACTATAAGTGCCGACGGTCACGGAAAAGAAAATTATCAAGGCGGCTACAAGTATGACTGCTGTTGAGATGTTTTGGTCCATATTTATATTGTCTCCTTATACAAAAGCACCCGCGGTTCAAAGTTGAGAGTCGCTTCAAAGAAGATCCTGCCCTCTCTCAAACGAATGTTCCCGATATTGGCCTCTTTTATATTCTCTTCTTTTTTGAAAACATCCGACTGAAAAGCAACGGCGTTAAAAGACGGGGCGAAGCCCTCCAAAACCACCACTGTTTCTCCGCTTTGTTCTATCTTATGAGAACGATAACTGAAACTGTTGAAATATACTCTGTCTGCTGTCAAATTTTCCAACGTAAGAAAAACCGTCGTCGGTGCGATTCGGTTGTCTAACAACTTTTCGGTTGAACTTATCCATGCATCCGCCAAGATAACATCTTGAAGAAAAGCGGGATCAAAGATCTGATCTAT
>SKVL01000046.1 GCA_007129455.1 Candidatus Campbelliibacteriota bacterium | reverse complement strand
GCTATTTCAGTGATCGACCTACTATCCAGGCACCACCTGGTCTCGATAATGCACCGTTCTCTCAGGCTAAGAGGGGATGCGCCACGACTTTTCTTCTTTTTGCTCATATCTGATCAGTTTAATTTACTAATCAGGTGTTGCAATTAATTCTGGAACTTAGGGAATAATGTGTTGACCGATTGTGAAAGCAATGATATATATCTAGTAGAGATCTTTTCGTTAAAACTCTCTGTTCTTTAACATGAATAATAAGGAGGCGTTATGGAACTCACTCTTCAAACCTACATTGAGTTTATCTGTGAAGGCTTCTGCTTCTCTAAAAATCGAATACAAATAGTCAAAAATAGGGATTTGGATCTACCGAATCATATAAGGAGACCTCAAAATGCTTACGGTTTCAGATTTTTCGATATACATACCATGTACATAATGTACGAAGGTGAAAAGATTCTTCTTAAAAGCGAGCGAATGAATTACTCAAGAAATTACTATATGAGTGACGGGGTGTATACTCTCGAGGAGTTCAGGGAAGCTTTTTCGAAAAGTGACAAAGTGTACAGTCTCGGGAGATTCGGGGAAGCTCTTTCAGAAGAGGAAAAGATATTCCAATTTCTTGAAATTAGTGGATGCAAAGAGATTGCACTGTGCCGAACGGGTAACTTCGTACCCCTTACCAAAGAGGATCGAATTGTTGAACCGGTTTGATTATCTTCATAACAATTCTAAATTCAAGCCCCTTCGGGGGCTTTTCTTTTTGTGATTTGTCCACATGGAACCTTGTTTTTTTTGAAAAAAGTGTTATTGTGCCGGTATGTTCGGTGGAATGAGTAAAAATTCAAGCCGAAAGGAGGAAAGGCTAAAATTTTAAAGCCCGCTGATGTCAGCGGGCTTTTTTTGTTTAACGTTGTTCTTTTAAAGAGGAGGAAAAGATGCTAGGCACACCCATTTGGATGAGATGCCCTCACTGTGAGGATCGGACCGAAGTGATGTACGTCGGAAACACCAACGGCGGGAGTTCGCAACTTTTTTCCTGCCAAGAGTGTGGAAAGAGTTTTTACCGTGGTCCTATTCAGCACATGGAAATTGAAAAAGAGTTTTTCAAACCGGCGTCCAGACATCCCTTAGGTAAAGTAGCTTAACTATCAGCACCTAAAACAACGCCCTTCGAGGAAGAAGGGCGTTTCCTTTGTGCTTTTGAAGACTTTTATTTATATCTTGAACTCAACTACATCACCGTCTTTGACGATATACTGTCTGCCCTCGGTCCTTATGAGCCCCTTTTCTCGCGCCAGACCTTTTGAACCGCTCTCCAGAAGTTTATACCACTCAATGACATCGGCTTTTATGAACTTGTCGTGAAAGTCGGAATGAATGGCTCTACCCGCCTCCGGTGCGGTCGACCCCGCTTTGATGTCCCAAGCCCTTGTTTCTTTCTCTCCGGTTGTGAAGAAGGTCACCAAATTAAGGAGCTCGTAACCGGACTTTATAACGTCCTCGATTCCGCAATCCGCTTCTCCGCCAATCTCTCTTCTGAATCCCGGTTTATCTTCTCCGGAGATGCCGGTCATCTCAAGTTCGACACCGACATCTATCTCGATTACGGGAGCGTCTGGTGTATTGTACTCTATCGCCGACATTAAAGCGGGCAGGCGTTCGTCCGTAATTTCTGTTATGTTCCTGGCACCGGTTCTTTTGTTTAGAACATAGAGCATTGATTTCGAGGTCAGGAGATTCAGATGTTTAAAGAGAACCTGTTCTTTCTCATCGAACTTCGCCGACGAAGCGAATCGGCCTTCTTCAAGGATTGTAATCAACTTTTCAAGAGTCTCCATCTCTTTGATGGCGCTCTTGTCGTGTCTTTTTAAGTCTTTTTCCATCTTAACCATTCTTCTTTGAATGGACTGCAAATCGGCCATTATGAGTTCCAAATTTATAGTCTCAACATCCAGGCGCGGATCGATTACTCCCGAGACATGGATTATGTCGTTGTCTTCAAAAACACGGACCAGATGAAGAATTACATCGACCTCTCGGACATTGTTTAAAAAGGCATTTCCCAAGCCTTCTCCTTCCGAGGCGCCTTTTATGAGGCCGGCAATATCTACGAACTGTGCTGCAGCGGGTACTTTCTTTTCCGATTGACTGAACTCGGCAAGTCTGTCTAGCCTGACATCTGGAACGGCCACCACACCAACCGAAGGATCAATTGTACAGAACGGGTAGTTCTCGGCCGGTACCGACTGTTCGGTCAAGGCATTGAAAAGGGTTGATTTACCTACATTGGGTAGTCCCACTATTCCTATTGAAAGCGACATAGATATCCATATTATCAGGTGAGTGTAATTAAGCAATCAGTTTCGGGGCCTCGGGTCGGATGTCTTTTTTTGGAGTGTTGTTTTTTAGAAGGTATTAATGGGTTTTTTAAAGTTTCTTTTGTTCTTGCTCGGCGATGAATCTTTCTATTGAACGATCGTACGTTTTTTCCGTTTCGGCAGAGAAGTAACAGCCCGGTAGATCCCCTCTTTCTCTGTGGTATTTCACACAGTCGCAACAGACACCCTTCCTCGGACAGTCCGGGTAAGTGCAGGGGCAATTTTTCAAGTTTTCGTTTTGGTTACATTCCATATTTTTAAAAGTATCAAGTTAATCTTTTTTAATATAGATCCTGTAGGAGGGTCTTACCGCCAAAAGAAGTATTATGAATAAAATAAACCACGGTGACTTGTATAAAATTTCGGGAAGCATGATTACCAATAGAACTCCGAAGGCGATGCAACTGAACTTGACCAATGCCAAATCGAGCCAGTCCATCTTCTTAACTTTTGAATTTAGATTTGATGTGAAGCTCATATTTTATAATTAAACTGTAATTAGTCCCTCTACGGCTCATTTTAACACAAAATTTACATTATCCCCTCCTTCTGATACCGTAAATACAGGGCTACTGTTTTTTATAAATTAATCTTAATTTTTATGGAAAAACAAATAGGCGAAGTTACACATTTTTTTAATAAAGCCGGAGTAATGGTGGTTATGTTAAAAGGCAAGATATCCATCGGAGACAGGATAAGGGTAAAGAGAGGCGGGAAAGAATTCGACCAAGAGGTAAGGTCAATGCAGATCGAATACCAAGACGTTCAAAGCGCTAAAGGCGGTGACGAGGTTGCCATAAAAATAGAGGACTCCGCCAGAGAAGGAGACCTTGTTTATAAAATGGAAGTATAGCCCGGAGGTCCTAAAAGTTTTCTATTTCCTCACTTTCCCGATATTTACGGGGGCTTTTATTTTTCCGTGAATATTTTTTTGTAAAGTGAGTCTTCTCTCCCATACCATCCACGCCAGAATGGCGGAGAGGAACATTATTGAAGCGCTGATGAAAAAGATGTTTTGAACTCCGATAATGTCTGCCAGTGGCCCCAGAATGAAAAGACCGACAATACCTCCCAAGCCTTGGCTGAATATGAAGACCGAGTTTAACTCTCCGGTTTGGTTTGACTTTATCTTATTCCCTACCGCACCAGAGATGGTGGGAATTAACATCGCGATTGCCAGACCTAAAAGCAAAGATAACGGAAACAGAACTGCGATGTTCTCACTGAATCCGAAACCGAAAAGGCTGATGGCGGAGAGCAAGGATCCCATCGCAATCAACCTGCGACTTGACCAGGTGTCGGCCAAGACTGAGAAAGGCGCCTCCATAAGCATGGGAAGATTGAAGAGTGCGAAAAGAATACCGATTGTAAGAAATGAGGCCCCTACTGAATCGGCGAACAACGGGATCATCACCATTTGAGAATAGATTAAAAAACCTATGAGAAAAATAAAGGGCCAGATCTTCGCAAGTCCGGGGGTAAGATAAAAATCCTTGATACCTTTGAAGTAGAGCCTTTTCCATTTTATTGAACCAATTGCTTCGGTTACTTTGATGTCGGCCCTTAAGGGGTCTTCAGGCAGGTATTTACTGGTTAAGAAAGCGCCTACGATTAAGAAAGGAGGGATTAAGAGAAACAGAAGCCTGATATCCAATATATACTCCAATAGAGCCCCGCCAATCAAAGCTCCGATTATCAGCGACATGGCCTTGCCGATATCATAAAAACCCCAGGCCTCGCTTCTTTTGCCGGGGAGCGCATGATTTCGATTGTATGTGTCCGCTGAGGACCAAAGCATTGCCGAGACCACCGAGTGGTAAAGCTGATAGAGAATCGCGTGCCAAAGTACTCGAATAAAGGCCAATACCGGCCATATTGGCAGATACAGAAGAAGGGTTAATCTCAAGAGCTTACGCTGAGAGTATCTATCCAGAAACTTTCCGATCGGAAGAACCCAAAACAAGGCGAAAAAAGTAACCAGAGCCGAGATAAATGTTACCGCCGTGTAGGAACCCAGAACATCGAAGAAGAACAAGGGCAAAAAAGGGATTACCAAACCCCAGCTCAGATAGTATATGAAGATTACCAGAGTTACCTTTTTAACGGCTATCGGTAAATTTCTTATCTCCTCCGGTGTGGTTTTCAGGTGTTCTATCAGTGACATATTTTGAAATTATATCATCTTTAAAACAAAACAAAGTTTATTTTGTTTACAAGAAATTCATTTTATGTAATAAATAGTAAGAATTTTGTACATTGAAATAAGGTCTTAAAAAAGGAGGTGAGAGATGAAAAAGGATGAAAAAAACAAGGAGGATAAACTGTTTTTATTCTTCCAATGTCTTTATAGTGGTATTTATGAATGCAGTGTTTTAGACTGTGAGGAGAACTCTTTATTGCACACGCAGATAGAGTTTAAAACGCAGAAATTGGTTAAGGTTCACACCGTAAATAGTTTTCTTTGCCGTAATCATCTGTTACAACTTACGGAAATTCTTAACGAGGAGTCATTAATCAATAGACACGGTGCACGAATTAAAGAAGACCCCTCATTTTATCTTGAAGAAAGTTTTTTGGAGAAAATTCTTGGAAGGAAGGGTGAGATACAGACTTCATTTGAGTATTTCCATGCAGGGAAGCACACTTGCTTTTTTCAAGACTGTGACGGGGCGGGGTTCCTTGGACTGAGAGTTGTGATGAGGGTCGATGGTAAAGTTTTCGCCTCATTTAATATCCCCATATGCGGAAAATGTTTTTTGGAAATGATAAATCGTCTGGTAAAGGAAGAAAAAGATCATCGGGAATTGACTCGTCGGTATATGTTCTCTCCTTCCGTAAGTTCCAACTACAAACAGTAGTTCAAAAGAGCCGTTTAAAACGGCTCTTTTTTATTCAAACGAAAAGGGCCCCTCAAAGGGACCCTTGTTTTGTGTTCTAATTCTTAAAGAGCCTTTTTTCTAGGTAACCGCAGTCATTAGTCTCGGGACATTGTTTGTAAGTCACGCACTGCGGTTCTGCATATTTGCCGAGTGCGGGCAACTTTTCTTTCATCAAAGTCGCCATCTTTCTCGCAATGATCCTTATCTCCCACTGCGCTTCACGGCAGGTTCTTTTTCCTATACTGTGAACGGCGTTCCAGCCGTTTATATGAACAAGGTCGTGGATTTTTAGAGAGTGGGGTATGACTCCTATTGCCTCCGAAGAAGGGATGCCGGCCTTTGTGAGTTTTTCGTAAAGTTCGATTAAAGAATGATGAACTTTTTTATACTCATTGAGCATTTCGGACTTTACCACCGATGGAGGAACCACTGTCCTACTTTCCGGGTTTTGCAACGCGTCTTCCACGGCTCCGTATATCCCCTCAACACTGTGGTTCCATGTCCTCTGTCTGACGGCTTGATGAAAACAGGCTAAGGACATCGAGAGCATGAACTCGAAGTGAACGTGCTTCAAGTTCGCCAGCTCGGCTTCAACTTTGTTGCTTACCGCTCTTTGCATCGACCATTCCGTAACGAAGTAGGGTTGCAAATAACCCAGCATGAATACAGTTCGGCCTCCCCTTCCTCGCAAATCCCAGATCTGTTCAAGGATTTCATTCAAGGAGAGATTGAGAGAATTAAAAAGCTGAGCTGATGGATACCAGCTTAACGGTTCATAGTTGAAACCAAGGTCCTTGAAAAGGTAAGGCGTTTTATCACCGGCCAAAGTGACCATTTTCTCCACCAGCCTCGCCGCCTCCGAAGGAATACCGAAGCGTTTGGACATTAAATACAAGTGGCACAGTTCTCTGGCATTGATCGTTGTCGTGATGTTGGTCTTCGTACATAACGGAAGCACGAACCTTGCGTCTTCCGCCGGGATTCCTGCTGCGCGGGCTCTGTTGTAAAAGTCAAATGTTTTGTTAAGACTTTTTTCGGTCTCATTTGCCAATCTTGAATCTTTTATGGCCTCCGGCAGGTGAAACCCTCGATTGGCGTCGGCTCTTCGCAAGGACTGTTGAAGATGCTCCGGATACTCCGGCGAACAAAGAAAAAGCGTCGATACTCGAGAGAGGTCTTCAATTCCGAAGGTGAAGTGAACAAGATCGCCGACGGAGCCGTGCCCGCGACCAAAACTGTTTTTTAAAACAGCCCTCTCTTTTTTGAGCCTTTCTTCTTTCGGGAGAGAAAGGAGCTCTTTCATTATCTCGCTGGATGACCTCTCTTCGAAACATCCAAGCGCCGCCGCCACGGTCATTGTTTGCGGGTTTTCGGGACAACCCAAAAGTTCAACCTTGGGATCTTTCATTTTCTTCCTCCTTGATAGGCAATTTTGTTATAAAAGAACGTTAAATTTCCGTTAGTTATGAAATCATATGGAGTTGGTGTGGTCAAGAGAGGTGTTTTTAAAACGTTTAACCGGGTTATGCCTCGTTACTGCATTTTTTAAATTTGCATTTATTATCTGTGATATAATCACACCAATGATAAATTCCACCAAAGTCAGCTTCTTCTTGTCCGGCTCTCTCGTCCTTTTGGTCATCGCCGGCTTTACTTACCACTTGAAAAGTGAAAGAGAGTTCTTGCCGACGGGTGAGAGCTACTGCTACTACGAGAACTTTGAAGGAGTTTGCAAGGTGATCTCCATCGATGGAAGGTCAACAACGGCGGGAAGAGTTTCCGGCTCCGATCTTGAGATAAATTTCGAGTTTGAGCCCATGGCCGAAAACAATTCTTTTAATAATATTAATTCGAACTCGGAGAAGGAGAGAAGGGTCACAGTATCCCCTAATTTAATGAATAAGTTTGATATCGAGATGGGTGACACTTACAAATGCACCATAAGGAAAAATGTGGCCGGACCGTGCCCTCCGGTCGTGTTTGAGTTTTTGTGGGCCGAGAAACTCTCCGAGGAATGAACCGATCTCAAGTATTTGTCTTTTTGGTCGCGAGCATCTTTATAAGCTCCGTCTCCACAATGAAGCCGATCGTGAAGGCGTAAGCATGATGTTTTCCAAACCTTTGGATCTCTTGTTCTCGTTCTTTATCTTTGTATTTTATAATTACCTTTTGTCCTTTGGGTGTTTTAATGACCTCTTTGATCATCGCGTCCGTCAACTCACTGAAGCCGAAATAAATGATTTTGCGCTTGTTGTCTTTGGCTATCTCTCTGACTCTGTAGTTATCCGAGTTCAAGACAAGCGTACCTTTTTTACGGGTCTTGTTCGTCAAGGTATGATACTCTTCCACCAAGTTGTTCATGTCCGAGAACCCCTCTCTATATCTTTGGGTTATGTCCGTAACTATTGAAATATCCGGTTTTAACATTGAAAGCAGATACCCCATATCTCCCTCATCCGAGGTCCCCAGACTCAGGATCAGAAACTTTGGAAAGTTCCTTTGGAAGATCTTGAGAGGTGCACCCAAAATTACGGGGATCCATTTTCGGTACTCGTTATATCCGCTGGGCAGGTCAAGTATCGCCAAGGGCAGTCCTATCTCCGTATTGAAGTTCTTCGGGTTTGCTCTGACATCCAACCCCATTCTTTCAAGACGTGATTTGATCTCTTGTTTTACAAAGTTTTTATTCACACTTCCCGCGATCGCCACCACTGTCGGTCGGTGCACGAACAGAACCATCAAGGTGATCAATCTTAAGTAGTGTTTAAGTAAGAATTTCAAGCAAGTTTTCATGAAACTATGTATTAAAAAGCCTGTTCATTCTGTCAAAAGCTTCGGTTATGTCTTCTTTCCTTCTACCGAAACTCATGCGGATGTGCCCTTCCCCGTTCGGGCCGAACGCCACTCCCGGTACCGTGGCGACTTGTGTTTGGTCAAGTAGCCAATGAGCGAATTTGCGGGAATCGATTCTCCCGTTTCCGGTTAAGATCTGTGTGTCTTTTTCAAAAAACTCTTTCACTTTCGGTAATATCTTTGGGAATATGTAATAGGCGCTGTCCGGTTGCACGAACTCAAAAATGTCTTTAAGAGCCCCCACTCTCTCGCATATGAGGTCTCTTCTCTTTTTATATTCATCGCGAAAGATTCGAACTTTCTCCCCCCCGATCTCCAGAGCCCCCATGGCGGCGTACTGAGATATGACCGGTGCACAAGTGACCAGACTGTCGTGGACTTTGGTAATCTCCCGAACATTTTCTTCATCACTGTGCAGGTATGCCACCCTCCAACCGGTCATGGCAAAAGCTTTGGAAAAAGAAAATATTCTTATTACTCTCTTTCTAAGTTTCGGAATCTCGGCCAAAGAGAAAAAATCGTCTTGGTCGTATATGAAGTCTTTATAAACCTCGTCTGAGATCAAGAACAGATCGTTCTCTTCGGCCAAGTCGGCTAAACTAAGAAGTTGCTCTCTCGTATATATGGTCCCGGTCGGATTGTTGGGGTTGCAGTAAAATATGGCACGAGTTTTTTCAGTGATCGCTTTTTTGAACCTCTCTATATCAAATCCCCACCCCTTTTCTTCGTCCAGCGGAACAAAGACCGCCTTGCATCCGGCTAGACTCAAAACTTCTCTGTAGCTGGTGTATGTTGGTTCGGGAATTATCACTTCGTCTCCGGGGTTGGTTATGGCCATTACCGTTGCGGTAATTCCTTCAATCGAGCCGGCCGTAACCAGAATCTCTTTCTCCCAATCGTAGTACATACCCTCCTCTTCCAGGGACTCTTCTATCAACTCTCTCAGCTCCGGCAAACCCGGAGACAGGGAATACTTTGCCACCACGCCTCTTTTGAGCGCCCTTTCCACTCTTCTTTTTATGAACTCCGGTGTGTCAAAGTCCGGTATGCCTTGAGCCAGGGATATGGCATCCGGATATTCGGAAGCTTTCAACTCTATCTGTTTTATTGCCGACAGGTTGATATTTTTCGTTCTTTCAAACATATGGGTCTTTGTAAGGGCAGTATATTTCATTTTACACCAATATCTATCAGTTTGCCTTGTGGTATTCTGGGGAATAAAAAGATGCGAGAAAATCAAGATTGGGTTATTATTTTACTATTATGTCTTACGAAAGATTCAATTCGAGGCCAGATTCATCCAAAAAAGAGAAAAACTCATATTCTGAAAGAAAGAGAGCTGGAGAGAGTTACGAGTCCCAAAAGACCGGGAAAATAAGCAGGAGAGATTTTCTCAAAAAAAGCGCCCTTATAACGGGAGGACTTCTTTTGAATGCGCCCCTTTTAAAGATGATGAAAGATAATTGGGAGGAGAGCAAGAAGCAAAGAGATTTTGTGGGGGATGACCTTGAAAGAAAAGAGTTGGAGCCGGTGGAGATGGAAGAGCATGCCACGGAAAAACAGAAGGAGATAGAGGAAGAGGATATTTCTTCATTAGCGGAGGTGTTGGATTTTGAAAAAGAAGAAGATATAAAGCTTGATCCCGAGACCATGGAGGCGATAAAGAACCACTGGAAGAAAAGGTACCGAGAAGACCCGCGCCTGACTCGAAGCCTCGAACAGGCTTATTACAACATGGGTGAGTGGGAGCCTTATCTTAAAGAGGAGTTCCGAAAGCGAAACGTTCCCGAAAAATATCTGTACTTGGCGATCCCGGAGTCGCATTGGCAGTTGGGCGCCGTCTCCGGCGCCGGAGCCGTCGGACCTTATCAATTCATACCCCGTACTGCAAGAGCGTACGGATTAAAGAGTGACCATTTTCGCGATCACCCTTTAAATTTGGAGGAAAGAAGAGACCCGATAAAAAGCGCGCGAGCCTGCGCGGAGCTCTTAAGTGATCTGTATAAGGCGGGTAAAGATTGGGACATGGCTCTCTCAGGTTACAACGGAGGTTTCTTTTGGCAGTATTTGAAGGTCGCTCGCGACAACAAAGATAAAGTGTCTTATGAAGGTTTCTTGGGTTTCTTGGAAAACAGGATAAATAAAATTAAACAAGAGATCAGATCCGAGCAATTTCATGAACACAGGGTAAGGCCGGGTGAGAAGTTGGGAATGATATCGAGAAGATTCAATATGAATATTGAAGAACTTTGTAGGATAAACGATATAGAGGACGAAAATATGATTCGAGTTGGACAAGAAATCAAAATTCCCATATCCGAAAGGAATAAAAAAGAACTTTTTAAGAGTAAAGTAAGAGGATTGGAAGAAAATCTTAACTACCCACCGAAGTTCAACGCCATCTATGAACTGATCGAAGAAGGTTTTGTAACCGACAAAAAAGAACCTCTTAAATTCAAGGTCAAAACGGTTGGGGGTGGCGTTAAGAAACATGTATTTCAAAAACAAGATGGGAACATCTATCGTCTCTCTTTAAAATTCGCCAATGTCAGTGATAAGGACATACTGAAAGCCAACCCTCACATAGACCCCAATAACTTGAGAGGTGGTGAAGAGTTGGTTATCCCCGAGAAGGCTGTCGGGTCGACGCTGGAAGAGATGGCCCGTGCTAACGGCACCGATCTAGCAAGGTTGAAAGCACTGAATCCGGCCATAAAAGATCCCCGACGGCCGATTCCGGAGGGATATGAAATAAGGGTTTAGTTTTTCGTAACCTTTACTATACGGATAAAAATTCATGGAAATAGAAGGAATCAGTCTTTTGGTCTTGTCCTCGGTTTTAACTGTCTACGTTGCAATACTTTTGGTTTTCAAGACTCTTCCTCTCCAACCTTGCCTTGACACGAAGATATTCACCGACAGGCCCTCAAAAAGGGTACCCTTTTTTGATTTCGCGAAAGGTATCGCGATAACGGCGGTTATTCTAATTCATGTTGCCTTTCTTTTAGCTTATTTTTCAGATGACCTGCCGTTATCTTTTTTGAGCTGGAACGAGGGTATCAACAGAGCCATGAGGTTTGCCATTCCGGTCTTTTTCATTAGCTCCGGCGCTCTTCTTTTTCTGCAAAATTTTAAAATAGAAACTCTGAAGGGCTTTTATCTACCCAAGATAAAACGCCTTGTTATTCCTTATGTCGCTTTTTCGTTTTTTGCGACCTTTGCCACTTCGAAGGGTTCTTTTATTTTATTCGACTACATTACCGCGGCACTTAAGGATCTTCTGACGGGCGGCGCTCTGGTTCCTTACTGGTTCATCCCCGTACTTTTCCAGCTTTACCTCTTGTATCCCCTACTTTGGTATCTTCTGGTCGTTAAAAGGATCAATCCCCTTACAATGCTCGCGGGATCGTTCGCCTTTTCGCTCTCAAGCTACTTTTTATTCTCGCCGTACTGGCTGGGTTGGCAAGAGTACTTGGGAGATCTGACCTTTTTTGGTGCTTATCTTTTCTTTTTCGTTTTGGGGATGGTACTGAAACCGTTTTTCTTTGCAAAGACCGAAGAGATCACTCTTTGGCTTGAAAGAACGAAGTTTCTTTATTTCGGGGCCACTATCATTTTTTTGTATTTCTTTATAGGGATGGCGGACCCATTGAGTCACTTCTATAACGTTCGCTTAATATACGGTCCGGTCGTGATGATCATTATCTTTTATCTCTATCCGTTTCTTCGAGGAGGAATAAGGACATTGATCGAAGGGATAGGACGGCAAAGCCTGCCCATCTATCTTTTACATTTTATCTTACTTACTCTTCTCATACCCTTAGTTCAAATCTTGATCCTTTATGACACAGAGCCGGGTTTGATCTTTGTTATTGTTTTTATTGTGAACTTTTTCATGACATACGGCTTTATTTCTATTGCTCGAAAAATGTTCGAGGCGACAAAAATTGCCACCTCGAATAAAAACCAAAGACCGCTCTGATCTATTTACCGCTCCAAAGCCCGTGAACATTGCAATACTCTCTTGCGATGACACTTTCTCCATTGATATCAAACTCCGCTTCGGGCTCTTCTCCCGGTTTTAAGAACTTCCTGTAGTAACGGTCGTTGACAATGACCTCTATCCATTCGATGTGGTGCTCTTCTTCCATCGGATGAGGTACTGAGCCAACTTTGACCTTTAACCCCTTGTCGGTTTTCTCAATTATCGGAACGTGTTTTTCATGTCCTTCGTCTTGGGTTTCCTCCTTTTTTAACTCCATCGGCTGTCCGCAACAGACGAGCTCCCCTACTCCGGTATGCAATACTTCGGTAATGTTTCCGCAGACGTTACATTTATATATTTGTTTTACCTCAGTCATATTTATATTTTTAACTTATAACATGAAAACTATAAATTTCAATTGAATTCTAACACAAAAAGTTTCCGGAGTTTCCTTTTTGCGCTTTCATTTTTTAAATTAACAAAAAACTTCGGACGCCATTCAAAAGACCTATCTGGACCCACCCCCTCCGCCTCCGGCGCCGAAACCCGCGCCTCCGCGCGTTCCCACTCGGCTTCCTCCCTTGGCGCCATGTACTGAAGTGGAGACTATTGACGACATGGACCTTATTGCCGACAAGGTCGATACGCCACCGGAAGCACTCGTCGATAGACACCAACGGGGTTCGTCCTTGAAGTTATCCAAATGCTTGACCCATTTATGTCCCAGTCCCAACACAACCGCAAAGGGCAGAATTCTTTCAACTTGTTTGGGATTCGTCCTCGGGTCGTAATGAAAATCAAACCTGTCTTTTTCGGCAACCGATATATACTCTCTCAGCCCCAAAAGTTCTTTCTTTATCAAAGCGCCCTTGTCGGTTCTTCGGGGCATGAACTTTTTAAGTGAGATCATGAAGGTGAAAAGGATGAGGATCCAAGCAAACGATAAAATGGTCAAAATGATAACAAAAAGATCCAGATTATATTGTCTGAATGAATTTAAAACAAAAAAAACAACTAAACCGGAAAACAACAAAGAAATAATGAAATATGGTAATGAGACAATAAAACCTCGCCGAAGACCTGCCTTCGGACTCTCTGTAAAGAAGTCACCATCTAAAGCTTTTTTTTCATTCGCTTCCGATATTCGTTTGAACATCCATTGAAAAGAGAACCTCATTTTTTTGGTATCAACTACGGCAAAGGAAGAGTCTATCTCTTTGAAAAGATCCGGAGAAATGCCGGAATCTCCCGAGATAAGCTTTTTTGCTTCATCTTTGGTTATTGCAAAAAAGGGGTGAAATATGGCGTCCATGACCATCACCTTTTCTTTTGAAATATCGGCATAGTCGTCTTTGGTTTTGAGATACAAATATCTGCTTTTTGAGAAGAAAAGTCTCTTTGTTTGAAAGTGAACGATCTTGATGTAACCACGTATCGCCAAGTTTATCAACTCGGCAACCAAGTGAGCGCTCTCCGTATCTCTTTTTAATATTATGCCGGCAAGAAGAGGGCTTACACCGATCGGAGGTTCAAATTTTCTCGGATCGGGACCTCCCTCTTTCGGGTTAACGCCCATTTTGTAAATCTTTCTTATCGCCAACAGAGGTAGAAGGGCCGTGACTATTATTAAGATGTAAATGAACCAAGGCAACTCTTCCAAACGGTTTAACTCTTGCGTAATAACGGTCCCTTCCGGAAGGCTTAAATAAAGAGTTACCGCCTCACCGGGTAAAATATCACTCTGTTGAACCAAGACCACGATTGGTGATGACGTACCGCTTGCAAATATCTCCACCGAGTCACATAGCTTGGAACTTCCCCAAAAACCAGTCTTGCATTCAACCTCCATTGAGTCGAAGTCTACTATCCCAAGGAGCCGGACCTCTGATGAAAGGCGTGTGATCGGGACCTCCCAATCCAAACCAATCACGTTCCAATGGAAAACAAGCGACTCGTCTTGGTCGACCATTGCACCGTTGACCACGTATTCGATTATATACATATGCCGGCCGGTGAGCTCCGGGACATCTCCTCCCACATCTATTCTTAAAAAGTTTAAGCCCTCCTTTGTGTCATACTCATATGGCGTGCCATTTTCTTGATAGACCTCTATATCTGAAATATCCACTCTGAACTTTTCCCTGTCGGCCGTTGAAAAAACAAGCGGTATTTCTCTGAATATCCCCCTTCTTTCATTATCTCCAAAATTATATATGATCCTCTCCTCTATTTTGACCCTGCCGTCGGCATGAATCTCTATTAAAACCTCAACACTGTCCACCTTCTCGGATTGGTAAGAATATGCAAAGAAGAAAGGGATTAATATCAAAACCGGGATGGACAACAAGAGCGTCTTAACGAACGAAACCCGATATTTAATTGACATATATTTTAAAAAAGACCCGAAACTTTATTTTACCATCATTTCAACATATCTTTTTTTAAACAACACAGGTTCATTCATTTTTCATCCCATCGTCAAGGAAACAGGCGCCCAAGTCGTCATAGATGTTAATTCTGACCGATGGCGATATGGCTACTGCGATCGGAAGATCTCCTTCTGTACAAACACTGTGAGGCGTGTCTTCTCTTTTCATTTCTAAAACTATGTTCAATAAATCTTTTTCCTTCACTTTACCCGAGCGAAGACTTCTGTCGGATGTGAACCAATACATGAGTTCGGGTTCAAGGCGGTGGATGTCACCACTCACTTTTCTCAGTGAGTCGAACAAAAGTTTTATTGAAACTTGATGAGACAGGTCGATGTGCTCGGATAGCGAAGCTTTTCCGTGGAATTCCTCGGAAAAAAGAATCTGCAATGAATCAAGCTTTCTTTTTTTCTTTATAATACCCAAAGTCGGACCGATTATGGCGATTCCGACGATGCCGATCACCACATCCTTGGGTTCTGCATGGTGATAAGACCAGGTTGTAAGAGTTCGGTAGGCCGGACTTTCCGGATGATGAAACTTAACCTCTCGCAGAAGCCACAAGGCTCTTTCTTGCGCCCAACTGCGGTCGATTGGAAGAAGTTTTGAGAGCTGTGGTTTTTTGGGGGCAGCCGCTTTCTTATCGAACTCCACTTCGATAGCCGGAAGGTAAGCGTCTATATAAGACTTTAAAAATGAAGCGAAATCTTCATCATTTTCGGCATAAGCTATCAATGCTTCGGCATGCCTTTGCAAAAACCGAGAGTGGTCACTTATTTTATTTTTATCGGAGTGTTTTATCAAACTTTTCATAATGAATGTTGACTATTAAAAATAGTATATCAATTTTCAAATATGATGTAAAAAAGAAAAAGGAGCTCCTGAGAGCTCCTTGAGTTTATAAGGTTTTGATCATCCCGGCGTAGTAGTCCGGAATTTCCAAGGGGGCGAAGTGACCCCTGCCCTTTTGCTCCAAAACGAGTTCGTGGTCGAACCCCTTCGGTGCATCCTTTAAAAGAAGAGTGTCATTGTAATTACCAAGTATCTTGATGTCTACTCCGAAGAATCCTTTGGTCTCTTTCATGAGATCAAAATGTGCAACCCTCCTGGTCTTACGGTGGAAAGACATTCCTCCCCGGATCATTTCAGCAAAAAGTTTCTTCAGTATCTCCACTCTGCGGTGCGTCTTGAAAATTTCTACAGAGAACCTTCCGGAATGACGAATAACATTTGTCGGCCTCATACCCGCCGGAGCTATAAGAATGATCTCTTTGATCTTTTTTTTGAGATCCGGGCTTCTGTCGCAGTAGTCCAAGAGCTCTATGATCCCGGCCGAATAAGCAACGACCGTAAAGCTTTCCCAACCTTCCGCTTCTCTCGGGTCTTCCACGACATGATGGTCTTCTTTGAGTTTTTCCAGCATCGGCGTGATCTCTTTTTTCAGCCTTGGAAAACCGTACAAAAAGAGAATGTTTTTCATCCCTTCCTCCTTGTTTTTTTATGTTAATGAACCTTCTTAAGTTATACAATAAGATAACAAATTAAGCAACTTTGAAAATATGCCCACAAAAAGGGAGACGAAAAGCTTCGCCCCCCTGTAAGCATTAAAACTTGAGAGATTAAAACTTTTTACCGTTTCCAG
>SKVL01000032.1 GCA_007129455.1 Candidatus Campbelliibacteriota bacterium | reverse complement strand
TATTGTGTGGCTCCTGCCCGGACTCGCGGTCTCTCTTCGTTCGACATCGCTCCGTCTTTCTCGCCCACACGAAAGCACAGAAATGTGCTTTCTCCGGTCGCTGCGCGCCCGGGAGGACTCGAACCCCCAACCTTCTGGTCCGAAGCCAGACGCTCTATCCTTTGAGCTACGGGCGCCTTAATATATTAACCCTTAATCGACAAAAATCAAAGCTCAAACAAATAAAGATCTTAAGATTCTTATTTCTTTACCTTGGAATCTTAAAAAGTTATCATTATCTTTTATTTTAACTTTAGGTTAATATTTATTTTTGACGCCCTTGAATATGAAATCGTTTTTAAAAAAGATTCCGAAGGAGGTAGCCGAAACGACAAAGACCTTGAAAGAGGCTGGTTTCGAAACTTACTTGGTCGGAGGGTGTGTCAGAGATCTTATCGGAGAGAAAACACCAAAAGACTGGGATGTGGCAACGGACGCAACCCCCGAGCAAATTACGTCCCTTTTTGAGCATACCTACTACGAGAATGACTTCGGCACCGTCGGAGTTGTCAATGAAGAAGCGGAAGATGAAACCCTTAAGGTTATAGAAGTAACGCCCTACAGAACCGAGAGCAAATATTCTGACGGGAGACGACCCGATTCCGTACAGTTCGGAAAAAGTATAGAAGAAGACCTGAAAAGAAGAGATTTCACAATCAACGCAATCGCTCTTGATCCGGAAACGAGGGGCTTCGTCGATCCCCACAAAGGCCGAGAGGACCTGGAAAAGGGCCTCTTGAGAGCAGTTGGTGACCCCATGGAGCGTTTCGAGGAAGACGGCCTCAGAATTCTCAGAGCAATCAGATTCCAGGCTGAGCTGGGTTTTACCATAGAAGAAGAGACTCTCCGCGCCATTCATGAAAAACGTGACATTCTTTCATATATTTCCAAAGAGCGCATACGTGACGAGTTCTCAAGGATTATAAGCTCCGATAACCCGGCATCAGCCTTGGAGATGGCGCGAAGGCTTGAGATCCTTAAATTCATCGTTCCCGAACTAGAGGAAGGATCGGGAACAAAACAGTCCGGCGCACACCGTCACGATGTTTTCAATCACTCTCTCTACGCCCTGCAACACGCAGCCGACAAGAATTGGTCTTTTGAGATAAGAATGTCGGCGCTTTTCCATGACATCGGCAAACCACGCTCACGAAGAGAAAAACCCCAAAAAAAAGGTTACTCCTTTTACGGCCATGAGGTTATAGGGGCTAAGATAACGGAACATGCTCTAAAACGGCTAAAGTTCCCAAAAGAAACGATTCGGGCTGTTTCCACTTTGGTTCGTTGGCATATGTTCTTCTCCGACCCGGAAAAAATAAGCCTGTCGGCCATCAGGAGACTCCTGAGAAACGTTGGTGAGGATAGAATATGGGACCTTGTGAAGATAAGGTTTGCCGACAGAATGGGTATGGGTTTACCTAAAGAGCAACCATACAGACTCAGAAAGTATCAAGCAATGATAGAAAAGGTTCTTTCCGATCCGGTCTCAGTGCAAAATCTGGCAATAGATGGAAACGATATTATTAAAACAGCAAAGATAAAACCCGGACCGAAGATTGGTTTTATTCTTCATGCCCTTCTGGAAGAAGTTATTGAAGACCCTTCTTTGAACAACATTAACCACTTGATTAAGCGATCTAAAGAACTTGCTCGTATAAATGATAAGGAACTGAAAAAACTGGGAGAAAGCGGAAAAACAGCAAAAGAAAAGGCTGAGGATGAAAGAATAGCTGAATTAATGAAGCGCTATAACGTGAGTTGATGTATGCCTAGTTTCACGTGAAACCTGCTTAAAAATACACCTGATATCATTCACCGTTTCATGTGAAACAAAAGGAACTCTTCAAAAAATGTTTCACATGAAACGTTTTTTGCGTAAAGTAATAATTAACAAGAGAAAAAACACTCTGAGGTTTTCTAAAATAAAACTCCACGGGCATTTAAACACTTGAGAAAGCTTATTTTAAAGTCACAAAATTTAGTTTTTTGTTTAAAAAACTAACTAAATTCAACTAATCAGATGAAATCAGAATCTTTTAAATAAATTTCTTGAAGTAAGAAAACGTTTTAAAACATTATTATTGGCAGAATAAAAACCTTAATTAAGCTCATTTAGTATGCAAAAAATAAGGTTTTTAATAAAAAAATGGCTTAAAATATAGACTTAAATTTTAAAAAAACAAAAGTGTCCGAACTCAGGACCTGCTTAAAAATACTCCTGATATCATTCACCGTTTCATGTGAAACAAAAGGGACTCTTTAAAAAACGTTTCACATGAAACGTTTTTTATTTTTTTTTGACTATAAAACTATATATAATAGCCTTTGGGGTCCTTGTTTCACGTGAAACAAGGAAGAAAAACGAAAAATTCCATTGCGCCTCTATTGAAATTTGTTTTTAAACAAAAACAAGGAGTCTGCTCGGATATATTCTTCTCCCACCCAAAGATGAGCGGACTAGTACCTGTTGCCGGTGCCCAAGGACTTCTCTCTTGATCAGCCACCCTTCAAGGGCGTAAAGTGAGTTATAAAGAAATAACTTTTATAATAAATAGCCCTGTGACAAAGATTGATAAAAATTACAAGAACTTCTTTGGTCGCCGCCCAGTCTTGTACCGATTAAATTTTACCGAGCAGTTAGAGAGGTAACCTTACTTCCCGATAATCCCCGGGCCAAAACTGTACGTCTTTTGATCTAAGTACTACTCAATTGTTGAAAAGCCAAAAAAAGCAAGTTAATGCGAACAGTTCGAAGATTGTTCTTAGGGCTTGTTTTGGAAATGTTCTTAAACTTTTTAAAAGATCATCTTAAACAAGACTTAAAAGATGAAGAAAGGGACAAGAGAAGAAATCGTTTCACGTGAAAAATTGGGCCTTAATCACAAAAAACCTTATTTATAGCCATTTTTATGTGTTTCACGTGAAAAACTATTTGGAAATACAAAAACCCCTCACTTTGAGTTGCTTCCATTTTTTAAATTGAGCAAACAAGCGAAGGGCTTTTTTTGCTTTGAAGAATATAAGGAGAAAATGAGAGAGGTGTAGCTTTTTATTTTTTTATTTTTTCTCTTCAAAGCGAGAGAGCCGGCGAAAAAGAACATCGAAAAGAGCAGTCGTTTCCATTCCGAGAAGATCTGTGCACTCCATCTCCTCTACTGATAAAGAGAATAACATTTATAAAGGACATTTAAAAGACTCAATCTGTGGATAACTTTATATGTCCTTTATAATGTCTTTAAGAAGAATTCTTAATATTCGCCGACAGGCCTTATTTATTTTTATGGTAACGCTTATGTATTTCTTTAAGGTGGGTGTCCGTAACATGGGTGTATATTTGAGTGGTCCCAATGTGTGCGTGGCCCAGGAGGGCTTGGACCGACCTCAGGTCGGCGCCGTTTTGCAGTAGATCTGTCGCGAAGCTATGCCGAACAACATGAGGGGTCACCTTTTTTGTTATCCCGGCTTTTCTGGCATAACTCTGAACGATCCTCTCTACGGAACGAGGGCTCAAACGCTTGTCATTTTTAGATTCTTTGTTTTTACTAAGCTGTATAAAAAGAGCATCATCAACGTCAACACGCTTTTCCAAATAGGTTCTCAGGGCTTCTTTCGCTCTCTCGGAAACGAAAACAACTCGCACCTTGTCTCCCTTTCCCCGTATCGAGAACTCATCGGCATCGGGATCAAGGTCTCGGGAAAGGGAACAAAGCTCGGATACACGAAGTCCTGTTGAGAACAAAAGCTCCAAGATCGCTTTGTCCCTCAGGGATTTCAGGTCTTCTCCTTCCGGAGAAGAGAGCAGTCGCTCAAGCTCAAGGCTTGATATGAGATCCAAAGATCTCTCGGGAGTTTTTGCAAGCTCGATTCGCTCGGGGGACAGAGACTCTATACCGCAACGCATCAAGTACTTTAAAAAAGACCTCACCGCAATAAGGTAATAGTTTTGGGTTTTCTTTTTGAGTGTATCCGGTCGCCCGTCAAGGCTTTTCCCGGAAGGTTTCCTGTTCAGCCACAGGCGGTAAGACCTTATTAATTCATCTGTTATTTCATCGGGTTTTGAAGCTTTAGTGAAAGACAAAAAAGTGGAAAGGTACCGATCATAGTTCTCAATCGTTTTAAGGCTCCTCCCGCGCTCTATCTCAAGATACTCCAAAAAACGTCTTTTTAAGGTCTCTAAATTCATTAACTTCGATTATACCATATTTTGTGTCGCACAATATGGTTAATCAGCTTTTTAAAAGTTAAAAAGCGGTTATTCCGAAAACCAAGAGGTGTCCCGGGTGCCTTGTAAAAATACAAGGTTTATGATATACTCCGCCGCATGATAACCAAAACGAAAAAGGAAAAAGTGGTGAAAAAGGTAAAAACTCACAAAGATGACACTGGTTCTCCGGAGGTTCAGATAGCTATTTTGACCGAAAGAATAAAAGAGGTTTCCGACCATTTGAAAAAACACCAAAAAGATGTTCACTCCAGGAGGGGTTTGCTCCAGTTGGTTGCCGACCGAAGAAAACATATGAACTATCTCCAAAAGAAATCCTCCAGAAAGTTCAACTCCCTTATGAAAAAGCTTAATATAAAGAAAAAGGCTTAATCAGGCCTCTGTTTATGGCGGTTATAAAACACAAAGAACAACGTGTAGGTGTTTTTATTGATACCCAGAATCTCTACCACAGTGCAAAACACCTTTATAAAAAAAGGGTTAATTTCGGTAACGTCTTAAAAGACGGCTTATGTGGTCGTTCCCTTATCAGGGCTATCGCTTATGTCATAAAAACCGAAACCGGCGAAGAAAAGGCTTTTTTTGACGCGCTTCAGAAACTGGGTATAGAAACAAAAACAAAAGATCTGCAAATTTTTTACGGAGGGGCAAAAAAGGGAGACTGGGATGTCGGCATCGCCATTGACGCCATAAAGGCGGCGCCTAAACTCGACACCATTATCCTTGTCTCGGGTGACGGTGACTTCGTTCCTTTAGTCGAGTACTTAAAAATCAACGAGGGCTGCCAAGTGGAAGTGATGGCTTTCGGCAAATCAGCGTCTGGTCGCTTAAAGGAGGCGGCTGACGACTTTATTGACATGGATGAAAATTCGCGTCGATATCTTATTGGAACACAAAAAAAACGAAACCAATCATGAAAAAAGAAATCTTCACAACTAATATAGCCGGAAAAACTCTTACTGTAGAATTTAACGATTTAGCCGAACAAGCCGACGGTAGTGTCTTGGTCTCATACGGCAAAACAACCGTTCTCGCTACGGCAACAATGTCCGCCGGGCCAAGTAATGCAAACTTTTTCCCTTTGATCGTCGACTACGAAGAAAAATTTTACGCCGCCGGTCAAATACTGGGGAGTCGGTTCATGAGAAGAGAGGGGAAGCCGTCAGATGAGGCCGTCCTCAGCGCTCGTCTCATAGACAGAACGATACGCCCTCTTTTTGAAAAAAGCATCAGGAATGAAGTTCAGATAGTTATAACAGTCCTTTCTATAGACGAAGACGACCCCGATGTTCCGGCAATTTTAGCAACTTCACTGGCTTTGGGGACATCTCGTATTCCTTGGGACGGACCCATAAGCGCCGTACGGGTAGGCAAACATTCGGGCGAAGAGAGTTTTAATATAAATCCCGACTATAAATTCAGAGCGGATGAAAAACACCAGCTGGATTTGGTGGTTTGTGGAATGAACGGAAACATAACCATGTTGGAGGCGGAAGCTAAAGAAATTCCCGAAGAAGATCTTACCAAGGCCCTTGAAAGCGCTGAGAAGGAGATAGAAGGACTGCAGAGTTTTCAAAAGGATATAATAAAAAAAAGAGGCGTGGAAAAAGAAAAAATTGAAATTCCGGCCATCTCCGCGGAAATGAAAAAGCTATTCTCGGAAACCATCGAAGGCCGGCTGGAAGAGACTGCTTTCACCGGGTCGCCGGGAAAAGGAGGTCTTTCCGAACTTAAAAAAGGATGGAAAGAGGAGGTGAAGGAAAAACTAAGCGAAGAAGAGTTTCATAAGGCTGAAGGATATTTCGAAGACCGCCTTAATGACCTGATTCACAAAGAGGCCCTGGACAACAAACGCCGTCCCGACGGAAGATCCCTCGATCAAGTCCGCCCTCTCTACGCACAAGCGGGCGGTCTGTCCGATGTTTTGCACGGATCCGGTATTTTCTACCGCGGAGGAACGCATGTACTTTCGGTTCTGACTCTCGGAGGTCCGCGTGATGCGCTTTTGATAGACCAAATAGAGTCCCGAGATGTCCAAAAAAGATTCATGCACCACTACAACTTCCCACCTTTCTCAGTCGGAGAGACCGGCAGAATCGGCGGGTTCAACAGAAGAATGATAGGCCACGGATCCTTGGCGGAAAAAGCTTTGAAAGCCATGATCCCCGCCAAAGAAGATTTCCCTTATACCATTCGCCTGGTTTCCGAAGCCCTTTCCTCAAACGGCTCAACATCTATGGCTTCCGTATGCGGATCGACGCTGGCTTTAATGGACGGAGGCGTTCCTATTAAATCACCGGTTGCGGGCATTGCAATGGGGCTTATGACCAATGAAGAGACGGGTAAATATGTGATACTTACGGACATCCAAGGACCGGAAGACCACTATGGAGATATGGACTTCAAGGTAGCCGGAACCCGAAAGGGTATAAACGCCATACAGATGGACACCAAGCTGAAAGGTGTGCCTATAAAAGCAATAAAGGAGGCGGTTGTCGGTGGGAAAAAAGCTCTCGAGACCATACTTGATGTTATAGAAAAGGAAATAAAGGAGCCCCGACCGGAGATTTCACCGAGTGCGCCCGAAATACGCGTAATGACCATACAAAAAGATCAAATAGGAATGGTCATAGGCCCCGGGGGCAAAGTTATAAATGAAATAAGAAACGCAACGGGAGCGGAAATAGAGATCGAAGAAGACGGTACCGTATATATAATTGCCCAGAAAAACGGAAGGGCGGAGCAAGCGAAGAAGACCATAGAGGAACTTACTCATGAATACAAAAAGGGAGAAACCTTTACCGGCGAGGTCGTTAAAATAATGGAATTCGGCGCATTCGTAAGGATAGGGCAGGGCACTGAAGGGTTGGTTCATGTTTCCGAGATTTCCCCCTCCAGAGTGGAAAAGGTGGAGGATGTTCTCAGTGTTGGAGACAAAGTACCCATAATTATCAAAGACATAGACGATAAAGACAGACTGAAGCTGTCCATCAAAGAGGCAGACCCCGATTTTGCCTCAAAGAAAAATAAAAAATAAAAACACCTCACGAGGTGTGCCGACCGCCCCGAACGAACTCGGGGCGGTCTTGTTTTTTGACTTCTCAACTTCGTTGTCTTACTCTTCGGCCGATGTTAGAATTAAAAATAAAGAAGTTTTGTTTTTATAAAAATTCACTTAAAAAATGGAAAGCCCTCCTCAATATAAAAAACCCTCCGAGTCGACCGAGGGCGCGGGATCAATAAAGAGTCCTCCGCCATACAATCCTTCGAAAACCTCTCCGGAGGCTGACGAACGAAAAAGCGCCTTCGTCTACAAGAAAAAGTCCTCCGGGTCGGGGCGACAGTGGATTTCGGTTTTGACGATTATTATCGGAGGCATCCTTATAATAAGCGGTCTGACCATATATATCTTCATCAGCGTCTTCCAAGAAGAGACTGTTGAAAAAAAGGGAGTTGAGTTCCCGTTCCACAAAGAAACCTTGATCTCTTTCACTTCGGTACACAATATAAACTCCCAGATCAGGGGTGCGGTGCACAGAGAAGAAAGTACAGACTCCGCCTTCGAAATTACTTTCCAAGAACACGGTCGACCTCTTTTTATAAACGACATACTAAGAAGCACTGGATCGGAATTACCCGAAAGAGTCGGGGGTAGTGTTGATGGCTTCAGCATCGGTGTACATGACGGAAACGTTTTTATCTTGATGAGTTTTAAAAGAGACGCTTATCCACTGTTGTCCGAACATTCCGACGATATCTTTCAATCACTGGAATACTTTATCGGAAGGGCGAGCACCCGGGAGCTGGAGAGAGCCAGGAGAGCGAACACTCTGCTGGTCTCGAGAAATGGAGGTGTTGTTTACGGGTTTTTAAACGACCACACTATCGCAGTTTTAGACACGGAAGAGTTCTTCTTAAAGATATTGAAGTTGTACAGGGATTCTTTTAATTGAATTAAAAAAATAAAAAATAAAAACATGGAAGAAGAAAAAATTTCAGAGCTTAAAGATAAGTTGGAGCGAGAGAAAGCTCTTCTGGAAGAAGAGCTTTCTACCGTAGGAGAAAGAGATATACAAAACCCCGACGACTGGGTTGCTGCCCCCGCAGAGATGGACACCTCGGAGTCGGACCCGAGCGAACAAGCCGATGCGTATGAAGCGTACGGAGAGAATGTTGGGATACTTCATAATCTGGAAATTCGTTACAAAAATGTAAGAAGTGCCTTGACCAGAATGGAAGAGGGTACTTACGGTGTCTGCTCCGTATGCGGAGAATTGATAGAAAAAGAAAGACTTGAGGCCAATCCGGCTGCGGATACTTGTGTCGCTCACAAAGATGAAGAAGTTTGATGAGTTTTTCAAAAGTTCAATGCATCCAAGCGACCCCGCTTGAAACCACGACTATAAATGTCGAGACCGATATATCAAACGGTCTTCATTCTTTTTGCATTGTCGGTCTTCCTACAAAGGCCGTCGAAGAAGCACAAGACAGAATAGCGGCAGCCGTTAAAAATACGGGGTTTACTTCACCCAAACAAAAAAATCAGAAAGTTGTTGTCTCATTGGCGCCCGCTTCGTTAAAAAAAGAAGGGACATCCTTTGATCTGGCCATCGCTCTGGGATACCTCAAGGCAACCGGAGCGATTGAATTCAAAGAAGATAAATCAATTTTTGTCGGGGAACTCTCGCTTGATGGCTCTCTCCAACCTATAAGAGGGGTCCTGCCCATGGCGAGAGAAGCCGTGAAAGAAGGTTTTAAAAAGATATTCGTTCCGAGATCCAATGCGGCGGAGGCCGCGTTTGTCAAAAACATCGAAGTTTACGGGGCGGAGTCTCTTTTTGAGGTTATCACCCATATAAACAAAAAAGAGGACATCGAGTTCAATCCTCCGAAAAGTATCGCCGTTCAGCCGATAACTCCTTTAATGTATGAGAAGGTTCTTTACAAAAACACCTTTTCCGACATTAGGGGGCAAGAGACCGCCAAAAGAGCTCTGGAGATCGCGGCGGCGGGTCGGCACAACATTGCCATGCACGGACCTCCTGGGGCGGGGAAAACTCTTCTGGCCAAAGCCTTAGCCTCAATCCTTCCGAAGTTGAGTGAGGAACAGGTTTTTGAAACAACCTCTCTGCACTCCATCGCCGGAACACTTCCCCCCGGATCTCTGATTACCGAACCTCCTTTTCGTGCCCCTCACCACACCTCATCTCCAGCTGCGGTTGTCGGCGGAGGAAGTCATCCTCGCCCCGGAGAGATAACCTTGGCTCATAATGGCGTTTTGTTCCTCGATGAGTTTCCCGAGTTCGACAGACGCATAATTGAGTCCCTCAGAGAACCCATAGAAGAAGGAGTGATAGCGATATCCCGCTCTCAAGGAAAGGTTTCTTTTCCGGCAAATTTCCTTTTAGTGGCAGCCTTTAATCCTTGCCCCTGCGGATATTTCGGAAGCGAGAAAAGTGAATGTAGTTGCACGGCGCACGACATAAACCGTTACAGAAAAAAACTTTCGGGTCCCATTATAGACAGGATAGACCTGTGGTGCACGGTTGACGCCGTACCACACAGAAAACTATCGGGCCAAAACAAGAACACAGGAAAAGATAAAAGTGCTCTTTCGAGAATAAAGCGCGCGCGACTGAAGCAAGAAAAAAGATTCTCCGACCAAAAGGGATGTCTTACCAACAAAGATATGAACACTCGCAACATTAACCTGAAAGCGGGGCTCTCCGAAAGAGCCGAAGAGACCCTTATACTTTCGGCGGAGAAGATGGGTCTCACGGCGCGCACCTATCACCGGATTATAAAAGTGGCCAGAACGATTGCCGACCTCGAGGAAAGCGAGGAGATAAAAGAGTCTCATATACTCGAAGCACTACAGTATCGACCGGCTTTGAATACCTTTTTGTGATAGTTTTTAAAAACTTGAAAGCTTGAGGTGGCAAAAAGTTGCTTCGGGTTTGAAATTTAAACTCTTTCAATACAAAAAACTCGGAAAATATTCTTCCGAGTTTTTTTAGATATTAGATTTATTTAAAAAGGATTGGCGGCTCCGTGTACCTCGAAGTGAAGGTGTGGACCAGTCGAAAAGCCGGTTGATCCCATACTGGCAATAACATCACCTTTTGAAACCCATTGCCCCACGCCGACCAGATTTCTACTGTTATGAGCATACAATGTGGCGGTACCGTTGGGATGATTGATCTTGATGTAATGACCGTACTGACCATGCCAAGCACTGACAACCACCTCTCCGGAGGCTGCCGCATAGATGGGTGTTCCCGTGGGAGCCGCTATGTCAACAGCATTTCTGCCGTGAAGCCCCTGGGTGCGAATACCCCCTCTGACGGGTCTCATGAAATAGCCACTGGCGGCGGAAACGCTCTGGTTACTGTAAGTAACGCCGGAAGATGTCTGAGCAACCGCCACTCTTTCAGGTTGAGGGACAATAACTTCTTTGACAGCACCCGGTACATCAATAAAGTTTCCCACCGCCAGCTTCTTGTCATCCCAAATGTCGTTGAACTCCATTATCTCCTCGGAGGAAACTTTGTATTTTTTCGCCAAACCGCCTATGGTCTCATTATCTTTCACCTGATGGCGAACTCCCGTGAAGGGCAGTATCACCAAGTGCTGACCTTCGAATATCTTGTCCCCGCTCAAGTCGTTAGCCCAAATAACGGTATTTACCGAAACATTGTATATATTATTTGCTATCTCGGATAAGGTGTCTCCCTCTCTTACAACATAGATCTCTTCCTGTCTTTCGTTTTTAAAACTCGACGGATACAGGTCGGTGGAGAAATTATCATGCATTACGGCAATCCCTTCATCATCGGTCTTCAAACTGAAACCTCCGACAGCAAAAGGGTGTGCTTCGGTTTTCGGCAAATTGCTGAGTAAGTCTATGTTCTGAGAGTTGACAAAGTACTGCTGACTGTTTCCGTAGAAAGAGGAAACTCCCGGTGAGATATAAAATGAAGTCACAACCATCACCGCAAACACGACAGAAGTCGTGTAAGTCAAATTGAGCAAAAAACAACACCTCCTCCTTTCATCTGAAGAAGTCTTTGTTTTCAGGTTGTTTTCAGAGAAACCCTCGTCTGTCCCCCGACTCTTGCTCCTCAAACCATCCGAGGCGGGTTCATGTGGGATTTTTAAAATAAGCCTTTTTTTAAGCGGTAAAACCTCCTTTTCGGACACCTCTCTGGTAAAACCGGCCAACTCTACCCCCCGACAATATATTTTGGGGATATTACAATTATACCCCCCATGTCTTGTCAGTCAATGCTTTTAGATTCAGCTTGTGGATAATAAAAATCCGCGGAAAAACAGGGTTTTGGCCATAAATTTATGCTATTATTCGACTCATCATGAGGCTGAACAAGAAACAAAAAGAGGTCGTAGAGTGGCACAACGGCCCGGTTTTGATAGTCGCCGGCGCCGGTACCGGAAAAACCCGAACGATAACCTGTCGGATCGCCTCGATCATAGACTCCGGAGTCCCTCCGCAAAACATCTTGGCAATAACCTTCACCAACAAAGCCGCGCAAGAGATGAGAGAGAGGGTCGACGCTCTCCTGAAAACAAAAAAGAATCAGGGGCTCTCCCGGTCAAGTATGAACAAGCCTTTCGTTTCCACATTTCACTCTTTGGGAGTTTACATATTGAGAAATCACTTCGAGGAGGCGGGTCTGAATAAGAACTTCGGCATTGCCGATCGTGAACGCTCGAAACAACTACTTAAAGAGTCGGCGCGAAGGTTGGGAATCGACATCAAAACCGCCGAGCCGGGCAAGGTCCTGGCCTTCATTTCCCGTCAAAAGAACGCCCTGATCTCTCCGGAAGAACATATGGGGATCGGCAGAAGATCGGACGAGGTTAGATTGGAACTCTGGAAAGAGTACGAAAAGATCCTGAAAGAAGAGTCTTTGGTTGATTTTGACGATCTTCTTATCAGGCCATTGAAGGTCCTTGAATCAGAAAAAGAAATAAAGGAGTTCTATCAATCCTTCTGGTCGTACATTCACATTGACGAGTACCAAGACACCAACGAGGTTCAAAGTCGGCTCTCCGACATACTGGCCCAAAAACATAAGAACATCTGTGCAACCGGTGATTTGGATCAATGCATATACAGCTGGAGAGGGGCGCGGGTTGACGCAATGCTTAAGTTCGAAAACAAATACCCGAACACCAAAACTTTCGTACTGGAAGAGAACTACCGCTCCACCAAAACAATCCTTGATGCCGCCAATAAGGTCATCTCCCTGAACAGTCGCAGAAAAGAAAAAAATCTATACACATCCAATGACGAAGGAGAGAAAATAGAGTACTCGGTCGCAGGGTCAGAAACGGGAGAGGCGCTAACGGTCGCGGAAAAAACACAAGAACTCCTGAGGGCTGGCGTTTCCGCTTCAAGCGTTGCCGTTCTTTACCGAACAAACTTCCAGTCACGAGCACTTGAAGAAGCTTTTCTTACACAAGGTGTTCCTTACGCTGTGGTGGGAGTTAAGTTCCTGCAAAGACAAGAGGTCAAGGATGTCCTCTCATACATTGAAGCGTCTTTGAACAGCAAGAGTAAAAGTTCTCTGGGGCGCATCATCAACACCCCCACTCGAGGAATCGGCAAGGTGACCTTGCTCAAGGTTTTCGACGGAAGGGAAGAAGAGCTTCCGCAAAGAACTAAAGAGAAAGTGGTTTCCTTCAGGGCTCTCCTTGAGAGAATCAAGAAAAAAAGTAACCGACTCCCCCCTTCGGAGCTGTTGAAGTTCGTGCTGGAAGAGAGCGGTTTGGCGAGTTGGTATAAAACACGAAATGAAGACGAAAGGCTGGAGAACGTCAGAGAGTTGGTGACCTTGGCTTCCAGGTACGATGAACTGGGACCGGAAGAGGGGCTTGAAAGGTTTTTGGAACATGTCGCTCTTTTCAGCGAACAGGACGCTCTACTCACGGAAGAAAGTGCGTGTGTCAGACTGATGACGGTCCACGCCGCCAAGGGACTGGAGTTTAAACACGTCTTCATAGCCGGTCTGGAAGAAGGGTTGTTTCCGCACGAGCCCGTAACCGATGAAGCCCGGGACGAGGAGGAGGAGCGCAGGCTCTTTTATGTCGCCTTAACCCGAGCACGGGTTAAGGCTTATCTGTCCTCGACTTATATAAGGACCATCTTCGGAACAACATCGGTCCGAACCCCGTCCCGCTTCATCTCCGACATCGGCGAAGAGAACATCCTTACCGAAAGCGAGTTTTTCGAAGAAGAGGGCGGCTTGGGCCTGCTTTCCGGCCCACCCCTGCCTCCGATATACTGATGTCATGTACTTATCCAATCTTGATCTGTTTTATAAATAAAACATGAAAGCGAAAAAGTCACTTGGACAACATTTTTTAAAGTCCGACTCCGCGCTCCGGAAAATAGCGGATTCCGTCTCCATCAAAAGAGGGGAGTTTGTTGTGGAAGTGGGTCCGGGTCACGGCGAACTCACCAAAGAACTCCTCTCACGAGGTGCGAGAGTGATAGCGGTTGAAAAAGACAAGACCCTGGTCTTGGGGCTTGAAAAGATATTCAAAGAAGAAATAAAAAGTTCGCAACTTAAGATAATAGAATCCGACATCAGGAACATCTCAGCCGGAGAGCTCCTGCCCGAAGGAATTTCAAAATACAAACTTGTCGGAAACATTCCCTATTACATAACCGGTTTTTTACTGCGCTCGTTTCTGTCCCGTCCGCCACGCCCGGAGAGAATAGTTTTTCTGGTTCAAAAGGAGGTAGCCGAGCGTATCACCAGATCAAAAAAAGAGAGCCTCCTCTCTTTGAGTATAAAAGCATACGGCACCCCCAAATACATAGCCACGGTAAAAGCCGGCTCTTTTTCACCGCCCCCGAAGGTGGACTCGGCAATCCTTGCCATAGAGAACATAACCAACCCCTTCTCTGATCCTCAAGAAGAAAAGCTTTTTTTTGAAATTCTACGAGCCGGTTTCTCTCAAAAAAGAAAAGCTCTTTTGGGCAATCTGTCAAAAGAGTTTAATAGAAAGACCTTGGAATCGGTTTTTGAAAGGTGCGACTTAAACCCAAAAATTCGCGCCGAGGATATCTCCCTTAACGGGTGGGTTTGTTTGGTTTCATCGATAAAAGAAAACACCCCGAAGGCTTCCGAGGTGTGACCAAAATCTTTAAAAACAAACTTTACTTTTAAGTTACAGTGATGTGCCGACCATGTTTATGTTTCCCCAAGCCCAACCGTTCGAGAAACACCGACCGGAATCCCTACGCCAGCATATCGATGCCGTACCGGGATAGTATATGCCGAGCACCCAATTTCCACGCTGAAGAGACTCGAATGGATACAGAATTGATACACCTGGAACATACATCACCCAAGCGCTGACGGGAGGTCCGACATAAAGAAGCAGTGTTCCCGAAACATGACCGCATGATGTACTACATCCTCTTCTGTCCAGAATTAGACCACCGAAGGGAACCACTTGTGCTTCGGCTGTTTCGGGTTTTGAAAAGATAAATAAAGAGAACACCAGAGGAAAAATGAGAATGAACATGAAAATCAAAGCCAGAGACCTATGCCTCACCTCAGGAGCGTTCCCGTCATCAGTCTTTGAAAATGGTTTTTTAACTTTTTTTATATTAATCATGATTTTTAAAATTAAAGGTTCAACTCCAGTATAAAGCTCCCGGGATCCATACTTATACCTCCCACATTTACGACATAGATGTAGGTTTCAAATTCCCACCTGTCATCCCCCGTCGGTGTCGGGGTTGGCTCGTCGGGTAAATTATCCATATTGATATGGTCTGGATCTAAATCCGTCTCTTCAAAAAAGGAATGCGGAATCTTAAAGGTTAGAACTCTCCCGTCAACAGACGAAAAGCCTTCCGCCGTGAAAAAGGTTGTTCTTACCATATTCCAATCCCTGTTAAAACCCTCCCCGTAAACCACTACCGTGTCACCAGGCTTGGCTCTCTCGGGGCTCACCGAATCTATTCTTGGCGGAACGGAGCCCTTGTCAACAACCACAAAGAACGCCTGACTCTCGGCGCCCTCGCCCTTTTCATTCTCTACCCTAAGGTCGTAATAACCGGAACCCAACTCATCAGGAACATTTATCTTTATAGTGTCATGACTTTCCGCTTTGATGTTTTCAATTGAAAAATCATCCCCGAAGTGAATCGTGTTGTTTGATGAAAATCCAAAACCGTAAAGATTCAGGGTTGTTCCTTTTTCACCGTAATAGTGAGAAGGTTGCGTTAACATCAACTCATCCGTGTACATTCCAAAAGTTTCGGAAGATTTTTCCTCTTTTTTCTCCGAATCGGGAGGAATGACAGGGGTGGTGGGGGTAGTCGCTTGTGTGTTTAAAAGACTCATTATCTTCGCTCTCGTCGAAGGTCCGAAATAGCCGGTTCCACTCCAAAGGTTCAACGGTCTCAGTATCTCGTCGGCATACTTCTCTTGAAAACGAATGATTGCATTTCTTGTTATCGGTCCGAAGTATTCCGTTTCTTGTCCGGGAGAGCCCGCACCCAAGATTGCCAGGCGCGTATCGGGGTCTCGGTTCAAAAACACCTGAAGAGATTGAACATCGGGGCCTGTGCTTCCGATTGTCAAATCACGATTAAACTCAAATTTTGAAACAGGGTCAACATAAGCTTGTAAAACCGAACCACCTAAAAAAACAGTGGCCACCAAAAAACCCACCACCAAAGTTGAGGTCTTTTTAAAGAATACTCTCGTTAGTATATTCATTTTGTTTATTTTAAAAAATATTAAAAAACAAGCTTAGTCTCAAGCGCTCTTAAACCAAACTTAGCATTAATAATTATACACCACCTTTCTCTTGTTTTTATCCACACGATCTTTCAAGGTCCGAGCGTCCTTACTTTAAGACTGAGGGTTGGGGAATAAAAAAGGACGGGTGTGTATAAGTCGCTACTTTTAAATATAAAAACTTTGCTACAATGGGGTTCATAAGATGAGCAGTGTAGCTTTATGAAAAAAGGAACCCTACCACTTGTGGCTATTTTGTTCGCCGTA
>SKVL01000003.1 GCA_007129455.1 Candidatus Campbelliibacteriota bacterium | reverse complement strand
TCCACGTTGCCTCGGGCTTCTTCAGACATCTCGTTTGAGAGTTGATAAAAGCTTTTTGCACTCTCAGCGAAGGCTTTTTTAGCCTCCGTATTCAGAGCATCAAGTTGCCTCACGGAATTGCCGACAGACGACAGGTCTTCAGAGGTTCTGTGCATCCTCTCATCCATGCTCTCTTTAGCTAAACGTAAGGCTTCTTTGATATCTTCTCTCGCTGCGTCAATGGCCTCCCCCATCTTAACTCGAGCTTCTTTGGACATCTCATCGGAAAAACCCTCAACCTTTTGAACACTCCCGGCAAAGGTTCTTTTAGCTTCTTCACTGAAGCTTTCGAGTTTTTGAACAAACTCATTATGAATTGAGTTTATTTCCGTCCGCCTTTCGGAAAGATATCGACCGGCACTTTGTTCCGCCGAAAGTAAAATCTCTTGGGCTTTAAGACGTGTCTCTTCCATTACGTCCTTCGCTTTCTTTTTAGTCGCCTCAATTACTTTGTAATACGATCTTCTCTGTCTCTCCAATCGATGTAACAGCCAAACAACCGCAAAGAGAAGAAAAATTACCGCGGTAATAAGAAGTATCAAAAGTACAAATATTGAATCCATGCCAAACATTGATAAAAAGAATTTAATTTAATCTCGTCTGTATATATTTTATCACGCAACCGATGAGTTTCAACGCATAGAGCGCTTTGCTACATTACTCTAATAATGAATACGGGAATAAGAAGAATTAATGCGCTTAACAATAAACCACCTACACTTATGAGAACCACCAAAAACATGTTGAACAACATCATCTTTTGTATGGACTGCCTTGCCAACGGATTTCTTCCCAAGGCCGACAGACCATCCTTTACATTCGCTTTGAAAAAATGATATGAAAAATAAAGTGCGCCGAGTGCGACCATTGCTGCTGCCAGATACCGAGCAATCATCGCCAAATAATGCTCCATCTGTTCAAGTAAAGAATCCTCTTCACGCTCAGCTGGAAAAAGCTCGTCATCGTCACTAACTCCGATTCTCAAATCGACCAAGACCAATCCCGCGGAAATCTCTTGCCCCAAGTTATCGACAACAACATCCGTAGCGTCGGTTTCTGTGAAATCTTCCAGGGCTATACCGACTATGTTTCGATGTTCTCGGCTTGCCAACATACCATAACCCGGAACGTTGGAAGTGGTAACGTAGTCCCCGGTCTTAATCGGTCCGTTTAACAAAACAACACTTACCCGAGCCTGACCGGTTCTCAATACCGATACGTTGCTTTCTTCATCGGGGATGATCGTCATTAAGGGCTTTTCAACAATAATACCGAAAACATCCGGGCTGTTTATCGTGCGTGCGAGGTAAAAATAACCGGTTCTGGCATCACGAGATATTATACTCCCCGGCATTATCCCTTCCTCGTTGGAGGGGTTGATCCCTTGACCTACCTGGGCCGAAACCCCAACCATGAAAAGACTCGGCATTCCCAGAATGCTAAGCAGAATAATAAGAGAAAAAAAGAAACGTATATACATGTCTAATCTAAACTCGGAAAAAATCCGCTTCAAAAAACCCGTATGAAAATCCGGTCTTCGCTTGCGGTATGCAATATATTTTAACACATGTTTTAACATAAAAAGCATCCCTCGTATCACTTAAGTCTCGCTTAATTTATTTTAAAAGATCATTTTTAACACTTAACTCAGATGGAGTAAAACATATTCAAATCATCAAATCTTTATCTGAAAACCGATTTAGACCTTAAAGACCTTCCTGATAATTCCATCTTTAACCTCAAAAGGTTCGGAAGTATAAACATTACTGTAGCTGTCTTCCCCATCTTTTCTATCTATACTTGCGTAATAAACTCCGTTGGTAACCAAAGAAAAATACCTGCCATAAGCGTCACAAACCGATTTGTAAGCCTCCTTTCCGCTTTCAACCAGACAAATACGAACAATAGCATAAGGTAAGGGCGTATTCGTTTTCTTTTCCAAAACCTTTCCGTAGCGACGCGGGCTGAAACCCAGCAATCTCATAAAAAACAACAGAAGGTACAAAGCTACAATCAATATATTATAGACTGCCGGAGTTATGATAAGAGCTGTAACGGCAACAATAAATCCGATATAAAAAAGCCACTTGAGAATTACCGCCTTGAAGAAGTCTCCGTAGGAATAATAGTTTAAAATATTCTTATTAAGTTTGGTGAACTCGTTCCAATCAAAGTTATCGGGGTCCATTGGAATATTTTTACCTACGATGGCTCCTTCTTTAGTTATATCCAAAGGTTCTCCGAAATAAAGATTGTCATAGATTTCGTCCCTCGATTTATCTTTAAGCTTTTTAGACGGAAAACTATAGTTGGTCTTGTTGGCTTTCATGACATAGCGCCCGGATTCAACCAGGAAACCATAGCGGCCGTCAATGTCGGTTATGGAAGTCTTAACTTCGTTACCCTCTTCATCAAAAAGTTGAACATAAGCCGGGTCGATCGGTTGCTTGGTTATACTGTCATAAACCACTCCCCATGGTCTCATACGACTCTTGAAGCCGAGAAAAGCCATAAGCAAGGCCCATAACCTGAAAGGCAAGAAAAATACTTCGAGAATAGCCAGAGAAGAAAGAAAGAAAGCACTCAGGGTCATAAAAAAACCGGCAATAATACCCAAGATGGAAACCATTTGTGCCAGTCTTACCCCAACGTCGTTTTGTAAAAACCTCCTGGATGTATCCAAGGCTCTGCCCCCGATGTATTGAATCGTTCCCAAATTATGAACGAACAATTCACGTGCGCCAATCTCCGCCAGCTCCGCCGAAATATCTCTCGGAGGCCTCTCGACAATACCGGAGCCATGTTTGCCGATCTGTAAATCAACCATGACCCTACCAACGGCATAGACTTCGCCGTTTGCCATGGTAATAGACTCTTCGGTGTCTTCTTCGGTCAGCTGCTCCAAAGTGACGCCTATGGTATAGCGATGGTGAGGTTGAACGGTTTGGCCAAAACCAACAACATTGGATGTGGTTATATGTTCCCCCCTCTCAATGGGGCCGTTTTTCAAAATAACATTGACCGGCACCTGCCCCATCCTTATAATCGGAACCGAACCGGTATCAGTTCGAAAAACCAACATCGGATTTTGAGAAACTACTCCGAAAACATCAGGGCTATCTTCTACAGAAGAAAGCCAAAGAGTATTGGTATATCTATCACGGATAATTATGTCACCCTGTGATGTACCCAGACTTTCTATCGGATACGTAATGGAGAGATTGTATTGCAGGGAATCGATTGCAAATAACGAATACGGCAAAAAAACTGCAACCAAACAAAAAAATATAATTGCATATCTTGAAAAAAACAGACCTCTCATGTATTAAAATTTAATGCGGGCATGACTTATTCCCCTTGTAAATATTTTATCACAGGCGTGGCGAAAAAATTGCAAACAAAAACAACATAAGAAATTATCTCATGTTGTTTTTCAGAGAGATCCGAAAGAAATCTAAATCGGACACCCGCCCGCCACACAAGCGTACTCTTTGGCTCCCTCAGTGTTGTCTTCTCCTTCATAAGTAACTATCTTTGAAAAATCGATATCGGTAAAACGTTTTGAAAGCTCTTTGTATCTCTCTTCGTCTATCTCTTCATAAGGGGCCAGTTGATAAACATGACTACTCTTTGGCAAGAAAGAGAGTCCACCTATTATATCCCAGTTATTGTAAAGCCAGTGAGCCGTAGAAATCCACTCACTCTCATCAACAGTAACAGTCACTGACGGGTTATGCTCAGTAAAGTTCTCTTTAACTTTCTTCCAATGTTCAAGCTGCTCACTTGAACTCAAGTCCCCGCTGACAACGGCTCCCTCGGGAGCTTTTACGGGAAACTCCAACACATAAGTATTGGCTTTATCGATACTCTGTCCCACTTCGGGATGAAAAGGCACGCCTTGGTCTTTCAACATGTGAAAAAGAGAATCGGTAGCGGAAATTCGTACCCTGCGAATATAGTATTTGGCATAGCGAGGATGCATCCCGGAAGAGGCATCGACGAGTTGAGAGACTGTTCCGGACGGCTTGACACAAGTAACCGCGGTCGAAGGGTTTATACCGAATCTTTTTGAATATTCCTTGTTAACCTTAACGGCTTCCTTCTTCAAAACTTTCAAAGTTTCCATTTTCCTGGCTTCCTTTGAGTCCCACTGTCCGGTAACGGAAACACCGAGGAGTCTCTCTTCTTGGCAGTTTTTCTTCCATTCTTCGGACAGATAACCGAAGTTGGTAAGGGAAGATTGATAGGTTCCCAAAATGGAAGCCAAGCGCACCTTTCTCAAAAGATCTTCTCTCGTGTCCTTCGCACGCGCGACCACTTCGGAGAGGTTGCAAAACTGCTTTGAACGAAGAACTATCTCACCGCAAGGATTAGTTCCGGAAAACTCGACACTGTCTTTGAAGACTTTCCAGCGTCTTTTGGGAAGTTGCTTTTCCAAGGACCCTCTGTTAAAAAGACCTCTTTCACCCGAACGAGATTTCATCAAAGCCAACCACTCATCCAAAAAGTCGGCGGCTGTAGGCTTTTCATTGTATACAACAGAGTTATTGGCCATTGAACGCTGGGGTTCACTTATATAAAACTGTCCTTTCTTGGCATCTCTCATAGCCGAATCATCAAGGTCGGAAAGTGAGATAAGCGCACTTCTGCGAACACCGCCAGCTACAACGACCTGGCCTATTTTGCAGATAATGTCATGTGTATCAATGGTTGAAAGGCGTCGTCCTTGTTTTTTCAAAATCTTCTCCCGAGTGAACCTCAAAAGGTCCATCAAAGGTTCGGGGCCGGAGCTTTTTCCCCCCATCGTTTTAAGCTTTGAACCGTTCGGGCGGACTTGGGAGCAATCAAAATCAATGTCTTTGCCGGAAAACCATGTTTCCAAACCCAAAACCAATGCATCGGCCCAACCTTCCTTACTATCCCCAATAACATAAGTCGGCAGTTTCTCCCCCGTCTGTTTCTTTATCTGGGGGAGCGCTTCGACGTGTTGGCTTTCAACCGAAAAACCGACACCAGCACCACACATCGAAAGATACACTATCTCTCCGAAGTCCTTGAGCTTCCTAGGTGCTATGAATGAGCAGTTGTAAGCGCAGACGTTGGTCTTACGCGCGGCCTTGCCAGCACTCCACAGAAGCCTCATTGACGGCATAACTTCTTGCTTCAAAACAGCCTCTCTTATTTCTCCGTACTCCTCTTTTTTTAAAGCATTACCCAAGTTCTCTTTCATAAAGTCCATATAACGATCAACCGTCTCTATCCAAGTTTCGCGTCGTCCCTCCTCTTCTATCCAACGGGAATAGGTCCTGTAGTAGATAAACTCCGATAAAGGACTCTCCAGATACTTCCGGCTCTCTTTTGTCAGCTCTCTCACCTTTTCGGGAACTTTAATGCCCTGCTTTCGAATTTGGGCCCTTTTTTCTCTGTATAAAATATATTTCTTGGCCGAATTGACGTAGTCGCTGAGAATAAGCTCCTTTTCCACGGTGTCCTGTATCCCTTCAACCATTGGTATGAAGTTTTTGTATTTTTTACTTATACGAACCAGGTCTGCAAAGACTTTGTTGGCTACCATGCTTGCCTCAACATCCGAACCTTCATCGGCAACGAGCATCGCCTTATAGATGGCGTTGGCTATTCTGCTCAAATCAAAAGGAACAATTGAACCATCGCGTTTCCGCACCTGTTTTACAAACGCTTCAGTGTTTTTGGGATTAGTGAGATCAACATGTTTTCCTTTGCCCGCCATTTGATTTAAAAAATTACTTGCAACATATACATTGTATCAGCCACACCCCCCTCCACAAGCTCAGAGATTGGACACGGACGTCAAAAAGTATGCGTAGTTGATAGGCAAACAAAGGGCTTTACAGAAGTCTTCAGCCACTGTGGATAGCGCGAAAGAATCCAAAAGCGTCACCGAGGAACATCCAAACATCATCGGGTTTGAGAACTGAAATTAAACGTACTTTTAAAAAAACTAATGAAATAAAAGCCGGCTACCAACTTTCCAACCTTCCCGACTCACCGTCCCCGCCGCCACCTCAATAACAAACTTGGCGGGAGTTTCAGGTTTGAAAACCTCAGGGAATGTATCCGGAGAGATTTCTTCTTTGATAAAAACGACTTTGCCGAGAGAATCAATCCATATTATATCAAGGGAGAACTTCATCTCTTTCATCCATATTCCGTGAGTACCCTCGTTTGAAAAAACGAAGAGCATACCATCGGCCAACCCGATTGAAGACCTGCCCGAGAGACCCCTCGCTTTATCCGCTTTCGTATCTACAATCTCCAGTGTTATTGTCGTATCACCTAGGGTGGCCTCTTTAAAAACCCCTCTCTCGGCAATCTCTCTATCTCCACTATCGTTGATATCAAACCGGAGCACCGACGCCTCTCCGAAAGGTCCCCTCTCATTCATTTTTTTACTTTGATCTTTGGATATATTAAAATGAAGAGAGAAAATCACGACAACTATCGCCGAGAACAGGAGAGTTATCTTTACAATGTTCGCATTTTCATCTTTCATAAAAGGACTTCTTTAAAAATTTTGATAAATTTTTAAAAGTATAAACATTTCCAATCTCCAAAAAACACTAGCGAACTTGCCATCCTTTTTTCGAATTAATAGCTGAAGATACTTTATCCATTATTTTATTGACTTCATGATCGGCAAGAGTTCTCTCGTGTGAAAGAAAAACCAACCTAAAAGCATACGAGGCTCGTTTTTCTCCGCTTTCATCAATTTTTTCATAAACATCAAACAAACGACTTGTCTTTAACAAACTCCCCGCATTACCCTCTATCATTTCAAGAACTTCGTCACTTTTGATCTCAGCCGGAACAAAAACCGCAATGTCTCTCAACACGAACGGGTACGGAGATATTTTTCGATATTTTTTCTCTTTCGCTTCTGGCACTTCGATATCCCATTTTTCCGGTTTAGGCAGTTTATCCACAAGGTCATCCAAACATCCTTCCCAAACCGTACTTGACACAAAAGAACCGATTTCTTGGATATCAATACCCAAATCGACAGAGATCACACTTAAAACTTGCTTGATCAATTCTTCTTCGCCCGGTTTCTGCTTCTTTTTTGTGTTTTTAACACCAATGACAAAATGTGTTTTCTCCTCACTCGGCGTAAATACATTGGCTATCTCGAAAAGACAAACCCGATCATAACCGACCAGTTCAATATTGCGCTCGTTGAAAGTGAGAGCAACTTCCATATCAGAACCGATCTCATCCCTTAAAAATCTCTTGTCTTGAGTAAGGGGATTGGCGAGTTCAACCGGGCCTTTGTCTCTTATGGAGTATGTAAATATTTCAGAGAATCCAAGTTTTCTTAAAATAAGACGAATCTTGATTTGATAATAAAAACTTTTATTTATATCAACCTCTCCCTCGATCGGTTTCAGAGGGGTTGTTTTTAAATGCTCATATCCGTAAACACGACCGATCTCCTCTATTATGTCTTCCGGAATATTAAGGTCATGCCGATCTATGGGGGGCTCAACTTTCAAGACCTCACCTTTTACCTCCGCCTTACAATACAAGCGCTCAAGTATTTTCAAAGAATCTTTGATTGGGATATCTATACCCAATGTTCTCCTTATTTCCGAGACAGGTAAAGAAATGATGCGACTTCGGACCGGTTCCGGATAGAAGTCGACAGGCTCATTGGCCGATGCTTCCGGTCCCGAACCGTTCTTACTCGAAATCAAAAGCTCGGAGATCAGGGTTTGAGCCAACTCCGCGGCGTGTAAGGCATACTCGGGTGAAGGATTGTTCTCGAAACGTTTGGAGGACTCGGTTAAAATATTGATTCTGCGTGATGTTCTTCTGACACAAACCGGATCAAATGAAGCGGCCTCCAAAATAATGTCCGTGGTTTTCTTATCCACCTCCGCTTTCTTTCCTCCCTTCACTCCGGCCAGGGCCAGAATCGATTCTTTATCGGCAATCACCAACTCCGTACCAATGAGTTCAATCTTGTTGTTATCAAGGGTCGTTATCTTCTCACCGGGGCTCGCAAGTCTGACGTGGATTTCATCCCCTTTGAGTTTTGCTCTGTCAAAAGCATGCAGTGGCTGTCCCGTGTCAAACATCACATAGTTAGTTATATCAACAATGTTGTTTATCGATCTCTCACCGATGGCCTCCAGTCTTTCTTTAAGCCACTTGGGCGAAGGTCCGACACGAACATTGGAGACAGGTAAAGCGATATAACGACGACAGAGTTCGGGGTCTTTGACCTTGATGGATACTTTGGACTTTTCCCTTTTTGTCGCCTCAATTTCCCTCTCTTTGAATGTAAAGCCGTAAAACGCCGAGATCTCCCTGGCAATACCCCGGTGAGAAAGACAATCATTGGCCCTGTTGGGAAGAACATCGACATCAATAACGGCACCTTTGCCACTCCCCTTGATATCCTCAACTTCAAACGCCCTCAAGGACAGTGCTTCCGCAAGCTCTTTCGGAGGCGGAAGTTCCTCTTTTATATAATCTTGAAGCCAAGAAACCAAAACTTTCATAATTTTTATTTAAAAATTTAAAACAAATTAAAACTGTTTTATAAAACGCAGATCGGCCGAATGAAACAAACGAATGTCTTCTATTCCGTATCTCAACATAAGAATACGTTCCGGGCTCAAACCGAAAGCTATCCCCTTCCACTTCGAAGAATCAATGCCCACCGCGGAGAAAACATTGGGATGAACCATCCCCGCTCCCAGTATTTCTATCCACCCGGTTTCTTTACAGATACGACAACCTTTCGCTTTACAGAAAGTGCAGGAGATATCTATTTCAACTCCCGGCTCGACAAAAGGAAAGTAGCCCGGTCTGAATCTTATAAGTAAATTTTTATCCTCAAAGGCTTTTTCAAGAAAATCCTCCAGAATCCCTTTTAAACTAGCAAGGGTTATTCCCTCTTCCACTACCAGACCTTCCATCTGATGAAACTGAGTCTCATGCGTGGCATCGGTGGCTTCCTGTCGGTAGACTCGACCCGGAACAATCACCCTGAAGGGCGGTTTGTTATTACTCATAAAACGTCCCTGAACAGAAGAAGTATGGGATCGCAAAACAACCCTATCATCGAAAGGATCTTTGATCCAGAAAGTGTCTTGTTGGTCACGGGAAGGGTGGTCAGAAGGAACATTCAGTGCATCAAAGTTGTTCCACTCGGTTTCCATCTGAGGTCCTTCGGCAACCAAAAACCCCATCTCCCTGAAAATAGCGTGAGTTTTATATATAAAGGTCGTTATGGGGTTGAATGAGCCATCTTTCTCTTCGAGTTCCATACTCGGACATTATAGCAGAATCTTCGGGAAATTGAAGAAAATCAATGTTTTAAGTCTTTGGTTTAAATGATTTGAGATTTTATAAATACTGTTGTACAATATATTCGGTCCGTATCGGGCAGTCGCCTCGCTCATTTAGGTTTCGTTTTTATTGATAATAAATAACATTAACGAAATTTAAATGAGCGGGGAGGAAAGTCCGAACACCAATTCGCTCTTTTTGAGCGTCTAAAATGGTAGCGGGTAACACCCGTCCCCCGCTCTTTTAGTTTCCGTTGACGATTAAAACAGATTCGAAAAAAATCAAACGGAGGTTAAAAGAGCGGGGAGAGGTGCGAACAGTGACGCCAGAGCCGAAAGGCAAAGGGTTCCCTTTGGGGAATAATTCTCCGGGAACGGAGAAGTGAAACGGCTAAATCCTTACCGGGGTGCAAGGCCGTGCCCCACCCCAAGCATGGGGCGGGGAGTGCCGCTAGAGGTGGATGGCAACATTCATCCCAGATAAATGACTGCCACCCCGCTCTTTTAGGTTTCATTTTTGCAACAAACAACATAAATGAAATTTAAAAGAGCGGGGTACAGAATTCGGCTTACAGATACGGACCCCTGAAAATACGAACACTTCCCGCCATACCGCGGGAAGTGTTCTTTTTTGAAATCGGAATCAAATTAATTCTTTAAGAATTTCCTTTAAAAGTTGAGGGTTAGCCGATCCCTTACTTTTCTTCATGCCTTGGCCGACGAGAAACTGCAGGGAGCTTTCTTTGCCTCCCTTGTAATCGCTTACCACTTGGGGATTCTCTTTTATCACTTCCTCCACCAGAGCACGAATCTCTCCGTCATCACTTGATTGAATCAAGTTATATTTTTTAGCTATATCAATAACACTTCCCTCTTCTCCTTTGTACATATAAAGAAGGATATCTTTACCTCCACGAGAAGAAAGCTCTCCCTCCGCTATCATGGTAATCAACTCCGCAAACCGAGAGGCGGAAAAAGGGATAGTATCAACTCCGTCTTCTTTCATAAGCCCCAATAGGTCACTTACTATATAATTGGCGGCCCTCTTGGATGAATCTTTTATATCCGAAGAAATTGTACCGACAACCTCTTCAAAGAATACCGAGAGATGAAGAGAGTTAACAAAAACCTCCGCTTGCTCACCGCTTAAGTTGAAGTTTTTAATATATCTTTCACGCCTCTCCCACGGGAGTTCCGGAAGAGTGGAGCGAATCGCTCTCAAAGAAAACTCTTCGTACTCAGACAACTTGAAGGGTGGAATATCGGGTTCGGGAAAATAACGATAATCATGTGACTCTTCTTTTTGTCGCTGAGACACGGTAACGAGTCTTTCTTCGTCCCACCCTCGTGTCTCTTGAACGATTCTCTCTCCTCTCTCGAGCATCTCGGTGTGCCTTTCTATCTCATAGGCTATCGCTTTTTCCACCGACTTGAAGGAATTGAGGTTCTTGACTTCGACTTTGGTTCCCAGTTTTTCGGAATCACTTACAGACAGATTGGCTTCGACACGCATCTCGCCTTTCTCCATATTGGCCCAACCCGCGCCCAAATAACGGAGGAGGAGTTGTAACTCACGTGCCACCTGCGCGGCCTTCTCCCCGCTTTTTATTTGAGGTTCAGTGACGAGCTCCATAAGAGGCAGGCCGGATCGATTGAAATCAACAAGCGTATCTCCTCTTCTATCATGAGTTGAGCGCGCCGTATCTTCTTCGAGGTGTATTCTGGTAAGATCGATTCCCACCAAAACACCGCCCTCTATCAAAGGGTGCTTGTACTGGCTTATCTGGTAACCCTTGGGGATATCGGGATAGAAATAATGTTTTCTATCAAACTCGGTGAAATCGGCCAATTTTCCACCCAGCGCCACCCCCACCTGCAGTATCTTGAGCATGGCCTCTTTATTGGCGACCGGTAAGGTTCCGGGCTGACCCGTACATATCGGACAGATGTTCACGTTCGGCCTTTTCTCGTCCGGATCGTTGACGCAACCGCAAAACATTTTACTTTTTGTCGAAAGTTGTGCGTGTATTTCAAGACCAATTGTCGGAATGTATTTTTTCATACGCTCTTCATAAAAGAGTTTCCGATAAACCTGAAACTCCATCTAAATAAAACATAGATAACTATATCAACTTCGGTAAATTTATCAAAGTGGATCCCTCACCTTATCCTTGGCCGTTTTAACCAATAGTTTGGAAAGGTTTTTAAGGCTGTCGTCATCCAAAATGGAGACCGAATGAACCGGCAGATCTGTTCCTTTGGCAACAACGTTTTTTAACTTTTCGAGACTTTTTTTGTCAACCGTATCCGATTTGGTAATTAAAATAATCTTGGGTTTTTTAAGTATCTCCGAGTCGTACAAACCCAACTCTTCCTTAACGGCTTCAAACTCACCAATGATGTCCTTACTATCGGCCGACAAACAAAAGGCCAGCAGTCCCGTGCGAGAGATATGTCTCAAAAAAGAGTGTCCCAAACCGCGACCCTCGGAAGCACCTTCGATAAGGCCGGGTATATCGGCAATTATGACTCCGTAGAGAGAACCGAGGTGGGGTTCAAGAGTTGTAAAGCGATAGTTCCCAACTTTGCTTTTAGCTCCCGTTAAGGAGTTTAATAAAGTTGATTTACCCGCATTTGGAAACCCGACAAGACCTATGTCCGCTATCAGACGAAGCTCAATATGAAAGTCCGCATTTTCCCCCGGCTTCCCGTCGGTTTGCTCTTTCGGGGCAACATTTCTGGAACTCTTAAAGTGTTCGTTACCCAGACCGCCTTTTCCCCCTTTCAAAACAGTCACCTCATCTCCTTCACTCAAAAGCTCCCACCTGTCACCATTGTCTTTATTAACGATTATCGAGCCGACCGGAAAATAAAGGAGCAGGTCTTCTCCTTTCGCACCGGCCCTACTGTCTTTCATTCCGTCTTGTCCGTCTTCGGCCAAAAGCTGCGGAAACTGAGCATAGTGGGCAAGTTTGGAAACATCGCGAACAGCTTGGATGCGAACATTTCCTCCGCGACCACCGTTTCCCCCGCTCGGTCCGGCTTTATCTTTGTATTTCTCCCGTCTCCAGCGAACGACTCCGTCCCCCCCCTTTCCGGCACTTAAGTGAATATTTATTTCATCGGTAAAAGCCATCTGTATTTAAAAATCCTTAGATAAACTATCGATGGCTTTCCGGGCCAATTTTTCGGCACCTTCTCTGGATTTGGCTCCCGACAAAAATCTCTTGTTATGAGAAAAAGTCGCATCTTCAACGCCGGTAACTTTAGCCAACTCCGAATCCATTTTCCCCGCCCATCTTTCGGGAAAAGGTAGTCTGGGCCTGAAAGAATCTTTATGCTTCGGTACCCCCTGAGCATGCCACGCATCTCCACTCAAAGAAGGGTAAACAACAAACAACGGCTCCGGGTATTTGGGTATGACAATCTTCCAAGGATAATATTTATCGAGGATAACGACTCGTCTGTCAATTGCATCTTCATAATGCTTTTCAATTATCCTCTCCGCCTCCTTCATATCTTGAGCTGTTTTTATCTCTCTCTCCAGGACCCGCTTGGCAATATTAACACAACTTTCGAAAACAGCATCGGTGTCGATGTCTTTTTCCTTCCAAGTCGGAGAAAAAGTGGAAAAAAGATCTTGTGCGGTGTAGGGAGTAATGCCTTTGAAAAGGCTACTGGATATTTTAACCCCGTTATCTTCGGCATCGATCGGCTGTATTAGTCTCTCGTCCAAAATCTCCGCAATTTCTTTACTACCGGAGATCTTTTCTCCGTATGCTTTCCAGACGAGACCGAAAGACGCATACGGAACTCCGTTAGTACGATCCCCCGCTCCACCTTCTTGATGGTGGTCGAATATTTTTAAATCCGGATTGTATGCCCCTCCCACATCAACGGCAAAATCCGCCTCGGCGATTACCTTATTATCGCGAGTACGAATTATCTCCACCTGCGTACCTTCTTCCAAAAAAAGACTGACTGTGGCAACGGCAAAAATATCATCGCTGTGATAAGGACCATTATGTGTAACGATTTTTATACTCATTTTTTAAATATGAAATATTAATTAATAATTTTTTACATTCCAAACTTCATACACGGCTCGGGGAAGAACTGGAAACCGAAGATATGAGACGGTTTCCAAGCCAGCTCAATACGGTCACCAAGGCAGCGGCTCCGACCGCCCACCAGAAACCCTCAACGGTCAAACCGTCTATGAAAGAAGCCAGGAACAAAAGTAGTGCGCCGTTTATGATAAAGGTAAAGAGTCCGAAAGTAAGGACATTCAGAGGAAGCGTTATGATGATTAAAAAAGGCTTTATTGAGATGTTCATCAGGCCCCAAAGAAGGGCCACCACCAAAGCAATGTAAACACTTGAAACCGTAACCGCCTCCAAAACGTCTGCGACTATAATTATGGACAGGGCGCCCACAAGCCACTTTGCTATCAATGTCGACATAATAAAGATTCTAACACAAACAAGCGAAGTGGCATAAACAATGAATCCTTACTTAATTGAGAAATAAACTAAGAAATCTTAAAAAATTCAAAAACTACTGTTCGGACCTTATCTCTTGAAGTTTATGCAGGTATTCCATCACGGTAATAATGAATTCGGCGTGACTCCATATCAAGGGAGCAACAGACATCTGTTCTCCGGTGTAAGGGTTAATTTGCTCGGAAAGAGCACCGGAAGGAAGAGCATTATTAACGGACCACATCAGCTCATCATTCACGAATTTAAGGTCTTCTTCAGATTTCGCTTTCGCTATCTTGTACTGTATAAGCCAAAGTGTCGTAACAAACCATGGATTACCCGGGACATTGATATAACCACCGACCGGCGCATGATATTTATCATTTTCATAGCGAGCGGTTCCTCCTACGGGGATAGGATCGGACAAGGCCTTCTTTGTTATCTTAAAAGCCCGCTCGAGTCTTTCATCGTCAACCGACAGTATCCCAAAACGGAAACATCCGTAAAAAGAACTGGTGTCCACCACCTTATTAGGAATGACCTCACCTCTTTCAAGTCTGACTGATTTCAAAAAGGCACCCCGCTCCTCATCATACAGGTGCTTCATCACGGTATCACGAATCTCTTCGGCCGTCCGAGCGTATCTTTCTCTGTCATCGTTTTTCCCCAAAAGGTCGGCAAACTTGGAAGCGGCCGAAAGTGCACCGTAAACGGTCGCGCAGGTAAAGGTTGAAACCGCAAAATTCTCTTCCCAGAGGTCATAGCTGGGGCGAGGTAAACCGGTTTTTTCATCCCGATAACTTTTCATGAAATCCGCTGCGTTTTTTATCAGGGAGTTATAAACCTCCTCAACAAATTCCAAATTTTTATTAAGCTTATAGTGCTCCCACATACCGAAAATTAGCAGGGCCGTCTCGTCTTCCTGAATGGCTAATTGCGGTGTCTCCTCCTGAGTCCAAGGGTGCCACGAGCTACCCAAAGACATGTCGGGTAAGTATTTGTGAAGTATGTAACCGCCCTCCGTTATCACTTCATTGCAAAATCTGTAAAAACGCTCCGGTATTTCCGAGTAACCGACCTTGTCCATACTGAGAGAGATGAAAACTCCGTCACGGGGCCAAACATAACTGTAAGTATCGCGTCCATATTGAAACTGAGCGGAATCACCGGAAGCTATAATACCTCCCCTGTTGTCACAATGAGTCCTGACTACCAAAAGAGATCTTTTGAAAAGATCCTTCGCCTCATCCGAAAGATCCGTAAAATCAATGTCGAAATTATTAACCCAAGCATGCCAAAAGTTACTGGTGGTCTCGATAACGTGTTCTTCGGTTTTATAAAGAAGATGTCCCTGAAGTCTCTCCGCTTCGCCAAGAGTTTCTCCCACGCATATCCAATAGTGAGCCTTGCGTTCCCCGTTTGCCTCAACCTTGAGGACCAATCCCAAAGTGGAATCCACCGCACCGTGCTCTATCGGGTTTTTTGAAAGCTTACCGTCTTCGGCGTCTCTCCAAGTTCCTTCCTTGCCTTCAATATTAAAAAGACCGGTGGAGTACTCTGAAAAAAAATCTTTTCCATCATCTTTGGCACTCACCAAAAAAACCCTCCTCCCTTTGTAATGAATAAGTGCGTGCAGTGCCGGATTGTAATAAGCGGTGTCGGCATAATACGTCTGTGAAATCTCAAACTGTTGGTTAAAAAAAAGTTTTATCTCACGATCCTCGTCCATTTTGTTCTCAACTCTTATGGAGCGCAAAAATATGTTCTTTTCATTATAAACAACATCGTTGAAATGAATAGCGAGGCGCATCTTGGGGTTATCCGCAATCACACTTGAGGTCATCGTGTCTTCTTTATAACAGACACTTATATTCCATTCGTCATCGGAAAACCAACTCATCCTCCCATCCACCCAAACACCGATCTTATGAACATCTCTTCTTCCAACGTGATTTTCAGATCCGACATAAGGGAAGTAAAAGTCCCTTACCTGACCACGTCTATCCAAGCAAACTAATATCATTCCATTACCAAGTACCAAAGGTCGAGACATAAAAAATTATTTTAACGTTAAAAAACGAGCCAAGATATCATACATCTCTTTCCTCTCACGCGTGCCCTCAAGTTCCGATGCCAGCTCTCCCTCCCTTAATACGTCGCGAACCCAAGAAGCAAAATCATTTCTGCCATCAGTTGTATGATAACTAAACTGATTATCGGTCATGGTTCCCAAATAATACTCAAGATCATAAAGATTCTTCAAGGTGGGGCCGTTGTGAATGTAGAAATATTGCCCCGCCGGCGCCTCGTATAAATTACCCGCTCCGTCTTGCATTAAGTTTTCTTCCTCGCTTTCTTCTCCCGGTAGATCTTCAGAGTACTCATCCCCTTCTTTCACCGGCAGACGAACGCCTTCTTTCCCTTCTTGTGTATCTTCAGGGAAAATATCAAGCTTCTCTTTCGGGGCATCTTCTTCTCTTGCATCTTCCCGGAGTTCTTCAAAATCTCCGTCCTCTTCTTTTATCGGTAGGGGGACCTCCTCTTCCTCTTTTTGTATATCTTCGGGGAAAGAAGAGGGTCCTTCATCTTCTTGGGTTTCTACAGGCGAGTAAACCGACTCTTCTTCAAAAGATTCTACTTTTTGTCTTTTTCCTTCCAGAATATTCATAAGGTCTTCGTCTTCGTTACGAACCGGTAGACGAGTCCCTTCTTCTTTTTGCGGCGGAACTTCATCTTCCGCAACTCCGAAAAACTCCTCCCAAAAACTTTTTTTATCTTCTTCGTTTCCACTCATATTTTATTTTATTTTTCTCTAAATAAACTCCCTTCTCCTTTTCTTTTCAAAGACTTCTTTTCTTTCTTTCTTTTATCTATTCGAAGTTTCAAATCGTTGACAACATTACTGAAAGCAATAAAGGCTTCGTAAGGTGAATCATAAGGATTGAAATATTTGTGAACATCTCCGTCTTGAAACCACTTGGTGCACATATAGTAAAAATGATCCGAGGTTTGAAGCTTCCTCCAAGTATGAGTTATCTCGTGATCATCAAGCTCAACAACATCTCTCTCCAGTTCGTATACACACCTTAATGCGTCATGCTGAATCTCATTTGAACGCCAAGCGGAGATGTCGCGCTCGACATCGGCCCAAGAAACATAATTGGGCGCCTCTATTTCCCCAACAACCTCATACCTTTCCACCGCTTCGCTTGGAGTAACAAAGTTGTTGTCGGGGTGCTTCAAAAACTCCGAAGGGAAATGTCTCATGAACTCAAATATTCCAGTGTCCTCCCATTGATGTTCACCGAAGGTCTCATAATCCATAAAAAGATTTATAATCTCTCCTGCGCCGTTGTAAGCCGAAACCCACTGAGCAAATTTCTCAGCCGTAAGGGGGTACTCCTTCCAACTTCTTTCACCGAATCGAAAAGCCACATCGTCCGAAAGACGGTAATTTTTAAGAAGAAGTACCAAATTATCGATTTCTGCCGGACGGTAAAGAAAGTTCGGGCTTCTCCACTCCAAAATATGATCGGCCCCTTCGGCCAAGATTGCTTTAAAACCCATTCTTTGAACCTCTCTGGCAATATCGTTGCTGTAGATCAACTCAGTATTTCTAAAAACCGTTGGCGATACATTGAAAATCTCTTTAACGGCCTCACTGTGAAGTTTGACTTGTTTTTCAAATTCTTTCTGCGAGTATAGAGCCGCCAGCGAGTGATAATATGTTTCGCTCATCACCTCGACTCTTCCCGTTTTGATCAGGTCACTAAAGGACTCCAATACCTCTGGAGCGTAGATTGCACACTGCTCCAAAAAAACACCCGAGAACGAAAAGCTGGCTTTAAAATCCGGGTTTGTTTCCAATACATTCTTTAAAACCGCATTGGCCGGAAGATAACATTTGCTGGCAACCTTTTTAAGTATACGGCAGTTATTCAAATCGGTTTCGCTGTCGTCATTGAAATAGTCCGAGTTGCCAACATCGAACACCCCGTATTTCCTAATACGGAACGGCTGGTGAACTTGGAAATAAAAGCAGATCGAAGCCATGTGTAGATAGATTAAATTTTTAAGGATATTATAGACATCTGTTAAACATAATAACGGGATGATCGAGTTAAAGCAATGTGAACAAAAGGCGGTTACGAAAGTAATCCTTAAAAAACCAGCTTAGTGAAATAATCTTCTTTTTTATCGAAATTATTTTCGTTGGATCCACTTATGCATCAAAGTTGTCGAGCCAACAAATTCTTGTACAACGAAAGTAGTTTTTCGCCGGCCAGATTCCAGTTCATTCGAGACACTTCCGTTCTACCGTTGTTCTTCAAACACTGCTGAAGTGAGGGGTTGCGCAAAACCGAAATAACTTTGCTCGCCATATCGTCGACGTCCCAGAAGTTAGCCTTCAACGCATGACTTACAACTTCGCTGACACCGGTCTGGTGTGATATTAAAACGGGAGTGTCTTGAATCATGGCCTCCAGCGGAGTCAAGCCGAAGGGTTCCGATACCGAGGGCATTATGTAAATATCGGCAGCTTTGTAAACCGTATTCAAAGATTCACCGCGCAAAAAGCCGGCAAAGATAAACCTGTCTGACATGCGAGCGGCTGCCACTTCATGAATCATTTGTTTTTCCATGTCGCCCGATCCACAGACAACAAAAAAAGTATTCGGCTCATACTCTCGGATCTTCTTGGCCATCTTCACAAAATAGTCGGGTCCTTTTTGGAAAGTTATTCTTCCGACGAAAAGCACTATCTTGTATCCATGGCTCTTGAGACCGCTCACCACGGAAGCGGGAGAGTCTTCCAAAACACTCATGTAATCATTCTCGTTTATGCCGTTATGAACCACCGTTATTTTACCCTCCGGAACACCGTAGCGATTTATTAAAATGTTTTTCGTAAAATTGGATACGGCCACCACCCTATCGGCCATATACATACCCCTCCTTTCTATATTATATATATCTTGATTCACTCTCTCACCGCTACGATCAAACTCAGTGGCATGAACATGCGCCACCAGCGGTTTACCGCTCACTTCTTTTGCGGCGATACCGGCCTCAAAAGAAAGCCAGTCATGAGCATGAATGATGTCATGCTCTTCCGTCTCAGCTACGTCCCCCGCCAACTCCCCGTATCTGTAGACCTCTCCGAGAAGGGTTCCGGCATAGTTTAGTGATCTTTTTTCTCCTTTTTTTCTCTTTTTTTTCTTAGTCTTCTTTCCGACCTTGCCAAGCTCCTCTTCGTAACTCTCAGAGGTAATGTAAGGCATCAACATCACATCCACTCCTTTGGTGTTCAAAAGATCTTGGGAATTATCGGCAAAAACAACCTTATTTTTAGAAAATTCCGTCACCACCTTCTTGGGAAGAACGAATGTGACGGCAGTGCCTTGCGAACAAAGAGAATCAACAACACCCTTGCAGGCAACACCAAGTCCACCACTGTTATGAGGAGGAAACTCCCAGCCAAACATCAAAACTTTCATATGTACTTTGAACGGATGTTATTAATAATAACTTTATAAATTCGCAACGTCCTGCGTTTCATAAGCGTCCGGTGTGGTAATGAGCGGATATATTTTCAGTATAGCAAACATTAAAGCCAAAACAACAGGCCCCACAACAAAACCTATTACCCCGAAAAAACTGATTCCTCCCATGACCGACAAAAGAACCAAAAAAGGGTGTATGTGCATTCGCTGATCTATCAAAATAGAGCCCAAATATTCATCTATAATTATAACCGCTATCACCCCCCAAGCCATTATACCAACAGCCGACCATGTAAATCCACTGAAAAACAGTATCAAGGCGGTGGGGATAATTATCATGAGCGGACCGACCACCGGAAGCATTGAAACCACTGCGGCAATACTTCCCCAAAGAATAGGGCTCGGTAAACCAAAGACGGCAAAACCCGTACCAATGACAAAACCCTGAATCACCCCGACGAGAAGCCTACCGCGCACAACCGCGTTTACAGCCTCGGCGATTCTGGAAAATATGGTATCGGTATAATCCCCCTTCAAAGGACTCAGCTCTCTAATCTTATCCATCATCTTACGTCCATCTCTGAAAAGGTAGAAAGTTGCCAAAACCATAAGAAAAGCCCCTATTCCCAGCTTTAATAATCCCGCAAATATTTTATCGAAGTAATCAACAACCACCCGTAGACCCTGCTGAACCAAACTGTCTATCTCCGTGTGGCGCCGAATTTCGATATCGGCTCCCGGGAAAATACTCGTCAACTTCTCTTCAATGGAGATCACGAAGCCGTCAATGGAGTTCAAAGCGACTCCGCTTTCAAGTCCTCCTTCATATACTCCGCGCACCTCTTGAAAAATTAAGAAGCCGAACACGGTAACAGGAATAAAAATTATCAGAAGCACCAAAATCGTACTTACAAAAGCCGATAAGTTATCAGACCTGCACAAAATCTTATGAATAAAATGATGCAAGGGCATAAAAGCGATAACAAAAATTATCGCCAAAAAAATAGAAGAGAAGTAAGGCCAGACAATCAAAAACATCAGTGTAATTACCGCCAAAGCGAGAAACACAAAAAACCTGAGCTGTGCCTTAGCTGTCAACATAAATGCTTTATATAAAAGTTATTGTACCACATTTTTTGAACGCCTTTGTGTATAGAAAAAAACAAAAAAAAGAAAACAGCCGGATAAAAATAAAAATGAGTAACCAATAAACGACTCAACTCCCGCAATCGTCTCGGCGTGTTTGCGATATGCCTCGCCCAGATACCAACCCAAGGTGGCAAAAATACAAGCACGAACGGTTACTCCGACCAAGGTAATAAGGACGTACGAAGCGATTCTCATCTTCACAAATCCACAGATGGAGGCCAGTACCGCGCTGGGAACCAAAGGAACAATCCTCAGGAAAAGCAGTGTTAATTCATCCCAATAAGTTCTTTTCATTCTCCTCCTGAGTCTCTCCACATCATCCCAAGAAACCCCAAACCACTTACCCCATCTTTTAACTCCGCTTTCCCCAAAAAAATAAAGGATTCCGTAAAAAATAAAAGAGGCTATGGTTACGCCAACGGCATAAGGAATAGCTATCATAAAGACAAGAACGAAGAAAAAATCCGGGGACGGAGAACCTTCCAGAATGAAAAACCCGGCAGATGTCATCACAATCGGTGACGGCAAAGGAGCTATGATCTCCTCCAAAAAGGAAGCCACGAAAATCCCCCAAAAACCGAAGGCGACTATTATCCCTTCCAAATAATCTATAATTCCAGTAATCATAAAACACAGTATAACACCGTTCGATCAAGATCGAATCCATAAATATTCAAACAGATGGACCTTATTTCAGTGCGCAACATTTTTTATACTTCTTTTCCGAACCACAAGGGCACGGATCGTTGCGACCGATCTTCTCTCCTTTTTCATTCAACGGTTTATTCGATATGGCGGGTTTACCTCCTCCGGCGGCGGCCAGTATCGAGCCGGCTTTATGAATCTCTCTTAAGTTAAGCTTTTCCTCAGTCTTTATGTCTTCAGTAGTGTAAGGCAGAAGTTTGGCAAGCTCTTCTATCACCGATTCCTTCATTTCCTTGAAGAGCCTGAGTCCCTCCCTTTTATACTCAACCAACGGGTCTCTTTGACCATAAGCGCGGAGGTTTACACTCGAACGAGTGTAGTTCATTATCTCCAAATGCTCCATCCAAAGCATGTCGATGGTTTGTAAGATTATACGGCCAACAGATTCATAAAAAACTTCCTCAGTCATATCTTTACGCAGTGAATCAAAAAGAGACTTCTGTTCGGCTGTCATTTGATCTTGCGCTTGTTCTATATAAATTTCCATCTTTTCTCTATCTCCCATCAGAACCTTTCTGCGATCTTCGTACACCGATCTTCTTTGATGATTCAGAACATCATCATACTTAAGTATCTGTTTACGGGCATCAAAGTGAAATCCTTCAATCTTAGCTTGAGCCTTTTCAAGCGAACGAGTGATGAATCGATTCTCTATTGGTTGGTCCTCGGGAATATTGAAAGTTCCCATCATACTCTTTATCGAATCGGAAGCAAAGACTCTCATCAAACTGTCTTCGAGAGAGACATAAAATCTCGTCTCACCGGGATCTCCCTGTCTTCCGGACCGACCTCGCAGCTGGTCATCTATCCGCCGAGCTTCATGGCGCTCCGTTCCGATAATGTAAAGCCCTCCCAGGCCCCTTACCTCTTTGTAAGCTTCTTCGCCAGCGTTGATTCCGCCCAACTTTATATCCACTCCGCGACCGGCCATGTTAGTAGCAATGGTCACCGCACCCTTACGGCCCGCATGAGCTACTATCTCCCCCTCTCTTTCATGGTTTTTGGCGTTCAAAACTTGATGCGGTATCCCCTGTCGAGTAAGATACTCAGAGAGGACTTCATTCTTTTCAATCGAGACCGTCCCGATGAGAACGGGCTGTCCTTTTTTGTTCAGCTCCTTTACTTTGGTGGCAACGGCCATATACTTCCCTTGTTCCGTTTGAAAAATAAAATCATTGCTGTCGATACGTTGCGGAGGTTTATTGGTTGGAATAGAAACAGTAGGAAGACCATAGACCTTAAAAAACTCTTCCGCCGAAGTTGTGGCGGTTCCCGTCATACCTGAAAGTTTGGGGTACATTCTGAAATAGTTCTGATAAGTCACCGAGGCGAAGGTTCTTGATTCACGTTGGACTTCAAGTCCTTCTTTGGCTTCAATCGCTTGATGAAGCCCTTCGGAGAGACGCTTACCCCATTGCATGCGTCCGGTAAAGGGGTCCACCAGAATAACCCGGCCATCACGAACGACATAATCGGTGTCGTTTTGAAAAAGCGCTTTGGCTCGAGTGGCGGTTTCCAGATGATGAACATACTTTATTCCTTTTTCCGTGTAAATGTTATCAACTCCGAGAGCTTTCTCAGCTTTGGAAATTCCTTCTTGCGTCAAACTGACCGTCCGGCTTTTTTCATCAACGGTGTAGTCTTCCTCATCTTTCAACTGACCTGCGATGCGAGCAAAAGTACCGTAAAGATCTTCAGCTTCATCGGAAGGCGCGGAAATTATCAAGGGCGTTCTGGCCTCATCTATCAAGACCGAGTCAACCTCGTCGACTATGGCAAAGTTGAACTCTCTCTGCCGAAGATTCTCAACCTTTCTTTCAGTGTTGTCCCTGAGATAATCAAAACCGAATTCATTGTCCGTACCGTACGTGATGTCCGCTCTGTAAGCCTCCCCTCGAGTGACCGGTCTTATGAAATCCTCCACCAGTTTAAAAGAACCTTTTTCATCTCTCTCTTTATCCTTGTCGGCAATCGCGGCACTGTCATACAAAAAAGATGCGTCATGAGTCATTACTCCGACGGTCAGCCCCAAAAAATCATATATCTGCCCCATCCATATTGCGTCACGTCTTGATAGGTAATCGTTGACGGTGACAACATGAACTCCTTTGCCCGTCAAAGCATTCAAATAGACCGGCAAAGTTGCAACCAAAGTTTTTCCTTCACCAGTTCTCATTTCGGTGATTGTTCCCTTGTGGAGGGCGATACCTCCAAGAAGTTGAACATCGAAGTGTCTTTCGGCAAGAGTTCTTTTTGCCGTCTCTCTAACGACGGCAAAAGCCTCCGGAAGAATATCATCCAATCCCTCTCCTCCTTCCAACCTTTTTTTAAATTCATCGGTTTTGGCTCTAAGATCCTTATCCGACAGTTTACTTATATCGTCTTCAAGTTTATTTATTTTTTCAACGATTAGTTGATATTTTTTTATGGGTCGAGTAAATTCGTCTCCGAAAAGTTTTTTGATAAATTCCATAGCACAAGTATACATATTTAGGCATTGCTCTACAAGAAAAACGTCGCCAATCAAAATCGGCGACGTCTTCAAGCGCTTTTTTTATATTGAAAGCGATTTTATCTTTTCTTTCCGCGAGCCTTGGAAGCCGTCTTTTTGCGAGCCGGTGCTTTCTTCTTAGCAGCGGGCTTTCTTTTAGCAACAGTTTTCTTCTTAGTAGCGGGCTTTCTTTTAGCAACAGTTTTCTTCTTAGCAGCAGGCTTTCTTTTAGCAACAGTTTTCTTGCGAGCCGGTGCTTTCTTGCGCTTTGCAACCTTCTTCTTTGAAGAGGTAGTGCGTTTTCGAGTAGCCATAATACTTTTAAAGTATCTAAATTTATAAAAAAAATTTTTGTACGACCTATCTATATTGTCTTACATATATTCGATTGTGACAATGACTTTTGAAACAAAATTTGTGGACAATTATTTATGACAAAAAATTTACTTCGTAATCAATTTCAATATTCGTTACATCTTTCACTTTCCTTTTTATCTCTTCCGCAAAAGAAGAGACTTCGGTTTGCGTAGACTTACCGTGTGTCACAAGAACGAGCGGTTGCGAATCAAAAAGACCCACCGCGCCGGAACGAATGCCACGAAAATTTAAAACCTTATCCAGTATCCAAGCAAGCGGTACCTTTACGTGCTCGGACCCATGAGGATACGAAGGGATATCGGGATACTTCTTTTTTATTTTCTCAAAATCGAAAACGGACATGACGGGATTTTTAAAAAACGAACCGGCACTCCCAACACTACCAATGTCGGGAAATTTCTTAGAACGAATATCAAGAACCGTCTCACGAATATCGACAGCCCTTAGAGAATCTTCTTTCCCTTCGATTCTTTCCGCAATGTCTTTGTAATGAGAGACAAAACAGGGTTTTTTTGAAAGAATCATCGTTACGGAAATTATCAGAAAACGTCCCGGTTCCTCTTTAAAAATACTGCCCCTGTACTCGAAAGAACATTCTTCTCTTTTTAAAATTTTCCTTTCTTCTTCGATTGTGTCATAAACCTCAACCTCTGAGATAACATCGGAAAGTTCAACCCCGTAAGCTCCGATGTTTTGAACAGGCGCCGCGCCGGCGGTCCCCGGAATCCCTGAAAGATTCTCAAGGCCATAAAGCTTGTTGCCAATACTCTCTTCAACAACCTCGTCCCACTCCTCTCCCGCAAAGACACGAAGATGAACCGAATGTTCATCAACCTCGTCCCACATCATTCCGGGAAGTTCCATCTTGACAACCACGCCGTCGATTCCTTTGTCGGAGATAAGAATGTTGGAACCTCCACCGATCGGAGTAAGATTTAATTTTTTTTCTTTGGAGAACTTTACAATCCGCTTAATATCTTCAAAAGATGACGCACGAGAAAAAAAACGCGCCGGACCACCCACACCCAAGGTGGTAAAAGGTGCCAAAATTATGTTCTCTTCAATAAGTTCCATGTAAATTTATAACAGATTTCAAGATCAAAAAGTTTCTTACTTTTTTCATTCTATTCCCAAGATTTTTTTGAGTTCATTTTCGGGAACCTCGCGTGCGGACTCGCTTTCGGTTGCGCTTTTCTTATCTTCCAATCTTTTATTTTCTCCCTTGAGATTACTTGCTGTTTTCTTATCGTTCAATTTCTCTCCTCCTTTCTCTTTTGTTTCCTTATTGACAAAAGAACCTTTCTTTTTCAACGCTTCCAACGCCTGTCGCAACTCCGCCTTGCTATCGGTATTTTCGGTTTCAAAAGATTTTTTTGTGGTAGTTTTTTTAGCGGCGATAGCTTTACGAATCTCTTTACCGACGTCCTCCATCCTCTCACCGTTTTTAGGTGGTGCTTTTTTTGTCATCTCTCTTTTTACATCTTTATCCGTTTTCTCTCTCGATCTTTTGGGTCCCTTTTCTTCTTTTTTATATCTCTCCTCACTAATCTTATCTTGGCTGTACCACTTTTTTATATTATCCTCCACGCTTGATCTGGAATTTGAGTATGCCCCTCTGGAGTACTCTACTATTTTCGACTTCAAAGATAATCCCGTGGGGTCTATGGGGGGCAATGTGCAGGCGGAAAAAGGAGAGGAGCTCACGCCGTCTATCATGAGCTTCAAATATATCTGAGCGAAACCCAGATTAACCAAGTCTTCGGCAGTGAATTTGGGGGCAAACTCTTTTTCCAAAACCTCCGCGTCATATGCCCCGACACGAAAAGAGACCATCGTACCGACATTACCAAAAACGGCCTCTTTGACTTCGTCGGCCATCTGTTCAATATACTGGTGAGCGAGAGTGAGATTAAGCTTATACTTTCGCGCCTCCGAAAGAATGTCGGCAAAAGATTCGTTGGCGAAAGACTGGAACTCGTCGACATAAAGAAAAAAATTGGGTAGTTTTGCAAGTTCTTTTTCTTCCGTATCGGCACGAGACATTGCGGAAAGATACAGTTTGGTTATCAGCATGCTTCCCAAAAGATTTGCATTTACTTCTCCCACTCTTCCCTTGGAAAGATTCACTATGAATATCTTCTTCTCATCCATGACACGCCTCAAGTCAAAACTTGAAGTCGGCTGACCGATTATATTCCTTATCAAAGGGTTGGATGTGAACTGTCCCACTTTATTCTGAATCGCGGGTGTCGCTTCGGCCGCAAACCTGTCTGTGTAACGAGCAAACTCTTCTTCCCAAAAAACCTTGACAGTGGTGTCGGCCACGTTATCAACCACCTTCTTCCGATATTCCTTATCAGAGAACATCCTGTTTATACTCAGAAGCGTTGATTCGGGATACTCCAAAAGGGCCAATAAAGTGTTGCCGAGTATATACTCCATTCTGGCCGACCATGCATCAACCCAAATCTTTTTAAAAGCACTCATCAATCCGCTCATAACCAAGTGGCGTTTGTCATAACCGACATCCTCCATAACATTGAACGCAATCGGGTGATTGACATCAAACGGCGCGAAGTAGATAACATCCTTTATTCTTTCTTTGGGAACATAGTCCAAAAGAAGATCGGCGCTTTTTCCATGTGGATCGATGAAGGCCAGACCTTCTCCGTTTTTAATGTCCTGAACAGCCATATTCTCAAGGACGGTTGATTTTCCCATTCCGGTTTTACCGATTACATACATATGGCGAGACCTGTCTTTCGCCTTGATGCCGAAAACTTTTTTCTTGTTACGAGAATCGGTTTCTCCTATATATGTGACCTGTTCCGGGTTCGTGTCTTGCATGAAGTTATAATAACATTTTCAATGTATTTGGTGAAAAATGGATTTTTCCATATTGTAAATTTTCAAGACCTGATACCAAATTAAAAATATAACAGCTCCTTTATCAAGAAGCGGGCTCCAGAGCTGCGGGAGTGTATCTGTTGGACGGATCCCAAAGCATCCAAGAGTGAAGTCCCGCCGAGTAGACGGCTTGTATCTGAAGACGAACATCCTCAGCCGTGTAAGGTCCACCGTAACGAAAGCCTTGGATCCACGGACGGATTCGTTCTTTTTCAAAAACTTCTTTCGTATATATGGCCGGCGTGCTTGTCCCGACTCTCTCACTTCCCATGGTTTTAAAAATCGTTGTGGTGGCTATGGTCCTTTCTATAGCGTCATCCAAAGACCACTTTACCACCTGATATAGATTCTCGTTCGGGTTACCCAGCCCCTTGAATCCAAAAGGATAATGAGACGGGTATATCATCGGGCAGATAAAATCAAAGTAAGGTAAGGCCTTCTCCCAAACTTGGCCGATTCCCAAGTCATTTTTAGCCGAAGTCGTCATACCGAAAAAGTCCGCAGAGGTTACAATGCCGACGTCTTTAAGTTCCGTGTGTAGATAAGAAAAGAACTCCTCCATCACATCGGCCTTTCGCCGATCCTTGCTATGAGGAAAATATATGTCATTCATGGGGCCGTCCGAGGGAAATCGGATGTAATCGAAATTAAGTTCATCAAAACCTAAATCATACGACTCCTTACTCAAGAGAACATGGTAATCCCAAACCTCTTTGGCAGACGGGTCGGTAAAGCTTATCCCTTTATTGTCCATCCAGACCTTTCTGTCGCTTTCACGCAAAACCGCCAGATCGGGACGCTTATTCGCCAAGTAATTATCTTGAAAAACGGTTATCCTGCCAATAACATATATCCCTTTCTCGTTAAGTTCATAGACAAGTTCTCTCATGTCTCTAACCGGACAATGGGTTGCGTAAGCCTTCGCCAGATCAGGATGCTCCGACTTGAAAGATATCATTCCGGTGTAGTCCTTGATGTCTATCACTATTGAGTTCAGTTCGGTCCTTTCTATAAGTCCAATCAAGCTGTTTCTCAGCGAAAGTGAACCGGCGTAACAAGAGGTCATATAAACGGACCTTACCGCCTCCGGAGTTTCCATTCTTATGGGAATAAAAACTTCATGATGATCTTCATTTTCTTCGATTGTTTCTTCGTCAATCTCTTCATCTTCCTCCCCGAGAACCGTTTCTTTATCCGCTTCGTTTTCTTTCGAAAGATCGTTCTCGTATTTCAAAACCGAAGATTCCGCCGTTATAAAAAAAGCGGAAGCAGATACCAGAAACGCCGAAGCGAACAATATGATAAAAAGCGCTTTCATTTTCATTATTTAACCTCTTCTTCCAACTTTTCATCATTGAGAGGCCCCTCTTTTTCTTCGTCTTCCGAGTCCAAAAGGGTCGGAGTAGCCTTCCTTTGTATTCGTTCGGCGTAAACTTCCGTATTGATTTCGTAGTTACGAAAAAAAGTTCGCTGAGCGCGAACCAAAACGGCATAAAGTTCAATCGTGATTATAACCCCTCCAAGCAAAAGAAAAATATAAGGCTCCCATCCACGCGGAAAACCCAAAAAGGGAACTAGTATCACAAACAGAGCCATTATGATTATCACAGTTGATCTTGACATGTTTCTTTAAAATTTAATTTTTGTTTAAAAACCTTGAAAATAAGTATAGCCCTCCCGTCAGACTTTTTCCAGCACCAGTTTTTTTGTGACGGTATATATATCCCCCGCCCCCATCATTATCACAACACAGTCGGAGTTAAACTTTTTTGAGACCAAGTCAACCGCATTTTCTAGAGATGGTACAGAAAATACTCCCCTAACTTTATCCGAAAGACGGGAAACCAAATGCTCCGAAGAATGCTCGGGCTCGTGTTTTTCAACCCGGGCTTGATAGACCGGTGTAAGGACAACATAATCGGCCCCCGAAAGCGCATCAACAAAATCATCAAAGAAAAAATCGGTACGGCTATAAAGGTGAGGTTGAAAAACAACCACAACTTCTTTATCCGCGAACTTCTCCCTGGTGGCCGAGATAGTGGCAACTATCTCACTAGGGTGATGCGCATAGTCATCATAAACCAAGGCACCTTTTTTCGTTTCGCCTTTGTACTCGAACCTCCTCCATGTTCCGGAAAAAGATTCGAGAGTTTTCTTTGCGTCCTCGCTCGAAACACCGACGGTAGCCACCGCGGCCATGGCGGCCCGAGCATTCAGACGATTGTGCTCCCCCGGAGTCGGGAGACTCAATTCATCCATCTTTTCTTTTCCGTAATCAATGACAGTCGCTTTCGAAAAAGAAGTAACGGGCTTAACTTTCTCATCCTCCGGCAAGCAAACCAACTTTCCGTCTTCAGGTAATTTCAATACGACATCCCGGAAAGCGGACTGGATATCGGAGAGGTCTTTATAGTAATCAAGGTGATCCTCCTCTATGTTGGTAATAACCAAAACGTTCGGGTACAGATAAGAAAATGATCTTTTATACTCGCAAGCTTCAACGACGAGATGCCCGCCTTTCCCGTAACGAAAGTTCGAGGTCCAGTCTCCGTTACCATCACCTTTGATCAGTGAGCCGACAACGACTGTCGGATCCAGTCCTAAACTTTCAAGAATGTGTGCAATCATGGCCGTCGTTGTCGTCTTGCCATGAGTGCCGGATACGGCAATAGTAAACATATCCTTGGATATTAAACCCAAGGCTTCGGGATAAGATATGGCGAGGATGTTCTTCTTTCGCGCTTCCAAAAGTTCCGGGTGATCTTCCAAAACCGCAGGAGTATACACTAAAAGATCATGAGAGTCGGATATGTTTTCCTTCGATTCTTCACCAAAGTAGTCGGCCCCTTCGGCTGAAAGTCTCTCGGTTATTTTCGACCGGTGACTGTCGGAGCCGGTAACTGTTTTGCCGTGTTTAAGACACAGCCCAGCCAAAGCCGACATTCCTATGCCTCCAATGCCAGTGAAGTGAATCCTTTTGTATCTTTCCAGTCCTCCCAACATGAAAAAAAGTATAGCATATGTGCTATATATTAAAAATTCACAACCCAGTGAAACCTCGCTTCCTCAAAAGAACACCGTGTTTTAAATCAATATTCTTATTCAACTCCGTCGGATGGATTGTTTGAAGAGATTCTCTCAAGCTCCTTCAAGAAAACTTTCTCTCTTTCATATTCGTTACTGAACTGAGAAAAAGAGGCAAAAGCGGGACTGAAAAGGATGATGTCTCCTTCTTTTGAAACCGAATATGCCGACTCGAGCGCCTGCTTTACGTCAGGAACTTCTTTTATCTTCAAAGGATCGGTTATCTTTTTCAATTTATCGGTGCCGGACCCCGGTAAAAGAAAGGTTTGAAAAATCGAACTCTCAATCGCTTTCTTGAGATTTTCCGGTGGAAGATTCTTATCAGCCCCTCCGGCAATCAAGATCACTCTACCCTCTTCCTTCAGTGCATCAACGGAAGCGGCTGTCGCCTCGGGAGTAGTGGCATTGTTATCATTGTAAAACTTTCTACCATTTAACTCTCCTCTGTATTCAAGTCGTCCAGATATCCCAGGAAAGTTGGCCAGCGCCCTCTTGCAACTTTCCATTGGAACACCCAGAGACCTCGCCAGAGATGTCGCCAGAGAGGCGTTCAAGCGATTGTGTTCCCCCGGTATGGCAACTATCCAGTCAGGCGGAAGGTCTGTCGACAGAACATCCTTCACCTTGCTTTTTATTCGACCGTCATAAACTCCCTTCAATTTTTCGTGAACATCTTTTCCCAAAAACAATAGATCTTCTTTTTTTTGGTTTATAAAAATAGAAGCCTTGTCTTCCAGATAAGCGTTCATGTCACCGTTGTAATAGTTCAGATGGTCCGGCATAAAATTGGTAAAGATTGCAAGAGGTGGAGAGATGCCTGCCTCGGCAAAGCCCTGCAACTGCCAAGAGTCAAGTTCGAGAACGGAGATCTCCCCTTTCTTGCTTTGAGGTAAGTAAGCCAGCGTTGATATCAAACGAGCGTTACCACCGAGGAAAACTTCTTTACCGACTTCTTTTAAAATGTGATGCACAAGGTAAGACACAGTGGTCTTTCCTTTGGTTCCGGTAACACCTATAACGATCGACGGCGTGAGTTCGGCAAAAAGCGCGGTACTCATACGAATCGGGACACCTCTCTTGCGAGCCTCTTCAATATGGGGGGACCCGAGAGGAACCCCCGCGCCTTTGATAACCATGTCCGTGTTTTGAAAATCCTCAATGCGGTGCTCTCCCAAAACAAAGCGAATGTTCTCAAGGTCTTTCAGTTTATCAACGCTATCCTTCAGTAAATCTTCATCTTTCAAATCAGTGACCGTAACCTCGGCACCTTGCTCAGCCAGGAAGCGAGCGTCGCCCACACCTCTTCCCAGAAGACCTAGTCCCATCAGGGTTATACATTTACCTCTAAAGTATTCTTTATAAGGGTCCATTTTACTGTGCCGTGGGGGAGAGTCGAACTCCCACTCCCGTTAAGAGAACTGCGCCCTGAACGCAGCGCGTCTACCAATTCCGCCACCACGGCATTTGTGTAGAATATAGCACAAAAGGTCGAAGAAGTGGGTGAGAAAATCAAAAAAGCTGAATAAAAACATTCCGAAAAAAAGAAAAGCCAATATATTGGGCCTTTAAGCACCAAATTCCCTCCTCTCCGATTTTGCCTTTAGGTTGCCTCGTTCAACGCGGGCGTGAACAGCACATCCCTTGTCGGGCGAAGCATTGAACATTTGGTAATCAATTCTTTGCCTCGTTCTACCACTTTAATTAAAAACACCTCGCAAAATTGGGGACGGGGGAATTTGCCTCCTCTCTTTGTAAGCAAAGAACGGGAGAGGTTATTCGTTGAATCTTTTTTGTAAACCTAATAAAATTAACCGATGACTTATATAAAAAACTTTCGTGAACTGGCCACCAACCCGGGTCGACGTGACGCTTTGAATATTTTGGAAGCCGGTTATGAGGCCATAAACACCGAAAAAGTTCTTCGCTCAAAAGTCAGAGTGGAGAATGGCGAACTTTTGATAAAAGGGAAACATTTTCCTCTATCTATATATGAAAACATCTATTTTGTAGGTGTGGGTAAATGTGCATTGGAGGCCGGTCGGATTATGGAGAGTATTTTGGGCGACCACATCAAGGACGGGGTCGTTATAGACACGGTCAAAGGAACACTCAGCCTGATAAGAACATACGAAGGAACACATCCCTGGCCTTCGGAAAAGAACATCTCGGCAACCAAAGAAATAGTCGAGCTCTTGGAATCCGCAACCGAACACGACCTTATAATAATAGCTATCTCCGGAGGAGGTTCGGCTCTTATGTGTCTGCCTCATGAGTCAAGTTGCGAAACCTTGATCGACATAACTCAAACGCTCACCAAAAAAGGGGCTGACATATATGAACTGAACACGGTCAGAAAACACCTGTCGGCCGTAAAAGGCGGGCAACTCGCTCAAATGGCATACCCCGCAGAAACGGTCTCTCTTTTATTCTCCGATGTTTTGGGAGATGACATTTCAGTAATTGCCTCCGGTCCGACGGTCAAAGACACAACCACAGTGTATGACGCCGAAGAAATCCTGAAAAAGTACGGTTTGCTTGACAGGAATCCCGATCTTGCACTCAAAACAACCCCCAAAGAAGACAAGTGGTTTAAGAGAGTTAGAAATTTCTTGGTTGTTACCAACAGCGACGCAATAGAAGCGATGGAGGCGGAGGCGAGAGAGCTCGGATACGAGGTTGTCCCCGGCCGCAAAAACGTCTCGGGTGAAGCCCGACTGGTTGGCGAAGAGTTCGCCGAGACGAAACTTTTACCCGGTCGAGCCTTGGTATGCGGAGGAGAAACCACGGTAACGATAAAGGGTTCCGGCGAAGGCGGAAGAAATCAAGAGGTCGCCCTGGGTGCCCTCCCACACCTCTCGGATGAAGCCGTGTTCATCGCGGCCGGCTCGGACGGAATAGACAACACCGACGTTGCCGGAGCTATCAGTGATAAAGAAATAAAAGAGAAAGCACTGAAGTTACACCTTGACCCGAAGCGATTTATCTCCGACAATGATAGTTACAACTTCTTCGCTCAAGTCGGAGGACAAATCGTAACCGGACCCACCGGTAGCAATGTATCAGATTTATACATTTTATTAACTTATAAATAAAAACAAAAAGCACTATGTCTGAACACAACAAACAATTACTTCTTTGGTTCGACCAAGTAAACAACAATGATGTTGAAATGGTCGGAGGAAAAAACGCCTCTTTGGGTGAGATGTACACCACCTTGTCCGAAAAAGGAATAAGAGTACCGAACGGTTTCATAATAACCGCGGAGGGATACCGTCGCTTCATAAACGAGGCCGGCCTGGAGGAATTGATTCGCTCAACACTCGAAGATTTGGACACCAGTAACATCAAAGATCTTCAAAAGGCTGGCAAAAAGATTCGAGAAGCAATAATCAAAGCCAGGCTCTCTCCGGAGTTGGAGGAAGAGATTGGTATTGCGTATAAAAATCTTTCATCGGCATATCAACAAGAGGCGACTGATGTCGCCGTAAGATCATCCGCCACAGCGGAAGACCTGCCGGGAGCAAGTTTTGCCGGAGAACATGACACTTTTCTAAACGTAGTCGGCATTGATAACGTCCTCAAGTACGTCAAGCATGCCATGTCATCTCTTTTCAACGACAGGGCCATCTCCTATCGACAAGACAAGGGCTTCGATCACTTCGATGTTGCTCTGTCCGTCGGTGTTCAAAAGATGGTGCGCTCCGATAAGGGTTGTTCGGGAGTGATGTTCACTCTGGACACCGAATCGGGTTTCAGAGATGTGGTTCAGATAAGTGCATCTTACGGTTTGGGTGAGATGGTTGTGCAAGGAAAGGTAAACCCGGATGAATACCTCGTTTTCAAACCGACCTTAAACGGAGACTTTCGTCCCGTGATAAAAAAGAGTTTGGGTTCCAAAGAAGTAAAGATGGTCTACAACCCCAAAGGGCAATCCCCCGTAAAGGAGATTAAGACCTCAAAAGCGGAAAGGACATCTTATGCCCTATCCGATGACGAAATACTGTCCTTGGCAAAGTGGGGCGCGGAGATAGAAAAACACTACTCCGAAAGAGCTGGGAGGTCGTCACCAATGGACATCGAGTGGGCTAAAGACGGCCAAAGTGGGGAGCTTTTCATCGTGCAAGCCAGACCGGAGACGATTCATGCCGAAGACAAAGGATTGGAGATAAGAGAGTTCCACTTGAACACCGAGGAAAATTCGATTGCCGAAGGTATAGCGGTCGGAACGAAGATAGCAGCCGGCAAAGCCAGGGTGATCGATTCGGTCAAAGACATCCACTCCTTCAAAGAAGGTGAAGTGCTTGTAACGGAGATAACGGACCCGGATTGGGAACCAATTATGAAGATTGCCTCGGCAATAGTGACTGAAAAAGGAGGACGAACATCGCATGCTGCGATTGTTTCTCGAGAGTTGGGTATCCCCGCCGTTATCGGCGTACCCAACGCACGCAAGGTCGTAAAGACCGGTCAGGTAATAACCTGCGACACATCCAGCGGAACCGTCGGAAAAATATATGACGGCAAACTCGAATGGGAAGAAGTGGTACACCGAATAGATCAGATTCCGGAAACAAAAACCCACGTATCAATGAACATCGGAAGTCCCGAAAGTGCATTCGTCTACTCCTCTATTCCGAACGAAGGAGTCGGTCTGGCCAGAGAAGAGTTCGTTATCGCCTCTCACATCAGAGTCCATCCTTTGGCGCTTTTGAACTACGACTCGCAATCGGCGGCGTTGAAAAAGATGATCGATGAGGTCACATTGGGATATGAAGATAAAAGACAGTTCTTCGTTGACAAACTGGCGGAAGGTGTCGGTCAGATAGCCGCCGCCTTTTATCCAAAGCAAGTTATTGTGAGATTCTCGGACTTTAAAACCAATGAATACGCAACCTTGATAGGTGGTAAAGAGTACGAGCCGGAAGAAGAAAACCCGATGATCGGCTGGCGTGGCGCTTCGCGGTACGCTCATCCAGACTTTGCTGAAGCATTCAAGCTGGAATGCGAGGCCATGAAAAAGATAAGGGAAGAGTTCGGTCTCAAGAACCTGGCTGTCATGGTCCCCTTCTGTCGAACTCCAGAGGAAGGACAACGTGTACTTGAAATAATGGCGGAGTGTGGCCTCGCAAAAGGCTATGACGGTCTCAAGGTTTACGTTATGTGCGAGTTGCCGACCAATGTTCTGCGGGCCGATGACTTTCTCGACATCTTCGATGGCTTCTCAATTGGATCTAACGACTTGGCGCAGTTGACACTCGGTTTGGACAGAGACTCTTCCATCGTGGCGGGTATTTCAAATGAAAATGACCCTTCCGTTAAAAAATTCATCTCACAAGCTATCAAGAAGTGTCAGGAGAGAGGAAAGTACATCGGTTTTTGCGGGCAAGCTCCTTCGGACTACAAAGATTTCCTGCGCTTCCTCATTCAAGAAAAAATAGACTCGGTCTCTCTGATTCCAGACACCATCATTCCGATGAAGTTCGAGATTCACGATGAAGAACAAAAACAAGCAAGAGAAGAAGATCCTCAAGAATAAAAGGTAAAGATTATGCCGACCTGCAAGCGGTCGTGAAAAACAAATAAAAAATGATACCGAAAATAAAAAACATCATCGCTCGTCAGATAATAGATTCTCGGTCCACACCGACGGTAGAGGCGGACGTTCTTTTAGAAGACGGCAGTTTCGGTAGAGCGTCGGTCCCTTCCGGTGCTTCGACGGGAGCGAAGGAAGCCAAAGAGAAAAGAGACGGCAACCCCGAACACTACGAGGGGTTGGGTGTTATTCAAGCTGTCAAATCCATAGAAGAAGAGATTTTCTATCACTTGGCCGAGAAGAGTTTAAGCATGGAAGAGCTCGATCAAGTTCTCATCAATCTGGACGGTACCGATGACAAGAGTCGACTGGGGGCTAACGCCACCTTGGCTGTCTCTCTGGCTTTCGTTAAAGCTTTGGCACACAGTGCCGAACTTCCTCTTCATTTCTACCTCGGACAGGACTTTCCCGAACATGAAGAGATGCCGAGACCGATGTTCAACATATTAAACGGCGGAGTCCATGCGGACAGCGGGCTTTCTTTTCAGGAGTTCATGATAGTACCTCAAGGAGCAAATTTCAATGAAGATGTCCAGTGCGGGGTTGAGATATATCGTTCGCTTAAGAGACTTCTGATTGAAAAAGGTTTAAAAACCTCGGTTGGCGATGAGGGAGGCTTTGCTCCCAAGCTGGAAAAAAACGAAATTGCCCTGGAGCTAATCCTAGAAGCGGCCCTGATGGCCGGCTATGAAGCCGGGGCTGATTACCATTTAGCTCTGGATATCGCGGCCGGTGAGCTTAAAAAAGAAAGCGGATATCTCCATGATGGTAAGTATCTGAGTAAAGAAAACTTTATCTCCGAAATAGTGAGTCTCAGCGAAAAGTTCCCGTTTCTTTCGATAGAAGACCCTCTCGATGAAGACGACTCAGAGGGTTTTATCAAGCTTAACGAGCTCATAGGTGAAAGGATTATAATCGTCGGGGATGATTACTTGGTCACCGATTCAAAGAGAATCGAACAAGCGGCAAAGGACCGTTCTGTCGGAGGGGCGATAATAAAACCGAATCAGATCGGTACCGTAACCGAAACCTTGAGAGCTGTTGAAGTCGCACACAAAAACAAAATAATTCCGATATTTTCTCACAGATCCGGTGAAACCGAAGACATCGGTATTGCGCATCTGGCCGTTGCCTCCCGAGTACCGTTGGTCAAATTCGGAGCTCCGGCTCGCGGAGAAAGAACGGCAAAGTACAATGAACTGCTGAGGATAGAAGAAGAGATTGAGGTAAGCCAATAATGCCAAGGGCTTATAGAATCCACCGAAAAGTTTTCAACTTGGAGGCTGTCGGTCATCCACAGTTTGCGAACGGTTCTTAAAATAAGTATCATACCTTAAGAACCAATAAAGTAACTTCTTTTTTTATGCTTTTAAGTTTCAAAGAGAGTCAAGAGATTATAGATAGACGCGGGATACCGATGGTTGAAAGTTATGTCGTTAAAAACGAGGAAGAACTCTCCTCCGCTTTGGAAAAACTACCCTTCCCCGTTGTAATGAAAATAGACTCTCAAAAGATTATTCACAAAACAGACAAAGGTGGAGTTCGACTTGGAGTTTCAAACAAAGAAGAAGCGGTTTCAAATCTGAAAGAGCTTTTAAATATCTGTGAGGGTGAAGTTATCGTCCAAAGACACACCGAGGGCGAAGAAATCATTATCGGAGGAAAGAAAGACCCTGTTTTCGGTCCGGTCGTGATGATTGGCTTAGGTGGAATCTTCGTTGAAGTCTACAAAGATATCGTCTTCCGGTTGGCACCTTTGAACAAAGAAGAGGCCTTGGAAATGATAGAGGAGATCAGAGGTAGAAAAATCTTGGAAGGCTTCCGAGGGAGACCTGTTGTAGACAAAGAAGCTCTGGCCGAGGTGCTTGTAAAAACCTCTTACCTTCTCAAAGAAGAAACCCGAATAAAAGAACTGGACTTCAATCCGGTTTTAGCGGGAGACACATCTTTGGTTTGTGACGCAAAGTTAATAATATGAAAGTTTTTTTTAATCCAAAAACAGTTGCCGTAGTAGGTGCCACCGAAAGAGAAAAATCGGTCGGAAGAGGTTTGATGGAAAACCTGCTTACCGATGAAAGAAATATCATTCCCGTTAACCCGAATCATGAGAACATCCTCGGGATGAAGGCTTATCCGAGCATCTCTTCCATTCCCGAAAAGATTGACTTGGTTGTAATAGCCATTCCCAAAAACGGAGTGCTGGAGGTTGTGAAAAGTTGTGCCGAAAAAGAAGTTGGAGGAGTCATTTTAATATCGGCGGGTTTTGGAGAGACCGGTCCGGATGGCAAGCGGGAAGAAGAAGAGATAAAAGATATCTTAAACCAAAAAAATATTCCCTTAATCGGACCCAACTGTTTGGGGATAGTGAGACCCTCAACCGGTCTTAATGCTTCTTTTGCCCCCGGCACACCCAAGGCGGGCGGAGTGGCTTTCATCTCACAGTCGGGCGCCTTGATCGACTCCGTCATAGACAACTCATTGGACGAAAATTACGGATTTTCTTTCTTGGTCTCTCCGGGTAACGCTGCCGGTCTTTCTTTGGTCGACTATATCAACTGGGCGAATGAAGATGAGGAAACAAAAGTTATAGCTTTATACATAGAAGGCCTCGGGGACGGAAGAGAGTTTTATGAAACCATAAAGAACATCGAAAAACCAATCGTCGTCATTAAGGGGGGCAAGAGTGAGATTTCACAAAAAGCGGTCTCTTCCCATACCGGCTCACTGGCAGGAGAAGCCGAGGTCTTCTCGGCAATGCTTAAACAAGCCGGGGCGATCGAAGCCTCATCAATTGGAGAACTTTTTAATGTTTCCAAAGCCCTCTCTTGGCAGAAACCTTTCAAAGGAGGAATAGGGATAGTTACAAACGGAGGTGGTGTGGGGGTTTTGATGGCCGATTATCTGGAAGGAGAGTCTTTGCCGGAGATGGAAAAAGAAACCCTTTCTTTTATGGAGGAGTTGATGCATCCCGGATATTCGGCGAGCAACCCCCTTGATATTGTCGGTGACGCATCCGCGGAAAGATACGAAGTGGCGGTGGAAGGAGTTTTAAGACAAAACAACATCAATGCTTTGGTGGTTATCCAGACCCTACAAATCATGACCGAACCGGAAAAGAATGCTAAAATGTTAATAGAAGCTCAAGAAAAGCATGGGAAAACGGTAGTCGCTTGTTTCATGGGTAAAGGTGAAAAAACAAAAAACGCCATTGCTCTTTTGGAAAGAAACAGAATACCGAACTATCAAGACCCACTGGGTGCTTCTCAAGCATTAAAAAGTTTAAATTTAATAGGAAAGAAAAATGAAAAAAATAGTTTTTGAAAAAGAAAAGTGCATAGGTTGTCAAGCCTGCGTCTCCGTTTGTCCGGCTTTTTGGGAAATGAGTGACGACGGCAAAGTTAATCTGAAAGAAGGAGTTGAAGAGGATGGAAGCTTTACAAGAGTTCCGGAAGAAGTGGGATGTAATCAAAACGCTTCAGAGAGCTGCCCGGTCAGGTGTATACACATTGAGGAAGATAACTCTTAAACCAATTCGGTTTAAGAAAACAAAAACGCTTTTTTAAAAAGCGCATTTATTATAAACTTAATATTAACCTGTTCATTTTATGGATAACTTTCAAATAATAGTGGGAGGTGCGGCCGGAGAAGGCTCCAAAAAAGCCGGCCTTGTAATTGCCAAGCTTTTCAACTCTTACGGTTTTAGAATCTTCATTCACGAGGACTATCACTCTTTGGTAAGAGGGGGGCACAACTTTTCGCAGATTTCGGTTTCTCCGAAAGATAAAGTCGAAGCGAAAAAAGAGAACATTGATTTTCTTTTGGCTTTAAATGAGGACACTATCGTTAAACATAAAGACAAACTGAGAGAAGAAAGCGTCCTTTTATATGATTCATCGATAACTATTACCGAACTCCTTCAAAAAGACGGCATCAAAACAGTCGCCGTACCGATAGATGAAATTCTTAGTGAGTCGGAGGGAACTTCATTGATGAAAAATACAGCCCTCATCTCTACCTTCGCAAAGATAATGGGAATGGAGTGGGAAAATATAAAAGCTGTTTTTGAAAAAGAGTTCAATAAAGAAACCGAGAAAAATATACGAGTTGCGGAAGTTGCTTTCAACAAGACTGAAAAAATAAATGAGATGGCTGAATCGGGAAATGAACCTGCCCCTTTAGTCTCAGGCAACAAGGCGGTAGCATTGGGAGCAATAAAAGCGGGCTTGGAAGTGTGTATATCTTACCCAATGACACCCGCCACGGGTGTTTTCAGTTTTTTAACATCGACTGAGGGAATAAGAACCTGTCAGCCGGAAAATGAAATATCGGTGGTAAGCATGGCGCTCGGCTCCGCCTACTCCGGCAAAAGAACCATTGTTTCAACCTCCGGAGGGGGTTTTGCTTTGATGACCGAAAGTATCAGCTTTTCCGCTCAATCGGAGACTCCCCTCCTTATCGTACTAAGTCAGAGAATGGGGCCCGGAACGGGAGTACCGACTTATCAGGCACAAGGAGATCTCCTTTTTGCACTGAACTCGGGACACGGTGACTTTGAAAGACTGGTTGTAGCACCAGGAGACGCCGATGAGGCTTACTACTGGGGAGGAAAGGCGCTGAACATGGCGTGGAGGTACCAGATGCCCTCCATATTGATTATTGACAAAGAGCTCTCTGAAAACACTTACGGACTTGAAGGTCAATACCAAATAGAGAAAGAAGATATTGTTGAAGGACATGACGACAAAAACTATAAACGTTACGACGGAGATGATATATCTCCCGTTGTTTTCCCGGGCGGGAAATCTACCGTCAAAGCTACCGGCTACGAACACACAAAAGACGGCATATCAACGGAGATTCCCATGGAAGTTAAAGAGATGGTGGAAAAAAGGATTCGCAAGGGAGAGAGACTCAGAGAAGAACTTGAGGTTTTGGAGACCGTAAAAGTTTACAAAGAAGGCCCCACCGCGGTCGTCTTCTGGGGTTCAACCAAAGGAGCGATTATCGAAGCAGCTAAAGACATGAACGTCAGACTGATTCAACCGATGGTCTTGCAACCTTTCCCGGAAAAAAGGATGAGAGAGGCTTTGGAAGGTTCTGAGAGGGTCATTTGCGTGGAGTTAAACTCCACCGGGCAACTCACTCAGGTTATGAAAATGCACGGGATTAATGTAGATGAGAAGATACTCAAATACGATGCCAGGCCTTTCACAGTCGAGGGTCTACACAGAGAATTACAAGAAAAAATAAGCAACTAATATTTTAAATATGGATAATTTAATTTTACCCACAAAAAATACATGGTGCCCCGGATGTGGTAACTTCGGAATACAAAATGCCTTTAAGGAAGCCGTATCCGAAATGGACACAAGCAAAACGGTTCTCGTATCGGGAATAGGGTGCCATGGAAAGATATCCGACTATATGAATTTAAACAGTGTCTACGCCTTACACGGAAGGACGATTCCCGTGGCGACGGGAATCAAGATAGGCAACAGAGACCTAAACGTTGTGTGCATGGTCGGAGATGGCGACACTTATGATGAAGGAGTGTCTCACTTTATCCACGCCGCGAAAAGAAACTCCGATATAACGGTTATCGTTCATGACAACAGAGTCTTCGCCTTGACCGTGAACCAAGCCACCTCGACCAGTCCCAAGGGTTATGTCGGTACCACCAGTCCCAAAGGAACAACCGAAGACCCCATGAACCCTCTTGACGTCGCACTCTCTCTGGGAGCCACTTTTGTCGCCAGAGGGTACTCGGGTAAACCGGAGCACTTAAAGAGACTTATTTTGGAAGGAATGCAACACAAAGGCTTTTCATTTATAGAAGTATTACAGCCCTGTGTCGTCTGGTACAACACCTTTCCCGTCTATAATGAGAGGTGTTACGAGATGGAAGAAGAGTACCTGCCCTTGGATAAGGCGCGCGAGAAATCTCGAGAGTGGGACTACGCCAACGAAAACAACATCCCATTGGGAGTTTTCTATAAAGAAGACAAGCCTTCAAACGAAGAACTTTTGGGCGAAATTCACCCTGTGGATGTTGCAAAAATACTGGAGGAAAGTAAATAGAGATTTTAAATCAAACACCCGCTTTGTCCAAAAGCGGGTGTTTTTTTATTAGTTTGTGACCTCTTTGTTATTATTGTCGGTCTTTTCTTTAAGACCCTTTCTGTATTCACGAACTGTTTTTATGAAACCGGCAAGCTGAAGGACGGGCACTATAACAACCATGGCCAAGAGAACCCAATGGATGGGGTCTCCGGAGGGGAAGCCCGGTCGAATAAGCGCGCGATCAACAATATGAACTATCGTAAGCCACCAGATTACATATGTGAAATAGTTTTGCAACCACTTCCAAGAATCGGGACCCAGAAAAGTTATTGCTCCTCTGAAAGATATCGCTGCCAGAATCACCGCCATTACAGTCGCAACCAAGGCACCGAAGGCCCACGGGCTTATCCCTAAAATATAACCGATCACATCCCAGTCCCTTAAAGCAAAGATGAAAAGAGTGTGTATCACGGCCCAAACGGCAAACCAAATACCGAGCTCCGCCCTCCAGTTCCAAGGAAAGTCTCCCCATTTGGGAAAGAGGATTGGAAAAAGTTTCATTATCGGACCGATTATCATCACCAAAAAAAGGAGGACGAAAGACACAATAGCTACAAACCTAGACATCAGTCGTAGGTTCTCCCCCGTAAGCGCAGTCCCGTCAGCCATAAAAAACCACGGGATAAGAACCGCCAGAAGTGTCCCGACCGCTATGGCAACATGAAATAAGGGCTTGTTTTGTGCATCTACCATATGGTTTTAGTTTAGATTTTCAATTAAAATTT
>SKVL01000016.1 GCA_007129455.1 Candidatus Campbelliibacteriota bacterium | reverse complement strand
TTTTGGAGATAGTCAACCTCCTGACGACCGTCTCCAACGAACGGAACGCGCTCCGGGATCTGAGTATGAACATCAATGTCTCCGAAATATTGAAAGAACTTTTGGAGAAGCACAAAAAAAATGTCTCCGACAAAGGTTTGGTCTTGGTTGAGAGTGTAGAAGACGGAGTGTTCGTCTTTGCCGACGACAGTCGAGTGAAGTTCCTTATGAACGCGTTGGTGGATAACGCCGTCAGGTACACGCCTTCCGGAGGAAAGATCAATGTTGCCTTGAGTTCCGAAGGTGACAAGGTGTACTTTTGGGTCAAGGACACCGGCATCGGTATGGACAATGGTATACAGGATCTTGTCTTCTCCACCTTCTTCAGAGGGGAGAAGGCACGGCTGGAGGACACCGAAGGAATGGGGGTGGGTCTGTACATCGCCAAGAGGATAGCTGACGAGATGGGTGGGGAGATGGGGTTCAGATCCGCCGGAGAGGGTAAAGGCAGCTTTTTCTTTTTCAAGATCCCCTTGAGCAAGAAAGTTGAGGCGGAGTCGAGCCGGACAGAGACCGAGAGGTGAGGATCCGATCGCAAGTTTATTTTGTTATAATAAAGAGACAATAATATGACCGCGTTTACCACAGCAGTAGGAGTGATGATCCCGACAATTTTCTTTCTGGTTCTGGGTTTTTGGGTTTTTTCGCGTAACCCCAAAAGCAGGATAAATCGCATCTTCTTGGCTATCTCTTTTAGCGCCTTTTTTTGGACTTTTACACACTTCTTCTTTTGGATATTCTCCGACAGTAGTGAGGCATTGAGATTTTGGGGAACATTGGCGTATGTGCCCCCGGCATTTTTCTTTGCCTTTCTTCTTTATTTTTCATACATTTTCCCCGAAAGCGAAAAAAAGGTCTCGTGGCCGAAGATTGCTTTGATGTTCAGTTTTCCGGCCGTGTCGACGGTTCTGGTTTGGGGTATGACCATAATCAGAAGTTATGAACCCAGGCCGGAAGGCGGGTTTTTGATCGAGTGGGACTGGGGAGCCAATGTATATAACATACTTTTGATTCTGTTCTCTTTATGGATCATCATTAACTTCATCTACAAACTTAAGCACGAAAGGGGGAATACCAACAGACGGTCCATAATGATAGTGTTCTTCGGGTTCTTGGCCGGTATCATATTGGGTTCGGTCTTTAATGTTTTTCTTCCCAGTTTCTTTGACGAGACCCGTTTTCTGTCTCTGGGAGCGATACTTTCGGGAGTGGTCGTCAGTGTTGCCATAAGTTACGCAATAGTTCGTTATGATCTGATGGACATAAAAGTGATCGCCAAACAGGCGCTTTTTTATGGTGTTACCGTAGGTCTGACAACGGTTCTTTTAAGCGTTGTTGTCTTGGTCAGTCGCTTCTTGGAGGACGACTACCCGATGCTTTCTCTTTGGCTCATTCCGGCCGTCTTCTCACTTTTGGCGGTCTTCTTGGGGCTATATATCTGGCGAGGTATGCAGGCCTCGGAGGCTTTGAAGTATGAGTTCATCACTGTGGTGACTCACAAGTTCAGAACCCCCTTGACCCGTGTGATGTGGGCGGTGGATGACTTGAAGGTTGCCGATTTGAACGAGTCGGAGAAGAATCAGGTCAAATCCATAGAGAGCTCCGCTCAGAACATCTTGGAGCTTGTGAACCTCCTGACGACCGTCTCCAATGAGAAGAACGCCCTTCACAATATGAACAATGACATCGACATCTCCGCCATCTTAAGGAAACTTTTGGAAGAGTACCGAAGGACAGCCGCCGACAAGAACATTGTTTTGGAAGAGAGTATTGAGGATGGGGTGATGGTCTTTGCCGAGAAGAGTCGGATCAGGTTTGTTATAAGTGTTTTTATGGAAAACGCCATAATGTACACCAAGCCGGGGGGCAAGATAAATGTCACTTTGACCTCCGACGGTAAGAAAGCCCACTTCCAGGTCAAAGATACCGGTATCGGGATGGACAGAAAAACGCAGAGTTTGGTCTTCTCAACTTTCTTCCGAGGGGACAAGGCGCGTCTTGAGGACACCGAAGGAATGGGTGTGGGTCTCTACATCGCCAAGAGGATAGTCGACGAGTTGGATGGCAGTATAGGATTCCACTCCGAAGGCGAAGGCGAGGGTAGTACCTTCTTCTTTGAGCTACCAATCTATAAAGAGACCTCCGAGGGAGAGTAAGATCTTCGATCATTTTGATCGGTTATTAAAAACATATGAATCCAACGATCGCAGGCATCCTCATAACAGTCCCCAGTATCTTTGTTCTCTTCTTCGGTCTTTGGGTGTTTCTCAAAAACCCGGGCAGCAGGATTAACAGGTCCTATTTCGGCATTGTTATAAGCTTTCTCATCTGGTCTGTTGCGAACTTCATGCTCTATGTCATCCCGCACGAGCCCGAGGCTCTCAACTTCTGGCTCAATATGGCCTTTGTCGGACCGGCGGTTTTCCTTCCTTTTTTCGTTTACTTCTCCTATGTCTTTCCCGAGAACGACAGAAAGATATCTTGGTCCAAATTCGCCTTGATCGCTTTGCCGATTTTTGTTCTGGTGCCTTTATGTTTTGCTGAACAGATTTCTCTCAGTTTCATCGAACTACAAGGAGAGATAGAGTGGGGTTGGGGTTTTTATTTCTATTACTTTGTCACCTTCTGTTATTTGAGCTGGGCGGTCCTCAACTTCATCTACAAGTTAAGACACGAAAAAGGGGTCTCCAACAGAAGAGCCATTCTTTACATTTTTGCCGGTCTTTTTTTGGGCTTCAACTCCGCTGCTGTGTTCAACTTTGCCATTCCGGTCTTTTGGGAGAACAACAACTTCATATTCTTGGGCCCCACATTTGCGGGCTTCTTCATCTCCGCCTTCACCAGCTACGCCATCGTCCGCTACGACCTTATGGACATAAAAGTGATTGCCAAGCAGGCGCTTTTCTACGGCGTCGTCGTCGCTCTGACCACCGCACTCTTGAGCGTTGTCGTTTTGGTAAGTCGCTTCTTGGAGGACGACTATCCGATGCTCTCCTTGTGGCTCATTCCGGCCGTCTTCTCACTTTTGGCGGTCTTTTTGGGACTATATATCTGGCACGGTATGCAGGCCTCCGAGGCTTTGAAGTATGAGTTCATCACCGTGGTGACCCACAAGTTCAGGACTCCCTTGACCCGGGTGATGTGGGCGGTGGACGATCTAAAAATTCCGGATCTGCCTCAAGATCAGAGACTTGAGCGCGCAAAGTCGGCCGAGAATGCCGCCCAGAACATCTTGGAGCTTGTGAACCTCCTGACGACCGTCTCCGGAGAGAAGAACGCACTTCAGAACCTGAACAAAGAGATAGACATCTCCGCCATCTTAAAGAAGCTACTGGAAGAGCACCGAAGGGTCGCCGCCGAGAAGAACATCGTCACGGAAGAGAATGTGGAGGACGGGATAATTGTCTTTGCCGATAAGAGCCGAGCCAGGTTCGTTATGAGTGTAATGTTGGAGAACGCCGTTATGTACACCAAACAAGGGGGCAAGATCAACGTCGCACTCATCTCCGACGGAGATAAAGCTCACTTCCAAGTCAAAGACACCGGTATCGGAATGGACAAGAAAACTCAGAACTTGGTCTTTTCCACCTTCTTCAGGGGGGAGAAGGCACGGCTCGAGGACACCGAAGGAATGGGGGTGGGTCTCTACATTGCCAAGAGGATAGTTGACGAGATGGACGGTAAGATAAGCTTCCACTCCGAAGGCGATGGCGAGGGAAGTACTTTCTTCTTTGAGATGCCGATATACAAAAAAACGATCGGGGAAGATCAAGATTAAAGCATTATCATTAATTGAAAATATATGACCCCAACCATCGCCGGCGTTTTAATAGTGATTCCGAATCTCTTCATTTTGTTTTTCGGTGTCTGGGTACTCCTTAAAAACCCCGTAAGTAGAATAAACAAGTCCTACTTCGGTATGGTTGTGGGTCTTCTCGTTTGGTCTTTCGCAAACTTCGTGCTCTTTGTCATTCCGCACGAACCCGATGCTCTCAACTTCTGGCTTAATATGGCCTTTGTCGGACCGGCGGTCTTTTTGTCTTTCTTCGTTTACTTCTCCTATGTCTTTCCCGAGAACGATGAGAGGATATCTTGGTCTAAGTTGGCCATTATCAGTCTGCCTACTTTCATTTTGGTACCCTTATGTTTTGCTGAACAGATTTCTCTCAGTTTCATCGAACTACAAGGAGAGATAGAGTGGGGTTGGGGTTTTTATTTAAATTACTTTATCGTCTTCTGTTACTTTGGCTGGTCCGTCTTTAACTTCATCTACAAGTTAAGACACGAAAAAGGGGTCTCTAACAGAAGGGCCATCTTTTATATTTTTATCGGGCTGTTTTTGGGTTGCAATTCGGGTATGTTATTCAACTTTGCCATTCCGGTCTTTTGGGAGAACAACAACTTCATATTCTTGGGCCCCACATTTGCGGGGTTTTTCATCTCCGCCTTCACCAGCTACGCCATCATTCGCTACGATTTGATGGAGATTAAAGTAATCGCCAAACAGGCCCTTTTCTACGGCGTCGTCGTCGCTTTGACCACCGCACTCTTGAGCGTTGTCGTTTTGGTAAGTCGCTTCTTGGAGGACGACTACCCGATGCTCTCCTTGTGGCTCATTCCGGCCGTCTTCTCACTTTTGGCGGTCTTTTTGGGACTATATATCTGGCACGGTATGCAGGCCTCCGAAGCCTTGAAGTACGAGTTCATAACCGTAGTCACCCACAAGTTCAGGACCCCCTTGACCCGGGTCAAGTGGGCATTGGACGACCTGAGGATCCCGAATCTCCCCGAGGATCAAAAGTTCGAACGCATTAAGACGGCCGAAAGCGCCGCCGACAACATCTTGGAGCTTGTCAATCTACTGACAACTGTCTCCGATCAGGAAAACTCACTCCGGAAGCTGAACAAAGAGATAGACCTCTCGGAGATTTTAAAGAAACTTTTGGAAGACCACCGGAGGGTCGCCGCCGACAGAAATATAGTCATGATAGAGAGCGTGGAGGAGAAGGTG
>SKVL01000043.1 GCA_007129455.1 Candidatus Campbelliibacteriota bacterium | reverse complement strand
ACAGCTGTTATCATAATATACCTAAGCTGAGTAAAGCTATGCCTGAACCACTTATTGAGATTAATGCCGAAGATGCCGAAAGTCTTGGGATAGAAGATGGAGACCTGGTACATATTACTTCAGATTTGGGTTCACTTACTATGAAAGCCCTGGTGAAAGAACCCGAAGCAATCTTAAAGGGAGTTGTGCAGGTTCCACACGGGTTTGATAAGGGCAATGTCAGTGAGCTTATTCCCGATCAACCGAGGGATCAGATCAGTGGTTTTCCGGCCTTAAAGTCGGTTCCTGTATCGCTAAAGAAAGTAACATGACATTATGCTTTCTGTAATAGCATATATCGCAAAACCTCAGTAATTTCTTGCAGAGGTTATTTACCGTTAATTATTTCACGCCCAATTAAGTCAAACTTGTTTCTCTTCAGGATCTCTGCCAGATCAATAATCTATATGTTATAATATATGGAATAAAGGAAGAAATTCTAATACTTGGAGTGGTTTTTATGGCATTAAAGTACAAATTATCGGTTTTAGCAGTGGTTATATCATTAGCAGCGGCTGTGCTAATTATTACTAACCAGGACCAGTCACCAACTGATGCAGTTGATACAGGGCGAATAGAATTAGAAGAGGCGGCAGGAACAGAACAAGAATTTAGTCCTGCCAATGATCCTTACCAGGCTTACCTTGAAGCTATTGAAAAATACATACCGGAAATGAATATTGAATATTCCGCCTTGCGTGAACATCAAGGGGTAAAAAAGAGAGGACTTGTGATCGATTCTCCGGAAGCGAGAAAGTTTCTGAGGTCTTATAAAGACTCAAAAACGACAAAGATCAAGCTTATCAGCGCAAAGGAAAAAACGCCCCCGTTTCAGACCACTATGCAGATTTATGATAATAAGGTCTCGTACGTCACGCTTACGGACGAGTACTTTGTAGGAATCATTATTACCGATCAAAACATAGCCAATACCCACAAATATCTTTTCGAAAGTCTTTGGAGATTGAGCAGTGGGGCGGTGGTGATTTAAGCGGCTTTTTGAACCTCTTCTTTTGGACGGGTGAAAGTGTCTTGGAGGTTCTTTGGAAGTGGCTCAAATACCAAGTACGTTCTTTTTTGGTGGGTAAAGTAGCGAGTGAGTGCTAATCCGGTTTTTAGTTCATCATAGTTTTCAGGTTCAGACTTCTCACGTACCAAAATGTCTTTTGAATCATTGTCTTTATTTAAAAGATCTTCAACTGACCTATTTTTATTTTCCAGTAGCACATCCGAGTCCTTGGAGCGCCAAATTTCCAAAATTGGTCTGCCGGCTAATTCATAAAGACCGATCGCAGTAAACCCCTTTTCAATGTATTTTTTAGTAATATTCTGTTCCGGGTCACAGTAGCCCATTATTGGATGACCCTTTTCCAATTGATCTTTAACTGTTTTATCGAGCACGACGCTACCGACTCCGTTGTATGCGGGTTCGGCATTAAAAGAGCCGAAATAGGAAACTTTCCGTCCGTTGATGTTATGTAGGATATCAAAGCGATTAAAACAGATAATCTTTTCGTGGTCACGAAGCACTCGAAAGGTGGTGTTCGGATTCGAAAAGCTTTTAGTTAGGGAATAAGCAACCTCTGCTTTGAATTCCTTATCTTCCGGGTTTGGGTAGGCCTCATTAAAGTTTCTTCGCAATAGTTCCAGCATTTCCTTTTGTTCTTTTGGGGTCAGTAAGTCAGATGGAATTGATTCGATCTTTCCGGCTCCAACTTCTTGAAGTAGAGCGACGTATTCTTTCGCCTCGGCATTGTAGGTTTCCAGTCTTTTGGCAACCTCACTCGGATCATGGGCTCTGACAGCTTCTTCAAGGTCCCTTTGGGCTCTATTTATTATGTTCTCGCGAACCTGGTTTGACATTTCGGTAAGAATTTCTCCTTCATGGTCGGATATTTCTTTTACCAAGGCTTCGGCTCTTTCGGCTCTGTCAAGCAGTTCTCCATAATATTTGAATACTGTTTTGGCTATCTCAGTATGTTGACCGAATGCGACAATGTCGTCTCCCAAGGTTTCTTCTCCTCGCTCAAGAGAAAGAAATGTTCGCATGCCGTCCACTCCATGAGTAGAGGTGAACTGTTTCATTGTTTCTGCGCCGGAGACCGTTACGCGTTTTAAGTAGTTGAGAAAATAAAACTGTTCTTGAATAGAGAGGTCTTTTAAGTTGAAATCAAATTCACGTTGGATCATTTTTCTTACCGGACCAGAGACCAAATATTCGTAATCAAACAACATCTCTTGTTTCTTTTCTTCACTTAGATTGATTAACTCATCTATTTTTTCTTCGATCGGTAAAACACAATATTTGAATTCGTTATCATGTTCAGGTAGCAATGTCAGGTTTTCGTTATTCTCGTAATATGCATACCTTCCTTTTGAGAGTTCAAAAGCGATCTCGTTTCTGGTTTCCATTGGAAAGTTTTCGCTTTTTTTTAGTGTGGAAAGGATCTCCTTTGCGCGAATTGAAAGCAGATAGTTTGCCTCCGGCGTTTCTTCTATTTTACTTAGTGCCTGAAGAATGAAATCGGGTACCGTGTCTTCTGCATATCCTTGATGTCCTGATATCCAAAGCCGTTTGAGAGCTTCGAGGGTATGAGCTGTTTCGGTATAATTTCCCGTATTTTGAAAGTCAAGGTTTTTCAAAAGTTCATCTTTATATTTATCGGCACTGTAGAAAGCAAGAACCTGTGTAATGTCGTCTATAAATCTGTCTTTGATGCCTGACGGAATATCTTTTCGCCACATTGTGTCTTTAAATGTTTTTAATACAGCGGAAGGTTCTATTAATTGGAGGTTTTGACCAAAAACACTTTGTAAACCGTAAATAACTTGTTTGAATTTATCGTTTTCTTTGAATTCTTCATCTCTACATAATTCAAAAATAGAGCGATAAATTTTTTCCCGAGGCGATTTGCCGGACAGTCTTTCTTCTTTCGAGGTAGCTTCCGGTGCTACGTTAAAAAAGAATAATTCCGGAAAGACGCTTCTTTGAGACATCTCTGTCAATAACGATTTGAGTTCTCTATTAAATTCTTCTTGAGAAAGACCCTTGGATCTGTTGTTGAATAAATCCTTTGCGTAGGATTCAAGGTCTTCTTCAGACATGCCCTTTGGATCAGTAATCAGTTCTTGCTGTTCTTTTTTTTCAGAAGTCGTGTTTTCTGGTTTTTCGAACATAAATTTATTTTAGCAAAAAATTATATGTTTTTTATACATACAAGAGAAAAACCGCTGGAAATCTCTGAAGATGACCTTTCAAGACATTGTAGATGAACTCGGCTCCTTGCCACAGGTCAAGGTTCACTGTGCCGGCTTGGCTCAAGAAGGACTCAAAGCCGCGGTGGAGGATTATCGGAGCAGATCCGAAAATTAAGCTCTTGAGAACTATTAATGGAGTATTTTTAGTCTCAAACCCACAACACAGAAGACGTACAAAACGTGCACGGAGAGAGATTTTTCCCGTGCACGACTGAAGAGGTCGTGCATGGGAATGCACGCCAAGTATGTCTTCTGTGTCGTAGGTGTGAAAGTGCGACAATTATTAAACCATAACTATCACAATAAAGAAAGCTTTTTAGCATTCAAAAAAACTCCATTTTTCTCAAAGAACTCTTTTTCGCCCTGCCGTACTTCTCATAAGGGCTCGTCAGACAACCGGTCTCAGGTTGTGAAAGGACTACTGATAAGTTTGACTTTCCATCCATTTAAAATAGAATGAATCTATGAAAAATTATGTAAAAATCAAAAATCAAAGTACTCAAAAACCTCTGATAGATCCCAAAAAGCGAATTGTTATTACCAAAAAAGTAAAGGGTATTTGGAAAGAACGAAAACCGGAGCCTATAAAAGAATTAAATAGAATTCGCAAAGAATGGAATCAATAAGCTTTGTGGCGCTTAAGTATAAATGTATACCTTTGATACAAATACCATTATTTATTATCTGCAAGGCGATACTCGTGCTATTCCTGTAATTGAGCAGATTTTTAGAGAAAATGCCCCCGTATAAATCTCTACCATAACCGAGGTGGAACTTTTTAGTCTTTCCGTGTTAACCGACAAAGACATAAAAAATATTGACCAATTTTTAAATATTATGTCGATAATTCCGCTTGATTCAAGGATAGCGCGTATTGCCGGTTTTCTTCGGAGGCAATATGGCATTAAAACCCCTGACAGCGTAATTGGCGCTACCGCTCTTTTTACCGGTTCTACACTTATTACCCGCAATTATAGAGATTTTTCTAAAGTAGAAGGTATCTCTGTAAAAAAAATATAGTTTTTGATTCTGCTACAATTCATAAAAAACTGGGGGTTTTTAAACATTACGGAATGTATTGTTCTGATATTTTTACCACCGCTTCATTTCGGGATTCAATGTTGTAAGGCATTTCTTTTAAATGAAGGCAGGGCGGGTCTTCTTTCCAAAAACTTTTGAATGTTTCGTAACTGATTTTTTCTTCCCATTCCACATGACATTCTCCGGATGCATATGTATGTACGGTAAATTCGGCATTTTTTGAAACCCGTAATGTTTCCACGGTAGAATCTTGGTTTCTGATGTAGTAGCCGTTAGGTATGCAGTAGCTTGGATCGGGATAAACATCTTGAGGACATTCGCCATCTTCTTTCATGGCCTCTATCGCTTCTTCTCCTTCCAGCCACTCCACAAAGTCAACATCAAGGAATATTTCCCCGGCACTTTCGTAAACATCTTTAATGTATACCAGAGTTTTTTCGGTCTCGTCTGCCGGGCCGGCGATCTCTTCAGAGGACAACCTTTGCCAAATATAAGAGACACTTCCTATGACCAAGGCAAGCAGTATTATAAAGACAAAAGTGAAAAATATACCAATAATTATTTTTTTGACCATATCTTCATTCTACCTCATTTTTTTGTTCAAATATCTGATGAGTCCTTTTTCCGCGCGACAACGACCAGATTGGCGTGTCCGCTTTTTCGCTTTACATTTTGGACGGAGATGTCCGAGAAATTGTTTTCTTTAAACAAACTTTTAAGACTCTTTTTAGTGAATGAATGTATGTATCTTTTTCTTTTCCGTTTTCCGAAAGGAATTACGCTGTCGCCGAAGTCAGGGTCGGAATTGCCCAATATTTTTTTGAGAAAGTGTGT
>SKVL01000059.1 GCA_007129455.1 Candidatus Campbelliibacteriota bacterium | reverse complement strand
TTCCTCCTTATTCCCCCAACGGTCGCCGGACTCTCACCGGCCGTTTGTTCGACATCCAGTGCCGACTCCACCATGGGGTTTAAATTTTTGAAATCTTACCACCGCTTGAAGTTACCTTTTAGCAACCTCAAGTGGTGGCAAGATCAGACAGGAGGAAGTTATGGGTCTTCCTTTCCTCTTTAGTTTTTAAAGAACACTCTCTCCTTACCGTGCCCCGGCTCTCTCCTTCCGGGACACTTTTCCTTGATAAGGATATTTCCGGAAACAAGTAGTGGTTAGTTACTTGCGTCCGGCCGATATCCCTCCGAACCTTATGTTCGGAATTCAACGGGTGGAGTATTCGGCCACTGTCACCATATGACAAAGGTAGCCGGCGGAGTGGGTTTGCGGCCTACTCCATACTTCGTGCAAACGAATCGTGAAGGATCAACAAGAGGGTAGTCCTCAAACTCCTTTCTTCCCACACTTTCGGCTGTAGTCACCGGCTTGGTTTTCCAAGCGCGAGTTCTCGGCTCTTGTTTCTCTCTCCCGATCCCCATATTTTGAATGTACTCTCTCCTTAAGAGACCGTGCTTTTCTTCTCTGTTCTCAGGTCTCTTTTTTATCTGACCAAAATATACAAGAGTAATGATATATTGTCAAGAAGTAATTACTAAAACTGTCAAAATATTAAGAAAATTCATATTCTTAAACAAAATATTGTTTAGTTATCAACAAATAATTGTCACAATGTATTGACAATAACAATATAAATGATAACATAAGGGTATGACAAAGTTGGAATATACAAAGGAAATAACAGACACGGGTCTTTCCAAAGAACAGGCAATCGTTTATGAGATTCTTTTAAGGGCTGGTGAATCGCCGGCCAGAAATATAGCAAGTTCAGTTTCAAAAGAAGCTTCACTGTCCAGGCCGATGGTTTATAAATTACTTGAAGAGTTAATAGAACTTGATCTGGTGGAAAAGAATGATGAACCCGGTAAAGTCGCCAAGTTCGCTCCCAAACATCCGGTTGCGATAAACAAGATGATAGATGAGAAGAAAACAAACATTGAGTACATAAAAAGGCAGTTCATAACAACTTCGGGAAAGCTTTCGTCTCTTTTCAATATGAGCGTTGGAAGGCCGGGGGTTGAATTTTACGAAGGAGAGGATGGAGTTTGGGAAGTTCTTATGGATAGTTTAAATGCCACCGAGGAGATCTTAACCTACGCTGATCTTAAAGCTGTTCAGAAAAAGCCGGAGCTTAACATCGAATATGCTGCGTTACGTGAACACCACGGAGTAAAGAAAAGGGGACTTGTTATTGATTCTCCGGAAGCAAGAAAATTCCTAAGCTCTTATAAAGGTGAGGTAACAAAGACCAAACTTATCAGTGCAAAAGAAAAAATGCCTCCGTTTCAGACCACTATGCAAATATATGACAACAAGATCTCGTACATTACCGATACCGACGATTATTTTGTGGGAATAATTATCACTGATCAACATATTGCCAATACTCACAAGTATCTTTTTGAGAGTTTGTGGAGATTGAGCGGTGGAGAGGTTCTCTAAGTTGTTTTTAGAATTATTTGCTCTTTTTCAAACACACCGTATGTTTTTCCGGTTTGTTTCGAGTCAAAGTAGCGGGTCAGGACCATCCCCTTGCTCAGTTCTTTGAATTGATCGTTATCATCAATTTCTCTGATGACGATCTCTCCATTTTTTAAATCATTTGATTTGGCATATTGAATAATTTCTTCTTCGCTTAGATGAGAGTATGTTGTTTTTTGAAATTTTTCTTTATCGAAAACAATGCGGAAACTTGGTTTTACATCTTCCGCAAGATAGAAATCGGTTGCAACGAAATCACGAAGATAATACTTGCTCTCATCGGAGTACGGATCACAGTCTGCCTCTATTCGGTTATGTTTTTTCAATGATTCCATAATTAAATTTTTATGGATAAAACCTCCTATCTTTGAGTTTTGATAGGAGGTATCGACATTAAATGAACCCAGATAAATGTGTGCTTCGTCTGTGTCTGTATTATCATCCGATCTGGCGTAACCGACAACCTTGTTGTTGTGGCGTAGTGTAAGAAAAGTTGATCTCGGATTGCTGAACGATCTTTCAAGAGAGGATCTTATTTTTGAAACAAACTCTTCTTTTTCGTTCTTCCAGTTCTGATCAAATATCTTCAACATAATACGCCTGTCAGTCGGTGAAAGATCCGAAGGAGAGACCGATTCGAAGGATGCTGATCTTAATAATTCAATGTCCTCGCCTTTTTTGAGCAGACCCTCTTTTGTGAAAGTTATAAAGGAGGATGTGAATATGATGTTGTCCTCTCTGACCTGTTCAAGTTGTTTCAATGTTTCTTCATCAGAAAGATCGCTTGCCAAAATATCTTTAGCCCTCTTCATTAGGTTATTTTCCAGTTTGTTTTTGACCTCAGGCGGAACTTCTTCTCCAAGCTCTTTTATGGCATTTCTTGTTCCTATGACAAGATTGTTGTACAGATTTATTATATTGGAACCCTTTTCGCTTTCATTTACGCGTTCAATTAAATGAAATCCCATTTTTCGGTCAAATTCCATCGAAAGGAATGAGCGCATTCCTTCTTCTCCGTATTTTTTAACGAAATCATATACTCTCTCCTGAACTTCGGGACCGTTTTCGTTTACGAACGAAAGAAACCATCCTTGTTCTTCAAAGGATAGATTGTTAAACCTTGCACCCGTTTTATTATAGAATTTATCGTTATACAGCTCGAAATATTTTTCTGTGAACTCTTTTATGAAACTTTCTCTTAAAACCTTCTCTTCCTCACTTACTTCACCGCGATCTTTGAAAAGAGTTTCGTAGGTAATTGCCATAACTTCGGTGTTTATCTTTTCTTGTTCGTCTGACAGGTCACCAAGGTTGAAATACCCTTTCATCTTTTCTTCATCATCAAAGACTCCCACATCTCCATCCGCGGTTAACCGGTTAACAAAAAAGTTCGGATCATTCATCTCACCGAGGTTATACAGACGACCCATATACCGGACTCCTTCTTCAGATATACCCATCTTTCCGAGTTCCAGTCGGTATAGAATGGACGCTAAAGCATTTTTGTTGCGGACATCCGACCTTATGAGTTCCATTATCTCTTGCGCCGCCTGTTCCGGTCCTTGTACGGTAAGCGCCTCGGCAACAGCGTTTCCGAATATGGGGTTTCTGTTTTTATTCCAGAACTCAACCAAAAGTGAGACATTTTCCGAATCTGGTTCTCTTTTGCTAAAAGCTTCTATTACGGCTAGTGTGAGTTTTTCGTCAGCATATTCCTCTACGTATCCTCCGATTTCGGCAGTGGAACTCATCATGTGTTCAAAGAACGAGGAAGAACGTTCGTAAGAAGAGTTACTGTGAATCGTGCCGTATATTATTGAATGTGCCGGATCATAAGTATTAATTGAACCTGATTTTTTGTTATCAGAGTCAACAAGTTCTTTTGTAAAGGTGCTATTTAAAGCTTCATCAAGAACTAATCTTAACTGCTTTGCGCCTAAGCATGTCCGTAACATTCTTGATTTCTCGTGTTCTTCCAATGTTTCAAATTCGGGTGTGTCAAAAGGGTTGCGATTTTCAAAAGGCCTATTTCCTGCAATAGATAACTCAGCCGCTTCACGACTTGCATCAACATATCCATCAGCGGCTTTTCCGAATTCTTTTTGGATTCTGTTATTGCCCATATTATGTTCGTATCCATCTAAAAGAAAATCAGGTGCCAGCTCTCGACGGTCGCAAATTTCGATAAGTTGTTTGTTCAGATTTTTTTTAGGAAACCTATTTACAAGTAGACCAGTAAAGCACATAGTAATACCGTCCGGAAGGTTCCTGTTAAAAAGGTCCACTACTTTATCCAGAACTTCGGCATCTTCCGGAAAGTGGTCAAGATATTTTTCAATATCGCTCGGTCTTGTAGTTATATGAAGGGACGCCTTGGCCAATAGAACCAGACGTTTGCCGGCATCTATTTTATGAAGATCTCGAAGCGTTTCATCAGAAAAAAGATTTCTCGCATCACCTTCTGTTATCTCTTCGAACAGATTATCATGATCTTCATCGAATTTGTTTTCTACAAAATAGTCGATTGATTCATAAGAACTTCCTTCTTCTGCTTCAATATGACGATCCTCTTTTTCTCTCTCCTTATCAGAGAATGCTTCTTTTGGTTTTTCGAACATGAATCAATTTTAGCAAAAAATGTAAATTTTCTGGAAAGATAAAGGGTATTTGAAGTTTCAAATGTAAGTGTGCGGAGTCAGGGTATGTATTGCTCCGTTATTTTCGTCACTACTCCGTTTTGAGATTCGATACTGTAAGGCATCTCTTTCATATGAGAGCAAATTGGCTCGTTTTCCCAAAAACTTTTGAATGTTTCATAGCTGATTTTCTCTTCCCATTCCACATGACATTCTCCGGATGCGTATGTGTGCACGGCAATCTCAACATTTTTTGAAATTTCTATTGTTTCTATCTCCGGATCTTGGTTTCTGATGTAATAGCCGTTAGGTATGCAGTAGCTTGGATCGGGATAAACATCAATGGGACATTCCCCATCTTCTCTCATTGCCTGTATCGCTTCCTCTCCGCTTAACCATTGAACATAATCGATATTCAAGTATCTTTTCCCTCCACTTTCATAAACGTTTTTGATGTATCCTGATGCCTCATTGAACTCGTTTGGTTGTAAAGAGGGTTCTTGGGAGGATGACCCTTGCCACAAATAAATTCCGACTCCGACAGACAAAACAAACACCGACACAAAGATAAAAACGAAAAACATACCTGTGATTTTGTTTTTGGCCATATTTTTTATTTTACCTTATTTTTCGTCAAAATCCTTGGTAGACTTTCTTTTCTTTTGCGCGACGACGACCAGATTGGCGTGCCCACTTTTTCGCTTTATGTTCTGAACGGAGATGTTCGAGAAGTAGTTTTTTTCAAACAGACCTCGGAGACTTATTTTAGTGAATGAGTGTATGTATCTTTGTCTTTTCTGCTTTCCGAAAGGGATAATGATGTCGCCAAAGTCCAGATCCGAATTACCGGATATTTTTTTAAGAAAATGAGCTATATGAGCTTTTGCGAATTTTCGGTTGAGCGTGTTCCAAACGGTAAGCACGCAAACTCCGCCGGGTTTCAGCACGCGGTTTGCTTCGGATATGAAACGCATTCGGTTTTCTTTTGAAGGTGTGTGGTGGAGTACCGCAATAGAGAAGATCGTATCAAAAGAGTTGTTCTCAAAAGGAAGATCCAGAGCGTTCGCTTGGATGAACTTTCCATTTTTGCCTCTTTCTTCTTTTGCGATCTTGATCAGTTTCTCTGAAAAGTCTATACCGGTATATTCCATGCCCTCATTTTTGAACAGATCGGAAAGGCGACCGTTCCCGCAACCGATATCAAGGACACGGTCTCCTTTTTGCGCGTATTCTTTCAGGAATTTGAGCTCTTCCCAAAAGATCTGACGAGACTCTGAGAACTCAGACGCGAATTCGTCGTATTCTTTCTGTGACAGATCCAATATTTCTTGGGCGGTTTCTTTTTCCACACAACCATACTATCATGGAATCTCAACAGTGAGACATTCTATGTTGTTTGACGGCATCACAACCGAAGAGAAGCTGGAGAAGCTTAAATGTTTGATAATGAGCGATAAAAAACATCGTGAGATGTTTCTTGTTATTCGCAAACAGTGCTCAAAAGAATACGGCCCCGACCTCGGGCATGTCGGAGAGGCGATAGACGAGAAAAGGATGCCTTCAAACACCGAGAT
>SKVL01000039.1 GCA_007129455.1 Candidatus Campbelliibacteriota bacterium | reverse complement strand
TTAGATCTTAAAAATGCCCTAGAATTTGCTCGAGAAGCGTTCCCGGAGCTTTTTGGTTTTTTAGGAAACCGGATGTCTTTTTGACAGATTGCGGAAAGCTGATCTCTTCAAGGTTTGACAGCATGTTGAATAAGGTCAAAAGGGAAAATAACTGGAAAGAGCATCCATTTGTTGCTGTTAAACTATGTGAAGACGGATCGGGACAACAGCGTTACAGATTCTTTTATTCGCAGGCGCATTGATCTTTCAGAATCAGAAAAGGCCGAGGTACTCGGCCTTTTTAATTTTTAGTAAGCGGATAAGGAGTTTATTCAGTTAACGTTACTTAAATTTTTTGTCCGCCTTAAGATAAAAAGTTTTTTTGTGTAGTTATATTTTTGACGTTCATTTTGCACATTATAAGAGACGATTTTGACATGCCTCTCAAAGGCCGGGTACAATAAATCCATATGATAAAACAGTTCACCGCCAACTACAAAAGATCAGGTAGTTGGTATTTGGCTTGGGTTGAAGAGATCCCCGGTGTTAATACACAAGGTAGAACGTTAAAAGAGGCGAAAAGAGAATCTTTACGATGCTTTGGAATTGATCTTGGAAGCTGACAGGAAAGTAATCCAAGGAATTCGCTCCAAAAGAAGGGCGAACTGAAAAAAAGTTAACCAAATTTTTGCGACTAATTTTGTCGGATTTGCTTCGTATCCGACTATTCTGACAGGACGATGATGAAAATTTTTAAACATTTTATGATCAAGTCGGTATTGATAGGGCTGGCGACACTTTTTATCCTTTTTATATATATGTTCTTGAACCAAAATAACTACATCTATTTTCCCGACAACCAAGATTTTGATAACTGTCCCGGTTTTGCCGACAGTGAAAGGGTAAGAGTGAATGACACCAGGATGTATTACTTGAAAGACGAATATGCCGATACCGCTGTCGTTTACTACCACGGAAATGCCGGCTCGGCCTGTGGTCGATCTTTTATCAAAGATACATTGAAGGACCGAGGCGTATCCTTGCTTTTCGTTGAGTATGCCGGTTATTCAAATGATACAAGGAGGCCTTCGCGAAAGTTGATCTTAAAAGATGTTGAAAATGTAATAAACTTCATCGATCGAGCCGGTTATGAAAGAAAATTCTTAATGGGAACAAGTCTGGGTACGGCCGTTGTGGCCTATCATCAGAGTATTCAGAAACCGGATAAGGTCGTTTTACTGGCGCCGTTTGATAAACTGAGCGAAGTTGGCAAGATCCACTATCCTTTTTTGCCCGTTAGTCTGCTTTTGCGGGAAGAGTATGACACCGCCGGATGGCTGAAGGACCACACCGGAGAGATACTCATAGTTCACGGAGCGCTTGATGAAATAGTCCCGCTTGAGTTGGCCATGAGGTTATATGAAGCTATCCCATCGGACAATAAGAACCTCATCACTGTTGAGGGTGCATCTCACAATGACCTACTTCTTCGCCCCGAGGTATGGGAGACGGTGACTTCTTTTTTGGGTTTAAAAGAGAGGTGATCTAGAGTAGGTTGGGTGCCGTCGGAGAAGCTATTTATAGGCTATTTCTTTGAAAGTTCCTTTCTCGTATTCTTCCAGTAGGTATAGTGCATACTCTTTCTCCACTTCCTCGACTTCTTCCTCCTTCCACCTTCTTGCTTCTTCAATTTTTCCGTGAAGAAGCAGATGTATCATCGGGGTGATCTTGTTCGGGTGTTCCGGATATAAGTTATCAATCGCTTTTTTGCAAAGGCTTCTCGCTTTTGACAGGTCTTTATCCCTCCAGATGGCGACTGTGGTGGCATGATGGTACCAGAGCCACAAAATACCTTGGATGATCTGTCTTTCATATTTTTCCAGCTCATTAAGATCTATATCCAAGAGCCTGTCTTTTATTCTGTTGTTCAGAAGATCCGGATCGTTCTCATCGAACAAGTTTTCTTTGATGACTTTCTGGTCATATTCAAGGTTTGATCTGTCCAGTTCGTACATGTCTTTGACACCGAACTCTTTGAAGATCTTTTGCAGTAAGTTGTTGCCGTTTTTCTCTTTCATATTACAAAGTATACCAGTTTCTTCACCGAGGGTTGTCTGGAAGGGCTTGAATGGTTACAATGTGAGAATGAAAAAAGGAATACTTCCAATCTTTTTTGGTCTTTTTTTGTTTCTTTCCGGAGCAAGCTTGGTCCATGCCATTCAAAGCTCGGGTGTAGAAGGGGCGGGCTCTGCTTTTTCAGAGCCGGGTCATTCGGGAATGATAGAGGAGGAGAAGCTATGGGAGATCTCTCCCGGTGGACTTGAGGGTATTGGAGGGCAACCGCAAGTTTCAGATAAAGGAGTGTCGTTGGAGCGTAGTGTTTTTGGGGAAGCTGTTAAGGGTGATGTTGATGAGGATTCGGAAAAAGTTAAGAAAGGTTTTTATCTTTTGCTAATCTTGTTCATTTTTTTAACAGGCTCTGCTTTTCTTTCAGTGGTTTTTTATTTTATCTTAAGTTTGCTGAAAAAATTCAATGTAAGATATTTTAAGAACAGGGACATAATTGATGAGGGGGAGACAATAAACGAAGATGATAAAGTTTTTCAAAAAAAGGAATTTACCGCAATTCAACAATTACTGTTTATTTATTTATCATTAATATTTTTCTATTTGATATGGTTCGGGCTGCTTCCGGCTGCATCTTTTGCAACTTTGGGGGCCTGGGGGTCTGAGGGTGTGCATTTAATGATCTCAATGTTCATTATTATATCCGGCATAGCGCTTTTCTTGGTCTCTATTAATCTCTTCTATCTATTTTTTAAAAGAAGTCGGAGATTTCCTGAAAATTGTAAGTTTTTCCTTATAGCATTTATAATTTTTCAGGCTGCGCCTGCTACGTTCATGCATTTTAGTATTTCGCAGTTCTTTTTATTCTGGTTGTTTCCGGTCATATTCATTGGGCTTCCCATAATGTGGCTGTTTTATCTGAGGAATTCCGAGGAGGTAAAAAAGGTTTTCGTAAACAAATAATTATTTTTCACAGGAGACTGGTTACAGATATTCTGACGATCCTACAAGGTATATGGCTTTGGAAAGGAGGGAGAAGAGTAGAGGCAAGTAATCAGTCCGGGCCTATTTCTTACAGTGATCTGTCTAGTCTATCGAGCCGGGCTATCTTTACCTTATGTGGATAAATTAAGATATTTTTTATAAAAAAAATTCTATAATTGAATATATTAGCAGATTTAGTTTGAATAATTATGAAAATAGAAAAAGACCTGGGTAACGAACTGATTTTGAAACAATCGTTCACCTCTTATTATATTTTGGGAGGGATATTCCTTTTGATCGGTATTGCTGTTTTACTTTTCGGTATCTTTTCCATTGGTTCGGAAACAGAACTAACCGAAACAGTGGTTGCGTTGGTAATAGGGCTGGTGTTTTCCGCCGGTGGTGTATTTTCTTTTTTGAAAGGAGGGAAAAGGTATTTGGATTTCAACAAAGACACGAATGAATTACGTATCAAAAATCAAAGACCGAGAAACAAAAACGAAGAAATATATGATCTCACCAAGCTTAGCAAACTCGTTATCAATCACACCTTTGAAAGGTCAAATAATTCCAGAAGTGGCAGGGGCCGAGGTACCGGCACCTCGTCACCGAGAAAGGTTTATTATTTTACTTTGCAATTCTCTGACGGAAATATCATCGATCTGGGCAAAACGTCCAAAGGTACTTTGTCGCAAATGAAAGATGCCGTAAGCGGTTCGGCTTTACCTGCTCATATTCAAAGGATAGTTGACTTTACCGGTGTTGAAGTGGAACACATTAACCATTCGTCGGGTATCTCCGGGATGATGGGCACTTTCATGGGAGGGAGGTAGATCAATGAAGGTTGATATTGAGAAGCAAATATTCTTGGGCATGTAATTAATACTCAAAAAATTGCAGAAAGGACGACTTGTTGTAGAATAAAGTAAGTTAAAAGAACGGATCTGTACATTAAGACATCAAAGATATGGGAGGATGAGAATGAATATCTTTCTTTGGATCTTGGCAGGGGCTCTTATCGTGTCCGGGGTAACCGGGTCGGTCATTAGATTATCCAAAAGACCATATTACAAAAAAAAGATAGAGGGGATACCTCGAAGAGGGTATGTGCTGAATGTGTATCGTCTCTCGCCACCTTTCAGGGATTTTGAGGACAATGAAAATAAGATAAAACTGGCGGTTCTTAGAGTATTTGCCGGCCTTTCGCTCTTGGTTGTCTCTCATTTTCTCTTCTGACTTTTCAAAGCTCGGTTCAATACTGGGCTTTAATTTTCAGATCAACAATATTTTGGTTCCGGCAGTAATGAAGATTCCTTCTTTTTTGCAAGAATAAAGGAATTTTTTGCATTTCCAAGGAGAAATAAAAACTGCTACTATATAAGATAGTATGGAATATTTTCTAACACTGGCATTGATCTTACTGGTTTATATGACCTTTTGGTTCATATTTTCTTTGGTAAGAAAAAGAAACGACATCGCCGATGTGGCTTGGGGGTTGGGGTTTGTCGTTTTGGCCTGGTTTTCTCTGTATATTTCTCAAAACTTCGAAATTACGACTTTTCTGGTGAACGCTCTGGTCACCGTATGGGGGTTGAGGTTGTCATACCATATTTACAGGCGTTACAGAAAAGGGTCGGAGGATTATAGATATTTGAAGTACCGAGAAACTTGGGGAAGATGGTTTTATATCCGGTCTTATCTGCAGATATATATTTTGCAGGGCACCTTGCTTTTCATTATCGTCTCTCCGGTTTTGATCATAAACAAGTTCGCAGACGACTCCTTCAACGTTTTGGTCGTATTGGGTGTATTGGTCTGGCTTACCGGATTCATTTTTGAGTCGGTGGGCGATGCGCAACTTTCAAGGTTCATCAAGAACCCGGCCAACCGAGGAAAACTAATGATGGAAGGTCTTTGGAAATACACTCGTCATCCCAATTATTTCGGAGAGGTTCTGCTCTGGTGGGGAATATGGATAGTGGCCACACCGTTCCCTTACGGACTTTGGAGTGTCATCGGCCCTTTGACCATCACATTCTTGATACTGAAGGTCTCCGGTATACCCATGCTTGAAGAGAAAATGTCGGAGCATCCCGATTTTGCCGAGTACAAAAGAAGAGTCAGCGTATTCATTCCGCTACCACCCAAGGAATGATCTGCTTTTAAATGTCCGGGTTTTTAGTGGAGAAACATTGTGAGTAATGGTTGTTTTTAAGTTAGAATGTAAATATGGAAAAATTGGACAGTAAGAAAGTGCCAACGGATTGGCGTTCTCGGACCAAAAGGATGTCTTTCGCCTTCCTTATGATATTTTTGTTCTTTACGGCGGTATTCTACTGGTTAAGCGTGGGATTGATGTCGTTTTATTTCTTGGACGATTGGGGGGACGACTACGGGTACTATGATGATTGGGATCTCGACGGTTGGGACTGCGAATACTGGGTATGTTCCCCGTACAGGTACTGTGCAGGAGGTGAAAGTATCGGAATAGTGACTCTCTATGGGGAGCTCGATACCTACTCGCATGATGACTGGTTCGTCAGCTCTGACGTCATAATGATGCATTTGAATACACTTGAGAAAGATGCCGATATTGAAACTGTCATTCTTCTTATAGACTCCTACGGCGGATATATGGTTCCCGCCGAAGAGATAGCCAATACTTTAAAGAGCTCCGGTAAACAGACCGTCGCCGTTATACGAGAGGCCGGACTCTCCGGCGCATACCTTGCGGCGACCGGGGCCGACACCATCTATGCAAGCCGTCTTTCAAGCGTAGGCTCTCTCGGGGTGACGATGTCTTATTT
>SKVL01000050.1 GCA_007129455.1 Candidatus Campbelliibacteriota bacterium | reverse complement strand
GCCTGCGACATCAACCTTGCTTGTTTACCAACGTGGTGTGCCCCCATCTCTCCTTCTATCTCGTCCTTGGGGGTCAGTGCCGCCACTGAATCGATAACAATCACATCAACGTTTCCGGAGCGCACAAGACTCTCTACTATCTCCAAGGCTTGCTCACCTGTGTCCGGCTGGGATATCAATAGGTCGGAAACCTTTACTCCTAACTTTTTGGAATACTCCGGGTCCAAGGCGTGCTCAGTGTCAACGAACGCTGCTATTCCTCCCTTTTTTTGTGCTTCGGCCACGACGTGCAGGCAGATCGTCGTTTTTCCGCTTGATTCCGGTCCGTATATTTCTATGATTCTGCCTTTGGGGAGTCCTCCGACCCCCAATGCGTTATCCAGTCCTATGGAGCCGGTGGATATCACATTAACATCGAGTTTGGGCCTGTCCCCGAGTTTCATTATCGCTTCTTCCCCGAACCTGGACTTTATCTCTTCTATGGTACTTTCGAGGGCTTCCTTACTCTTTTCTTTTTTGTCTTTCGATCCTTTTTTTGCCATAATTTTATTAAATTTAACACTCTAAAACATTACATCAAGAGACTCATCGTTTTCGATGTCGTCCGAGTCGTTCTCTTCCCGGCTTCTTTGACTTTCCATATCTTCTTGAGAGGGGATACCGAGAGGACCCAGCGTGCTTATAACCGTGTGGTGAATCTCCGTATTCCTTCCGAATCGATCCCAGGCCTCGATTTTTATTATATTACGGTGTCCCACCAGAGGCAATCTTTCCCTGAACTCCCCTTCGGTGTTTATGAATATGGGTATATCGTTTAGGTTTATGCGTGTGACATTGCGTGTTTTGCCGTATAAGACAAAAGATCTCTCTTCTATCGTTTGGTTGTTTTCCGGATACTCTATCTTCACCACGGGACCCATTATGAGGTCGTAAGCTTGAAAGTAGCCATATATGATTAAAGCGGAAAATGCCACAATAACCGTGATTGCCCGCAGTTTCGTTTTCCATCTGTTTGCCAACATCAATGAGAATGAGAGTTATCGTCGTACTCGACCTCGACTTGACCGTGGTCGGAAGGTTTGTCCAGAACCTCTCTCGGTTTGGCGCCGTTGGCCGGGCCGATGACTCCTCGGGCCTCAAGCATGTCCATGAGTCTTGCCCCTCGGTTGTATCCGATCTTGAACTTTCTTTGCAAAAAGGAAGTGGAGGCTTTGCCCGTCTCTATAACGAGCTCTCTAGCTTCTTCGTAAAACTCATCTTCATCTTCATCTTCGTCCGAATCGATATCAAAAAGACCGTTGTCCGGCATGTTATCAGTTATGGCCAGATCAAGCTCTTCATCCAGACCTCCTTGGTAGTGTTTCCTTACGTGAGAGACAACCTTCTTAACTTCATCTTCGGAAATGAATGCCGACTGGATTCGTTTGGGTTTGGACATCTCCCCCGAAAGATAAAGCATGTCTCCTGAGCCCAAAAGGCGCTCCGCCCCTCCTGTGTCCAGTATGGTACGCGAGTCTATCTGAGAGGCGACCTGCAGAGCCACTCTCGCAGGAATGTTGGCCTTTATCAATCCGGTTATGACATTGACTGAGGGTCTCTGGGTGGAGAGCATCAGGTGTATTCCGACCGCTCGGCTCATCTGCGCAAGTCTCACAATGGAAGCTTCCAGCTCTCTGGGGTAGGTGGCCATAATGTCGGCAAGTTCGTCTATGACTATTACTATATAAGGCATCGTCTCCGGAAGGTTCAGAGGATCGCGATGTTCCTCTTCGGTCTCTTTGTATTTTTTCCTCGCGGGTTTGACCACCTTATTATGATAAGACTCGATGTCGCGAGTGGCTTCGGCCTCCAGTATGTCGTACCTTCTGTCCATCTCTTTTGCCGCCCACTTCAGAGCTTTGATGGTGTCTTTGGGGTTCGTTATGACCGGCGTCAGAAGGTGAGGTATTTTGTTGTAAAGAGTTAACTCGACACGCTTCGGGTCAACCATAATGAACTTCAAATACTCCGGTGAGTTTCTGTAGAGAAGGGAAGTGATGAGAGTGTGAATGGTGACACTCTTACCGCTACCGGTTGCACCGGCGATCAAGAGGTGAGGCATTTTGGCGATGTTGGCGTAGTGCATGTCTCCGGTCACATCCTTGCCCAAAGCGACCAAGAGGGACTTTGATGAGTTTTTGAAATCATCCGAGTCCAAGAGGGTTCCCAAGCCGACGGTGGACTTCACTCTGTTGGGAATTTCTATTCCGACCAGAGACTTTCCTGGAACGGGTGCTTCTATTCTCAAGGGGTGTGCTGCCAACGCCAGCGCGAGGTCGTTTTGAAGTCCGACTATGCGAGAGAGCTTCACTCCCTCGGCCGGCTTTAGGGCGTAACGGGTGACACTCGGTCCGACTGAGACTTCGTCCATCTCCACTTGAATTCCGAAGTTGGCGAGCGTTCTTTTTATAATATTCAGATTCGCTTTGACATCTCCCACACTCGGTTTTCCGCTGTCCGACTTAAGTAGATTCAACGGGGGAGGCGAGTACTCATACATGATCCCCTCCGAATGCAGGCGGGCGTCCATCTCGTCCTCCTTTTTCTTTTTTGAACTTTTCCATCTCTCGGCCACTCCGGAGAGAATTCCCTTCTCTTTGTCTTCTTCACCGTTGATGACGACGGGCTTCTCCTTGGGAGGGGCTTCGGTCTCCTTTTTCTTCTTCTTGGGCTCTTCCTCCTCATCACCTTCTTCTTCCTCTTCGTTCTCATCTTCGTCCTCCTCTCTTCCTGTCACGGGGCGGGTCAGCCACTGTTTGAGTCTTGAGAAGTGCTCAATCCTTAAAGAGGTGTTGAACATTATAAAAATTGATATAAGCAAAAGCGCAATTAAAAATATCAAACTGGCGTAGAAGTCAAAAAGCCACTCAAGAGGGGTTGATACCCATCCTCCTATCATTCCACCACCGTTTCCGTTCTCGCTTAAGAGTCCGGCTAAACTGACTCCCGCCAAGAAAAACAAAAAAGCACCTGCCACATGTACCTTACTGAAGGCGTTCTCCAAACTTCTAAGAAGTGTCACTCCGACCAAGATTAAAACCAAAGGTATCAAAAGATACCCTCCACCGAAAAGCTTGGAGAGCCACTCGTAAGAGTATGTACCGGCTACGCCTCCGAGCTCAAAGGCCGCCAGAATGAAAAACGCCGCCGCCACGAACATTATAACGGATATTATGGCTCTGACCGTGTCCTCTTTCAAACTCGGTTCTCTGTCTTCATCATCAACATCTTTTTTCTTTTTCTTTTTATCTTTTGCCATCGGTGTCTTCTTCTGTATTTAAGTTTTTTAACACTCAAAAAAGTGGTGCTTTCAAAAAGATCACGCACCGTATGTGTTTAATATAACATAAAATGAACTTAGTTTTTACAGCACATTTGCCAACACCAAGAAACTTTTCCCAAAGCCTTGAAAAAAGGCCGCTGGGGGGCGTGCGGAGTGAGAACCCCGGATTGGAAAAGAAACGTTTAGTTTTAAAGACAGTGACTTGCTTAATGTCTTTTAAGGTATATAATGGACAAAAAGAGGTCGGTGTGGTATAAAGGACATATATGACAGTAAAGGACACGGAAGAGATGTTTAAAAGACACCTTATATTTAAAGGACAAATGGAAAAGTCGGACCACAACAAAAGTGAAGAGAGAGCCATTCGAAATGTTTTTGATGGGAAAGAAAAACACCTTGCAAGCTTTCTTGATTCAAATCCTGATTTTGTCTATGTCTACAAAAAGACGGAGCGACTTATAATGGCGACCTATATGGTAACGGACATTCTGTCCGACTCAGACCCACTCAAGAATAATGTCCGTGAGAGCGCTCTGGGACTTCTATCGGCCACTATTTTTTTAAAGGACGAACGATTGTCGCAAAAGGCTGTGGACATCTTTCACGAGGGCGTTCTTCATGTTGTCTCTTTGCTCGATATCTCTTACGCAACCGGTAGGATAACCGAGATGAACGCTTCCGTCTTGAAGCGTGAGTTTGAGTCATTGCTTGAGTATGCGAACTCCGTAGTTGAAAAGAAAAGAACATCACCCGGAGACTCTTCTTTTTCTCCATCTTTTTTTGATGTCAAAAAACCGGAACATAAAAAAGGACCACACCAATCTACCGGCGGGTCTCTCGATACGGAAAGGAGCTCCCAATCAAGAAGCTTTGACTCTCAAGAGAAGGAGATTTCTCAAACTTCGACTTCCAAACAAATCTCTCCGAAAAGAAGCCACGTGCGCCCTTCGGGTTACATCGGCAACGTTGCCAAAAATGAACGCAGGGCCGCCATATTTAATTTGCTGAGAGAGAAAAAAGAAATAACCGTAAGAGATCTTGCTACCGTTGTTACCGACTGTAGCGTAAAAACCCTTCAACGAGAGCTTTTGCAGTTGGTGGACGAGGGGATACTTAACAAAGAAGGTGAGCGTCGATGGTCTCGTTATTCTTTGGTTATTTAAAAAAACACTTTATTTAAAAGATTATATCGGCAGTTACCCAAACCTGAGATCGAAGTTCGCATATCAATGTTTTTTCTTTTTTCAGTATTCTAATTTAATTATTATTTCGGATTTCGGATTTATAATTTCGTTATTAACACTTGCCCCTCTTCAATTTTGCCCTTGAGGTATCTCGTTCAATGTGTGTGCGAATAGCACATTCCTAGTTGGACCAAGCGTTGAACACTCAGTAATTAACCCCTAATCTTGTTTTCCACTTTATGTAAAAACATTTAGCAAAATTGGGGAGGGGGTTATCCACACTTTCTATCTTCTTTTGTACTATAAAAGGCACTATAATACGAGTTGACGGGCGAAGACGGCTCGTCTTGATTCCGTTCATTACAGATCACATTTATCTACATTGCCGAGAGGTGTACATAAACGACCTGTGATACCTTCGTTTGGTTTACACCGGTGCCCACTTCTGTTATTCTTTATAACAGAGATGCGTCGGATTAAGTCGGTTGAACCGACAACCGATTCGCATCGATTAAAGTGTGGCGCAGGAGGTCTTGCATCAAAGTCAATCTTTGCGTACACTTGAGCAAAGCGATAGATAAAGAAAGAAAGCGACACGACTGTATTAGATGTACGGTTTATGTTCTTTGACAAATGAATAAAGAAAACAGGTTACGTTAAGCTTCGCGCTGACGTATGACCAAATGTTTTAAGTCTCTGTTAAAAAGTAAAGAGATTTCAAGTTGAAGAGGCGGATTCCCGTTCGGGATTCTCGTATCTAAAGAAGGAGTAGATGATGCGTTTGTAATATACGCATCACGAAACTGTATACACATCATCGAAAGGAAGCACTGTCCCGTTCATGTCCGAATCGAAAGAACGACTGCACAACCCGTGCAACTACTCCCGTGGCTTGGTGTCGATACCGACCTTACGGTCGGATGGAAGCTTCGGGATAGTGAAATTATTAACAAAAAAATTAAAGGTCGCGTCACACCGTGTGATCTTTAAAATTATAAACCGGTCGACCGAGTGTTTCGCTTCTAAAGCTGACGCTTGGAAGGCCCTAATACTTTTTACGCTTCTCCCTTTATAAGTAATTGAGGGGCGGAAAAAGCTAATATATAAATTAAAAGTATGAGTACAATAATACAGAGCAAGAAAACGCTTCTGACCGTAGTGTTGGGAGGCGCCATCGCCATCACTTTGGCTTTCGGTTCCTTCGCCGCTTCGGCACAAGCGCTGACCCAATCGCAGATCGATGCAATCCTCGGACTCCTTGAGTCCTTTGGAGCCGATCAAGCAACCATGGACAATGTGGAAGCCGCCCTTACAGGCGCTCCCGTTACTACACCCACTCCGCCTACGGGATGGATGGACAAATTCTCCAGAGACCTTAGCGTCGGAAGCACCGGAGATGATGTTAAAATGCTTC
>SKVL01000041.1 GCA_007129455.1 Candidatus Campbelliibacteriota bacterium | reverse complement strand
TTCTCACGACTTGCTCTCGATTGTCAAAAATTGAGTCGGATTTTTATCCAGCCCTTTCGCAGATATCAACCAAGTTCAAAAAAAGAGAAGCTACAGTAAGAGGACCGAGTCCTCCGGGTACGGGGGAAATGACCTTTACCTATTAAAGGATAATCTCAACGATGGAAAAAGTTATTTTTAGTCTTTATTCCATATCCATCCACCCCTATCAACAAACAACGACGCCACGGAATCATTTTTTCGCATCGCTCTTCCCATTTTTTCTGGATCTTTGAAATATATATCATGAGCTATTCGTGCCCACTCTTCATCGCTAATCCCATAAACATCACGTGCATTTATAATGCTTTCAACCATATAACTTGCATTGCCCGGTTCTTTCAAGTGAATATGGGAATCTTTTGTCAGTTTACTAACGGCATTTTCATGAATTTCATCTTCAGACATTCCAGCTAATTTCATTATTTCCAACCAATTTTCACTACTCTTTGGTCCAAATCCTTTATTAGTTTCGTTGATTATATTATTCTTAAAAGCTTCTTTGTCATAACCAAAATTTTCCATCATTACTTTTAATCTTTCCGGATCCCTTTCATAAGCAACGTTTAACAATAATCTACGGTTCAACTCCGGATCATCCCAGTCATTACCATTTTCTTTTCTAAGATCAGTATAAAGTTTTTCTTTTTCAAGATAATGTCTCTGTATCTCTCTTGCCTCTTCCGATATTTCTTCTTTGTTTTCTCCTCTAAGTTTTTCCATCATCTCGTTATACTCTCTTTTTCTTTCTTCTAAAGCATCCGCAAAAACAAGACCTTCGGAATCATAATTGCTCCCAAGTGACTTAACCGCCCCCCTATCAACATGTCTTTGCAGTCTGTCTATTTCGTCCAAAAGCTGAATATGATTCATCTTTTTCTTTTTTTCCCCTTCTTCCAGACCACCTTCCATGTTTTCGGCTTTTGTTGTTTCTTGTTCTCCCTCCTGTGGGATCCCTTCTGAACCTTCTACTTCTTCACCCTTCAACTTGGCTAATATTTTGTCCGCTTCCTCTTGATCCGCTTTTTCGGAAGCTTTTCTTCTTTCTTCAAGTTCCATTTTCTCCTTTTCCAGATCTGCTTCCGTTTCTCTAACACTTTCTTCTTGTGCTTCTCTGTCTTCACCAACACTTTCATTATCCGACTCCATATCCGCCTCCTCTTTGCTTAAGGACTCTTCTTCGGCTTTTAAGGTCTCACCTTCTTCTTGAATTTTTTTACCGATTTCTATCATCTCATCTGGGGATTCGGCATTTAAAATCTCTTTCGACTTTTCGTCCTTAAATGATTCAAATCTATTTTTAAATGTTTCCCACTTTTCCTTCACTTTATCCTTTATGTTCTCGTATGTTTGTTTAGTTTTTTCAAAAGATTCTTTCATGGTTTTAAATTAAACTCATAATAGTGCCTTAATTATAGCTATGTTTTTTCTCTTATCAACCTTCCAACCTCTGTCGATGGCCCACCTTCCCTTCAGCAATATCAACCAAGTTCAAAAAAAGAGAAGCTACAGTAAGAGGACCGAGTCCTCCGGGTACCGGAGATACGGCCATGGTTGTTTTTAAGGCGGATTGAAAATCAACGTCGCCCTTTACCGAACCTTCTTCTCCTACCGATATTCCGACATCAAGGACTATCTGTTCGGAGTGCATCATTCCGGAAGATATTAAGCCCGGGACACCCGTTGCGGAAACAACCAAGTCCGCGGACAGGACCTCCTCGACAAGGTTCCGAGTCTTACTGTGACAAACAACCACGGTCGCGTCTCGGTTGGTAAAAGTCGCGGCCGTCGGGCGTCCAACGAGGTTGGACCTCCCGACAATAACGGCTTTTTTCCCTTCAATCGACAGATTGTAAAAAGACAGCATCTCCAATATTCCTCGGGTTGTGGCCGGAAGGATCTTTTCCTCTCCACGAAAAAGAGAGGCCAGATTGCCGGCCGACAGCCCGTCGACGTCTTTTGACGGGTGAATCAAGTCCAATAGTTTCGAGGTTCGATTCGAAGAACCGAAAGGCAACTGGATCATCACCCCGTCCACTTCCGGATCTTCGTTTTTCTCTTTTATTTTTCCTCCGATACCTTCAAAAGAAATCGACGACTCCAGTTCAATGTGCTCAACCGAGCACCCTACATTTGCACCGAACTCTTTTTTACTCTCAATGTATAACAAGGAGCTCGGCTCCGGTTTCAAGGAAAAGATCACAAGAGTCGGGGTTTTCTTCAGCTTATTTACCCTCTCCCGAAGTTCATCGGCAATCTTTTTTTGTATTTTTTTACCGTCAAGAATAAGAGTCATCAGACCTATGTAAAATATCTCTATTTTTCTTCCTTCTTTTCTTCCTTTATTATTTCAACCTCCGAAGTACAGTTGGGGCAACGACTGGCTTTGCGAGAGATATCTGTAAAACAGTAAGGGCAGGGCCTGGTTGTTGACGTGGTTTTGGGCTCTTTCTCTTTCTTCTCTCTCATCACATTCACGGCTTTAACCAAAAAGAAAACAGCTATAGCGGTGATCAAAAAACTTATCAAGGCGTTTATAAAAACTCCATAACTTATAACGGCCGCTCCGGCCGACTGCGCTTCGCTCAAAGTTTCATACTTTTCGGGCCCGAAGACTATAAAAAACTCCCTGAAATCAACTTCACCGATCAAAAACCCGATAGGAGGCATTACCAAGTCGTCAACAAAGGACCTGACAACACTGTTGAAGGCCGCACCGATAATGATACCTATGGCAAGATCCAAAACACTGCCCTTTAAAGCGAAAGTTTTAAACTCGTTTAGAATCTTTTTCATACAAAAATGATATCACGCTTTGATTTAACAAACCAGAAAAAGGCGCCTTTTTGACAAAGAGCCTTTTTGTCATCTTTCTTTCTAAAAACAACCGACTTTCCGGGCCTTTATTCCAAAGCCCCAAATTTCAGCAATTTACCGAGAATCGAGTCGAGCGTTGAAGTTTGCACCCCCGCAACCAGTCCTTCCCCGCTTGTTTGATCGAGAAAAGTACGAAAGCCAAACTTTTTAAGATCCATACACCCTTCGGCACTACCTATGGTCCCCGTGTCCACCTCTCCGCTAAAACCGGTATAGTCCGAGCACCAGAATGAACCGTCCGACAGCTCCGCAACCGCAAGCCAACCTCGGTCATTTGAGGTTTCGGCCCCCTGACACTCGGCCGAATTAGCCATTCTTATTACGGAAAACCAAATTTCATTTTGACATATCAAGTGATGACCTTCCAGTTCAGCGATAGCTCTCATCTGACCAAGTTCGGATTTGATTGAAGAATCATGGGTCAGCTCAGAAAGATAATCCTTGAAATATTCCTCGAATTCTTCCATGACGATTTTCTCACATTCAAGAGTGCCTATCCATATAACATTATGGTCGATAACACCGGGGACATTTTCGGTTATTTCTATAAACTTTTCCATTTTATCAAAAGAGGTTTCAAATTCGCCAATTTCAAGATATTTTAGAATATAACTTTTGTATTGTTCTCCTATACCCCTGTCAAAAACACCGGCAAAACATTTGGAAAAAGACAAGATTACATCATCGATTAATTTCGGTGAATCGGAAGAAAGTATTTTTGCCATATGTTCCCGAAAGTACCCTTCTTCGTAAAAATATTCATATATCAAACCAGAAATATAGATTTTAAAATCAATATCCCCCACATCAAATGAAGGCCCTACTACTTCCTCCAGGCTAACAATTAAGCACGAGCTGATAATCTCTTCTTCTTTTTCGTCACCCAACTCGCCATATACGGAAACAAGATCAAAAAAATCTTCAGCCTTACTCCATCCAAGAATCATTTTCTCTTCCAGCTCAGTCATAATAGAAACCTTTGATCTGTCTGACAAAGACCCATCAATCGATAAAACAACACATTCACTGAAATTGCGTGCAACTTCTTTCGTTGAGAACTCAGTATCTCTCGGAACCATTTCTTTAATCATGTCTTCAAAGTCAGGGTCATCAACAATATCCTCAAACAAAATATCGAAAACATAATCTTTAAAGTCGACGGTCAAAAAACCTGCAAGCGTATCATTGACCGTGCTTCTGGTCTTCTCCCCAAAATACCCGACAGCCGGCGAGATGCCGTTTGTGCTTTGGTATCTGGCCACCGCTTGACGGGTAAGTTCACCAAAGTAGTTACTCTCGTTGCCTGGCGAACCTGGCCCGGATGTTGCAATAATATACCCATTGCTGTTCAACCAAACCTGAAGGCGCCTGACGTCCTCTCCCGAAGTTCCTACGGCAAGGTTTCGATTAAAGGTGGCAACAGGTGCAGCTATTTGCGTCCTTCCGGTCAAGGCGGCCCTGACGTTGTTGACGACACTTTCATCGGCTTCGAAAGACTCGAGTAAAGTTAAGATTGACTCTATCTGCTGTTGGGTCAAACCTTGAGCTGAAACAACGAAAGGAGAGACCGACAAAGCGACAGCGATGAGCAGTGTTGAAAAAACGATAATTAAATTACTCTTTATGTTCGTTAGATACATATTTTGATTTACCTCCGATTATTTAATTTATAATACAAAGAGCCACGCGAAAGGTTTGATTATTAACAACCTTGGGATAAATAGTATGCGGTTTTTCTGGTTCAATCAATGTTGATAAAACAAAATTTTTTATCTATAACACTTGATAAAAAAAGGAAATTGGAAATTGACACCTTTAATTGAAAATTTGTGTTTTAATTTATAAAGGGATACCTTAAAATCCCTTTGTGATAATTTATGCCAAACCAACAGTTCACCCAAAGAACAGTAGAAGCTTTAAATGTGGCCGTGGCTCAAGCCCAAGAGATGCGTCATGCGCAGGTGGAACCTCTGCATGTCCTGTCGGCACTCCTGAAACAGGACGACACGGCGGTGCACGCCCTTATAAGAGAGTCCGGGGGCAAACCGAGTGACATTGAAAAACAAGTGGTCGACGCCCTCTCTTCCCTTCCAACGCTCGTCGGAGGTGAGCAGGAACCGAAAAGCTCACAGGACACCGCCAAGGTCATGGTACAGGCGGAAAAGGAAATGAAAAAAACCCAAGACGAGTACATCTCGACGGAACACTTGCTTCTGGCAATTCTTTCTACTCCCAATACGGCCGGGACCATTTTGGAAAATAACAATGTTATATATAATAAGGTTATTAACGCCTTAACCAATGTGAGAGGAAATATGAACGTAACCGACCCCAACCCGGAGAGCAAATACAAAGTTTTGGAAAAATACGGTCAAGACCTGACAAAATTGGCAGTGGAAGGCAAGCTGGATCCGGTTATCGGTCGAGATGAAGAGATAAGAAGAGTTACTCAAGTTCTGTCGCGACGTACAAAAAACAATCCCGTCCTCATAGGCGAACCCGGGGTTGGTAAAACGGCAATCGTAGAAGGTCTGGCTCAAAGAATAGTTTCGGGCGACGTCCCTTCCACCTTGAAAGACAAAAAGGTTGTGAGTATGGAGATTAGCTCTCTGCTGGCCGGAGCAAAATACAGAGGAGAGTTTGAAGAGAGGTTAAAGTCGGTCTTGAAAGAGATAGAAAGTGCGGCGGGAGAAATAATACTTTTCATTGACGAACTTCACACGATAGTCGGCGCCGGTGGCGCCGAAGGATCGGTCGACACCGCCAATATGCTGAAACCCATGTTGGCCCGCGGAAAGCTGAAGATGATAGGAGCGACAACTCTTAACGAGTACAGAAAATATATCGAGAAAGATGCAGCACTTGAAAGAAGGCTCCAGACGGTGTATATCGGAGAGCCCTCCATAGAGGACACCACTGCCATTTTACGAGGACTTAAAGAAAGGTACGAGATACACCACGGAGTGCGAATTACCGATCCGGCCTTGGTCTCGGCGGCAAAACTTTCGGCACGGTATATAACAAACAGGTTCCTGCCCGACAAAGCGGTTGATCTGATAGATGAGGCGACTTCGTCTTTAAAGATGGAGATAGACAGTATGCCGACGGAACTTGACCAAATAAAAAGAAAGCTTCGTCAGCTTGAGATAGAGCAAGAGGCCTTGAAAAAAGAGAAAGACGAGCAAAGTAA
>SKVL01000024.1 GCA_007129455.1 Candidatus Campbelliibacteriota bacterium | reverse complement strand
GTAGGGGAGTCAAAGTGACCCGGAGGCACAGTTTCGGAGCCGACATCAAAAGCGCCTGCGGACAGTTGGCGGGAAACTGTTGAAAACTTCAGCCAAAATATCCCAACTTGTGCTTTAATTAGATAAAGAGCTGGAAGACGAAAACTTTTTAGAATAAAGGTGGAGACATTCAAGTGTGAAGAAACTTTTCAATCTAAAACAGATTCTTATGAAAAATAAATTTTCATTTGTCAAAAAAATACTCCAAGCAATTTTCGCTCTACTTGTTTTGGCTGTATTCCTGTTTTTACTTTTTATCTTTTGGGAAGAGTCGAAAATCTTTACTCTGCTATACGTAGCCTCATTTTTTGTCACTTTTACCGTATTCATTCTCAGGCTTGCTTATAAACGGGGGAAAGATACTTTTTCCGTCATCAACAATGGTCTTATGTTAGTGACTTTTCTGATGTTGATCTTCTTTCTTTATTTCAGCTTCTGTTTGGAGGTAGCACACCCTAGGTCCGCTTTTAACTCTACGATGAGAGCCGAACTGGGACAACTTAGAGCTGCGGCCTCTTTATATCATTCGGAAGAAAAAGGATTCGAGGGAATGTGCACTTTAGGAGAAGGTCTTGTTCATGAACTTCTTGAGTCGATATCTTCTTATGCGGAAGTATTTTGTAATGACAGTTACGAAAAATGGGCCACTTGGGTCATAAGTGACTTTGACGGACAAATAGGTTGTTCCGATCACACCGGTTTCTCCGGCAGTATAGAATATTCGGATATAGATTCCGAAATGTTAGAGTGCCCCATACCCGAAACGTAAGAGACAAGACGATGAATGTCTTGGAAGCTATGTAATTTCACTTAATGACGGTCTCCACTTCTTGGGTGAACCTTTCCTTCTCATATTCCTTTCTTTGAAGAAAAGAGCGCGGTTTGTTTTGTTTTTATAATGAGGCTTTGTTCTTATTGTTTCACTCATTCAGAATAGGACTGTCACGGTCTATCCACTCCAACGGCTATATTAGTAGGGATAGAGGTTTTTGGTCGGTCTATCTATTAATTAGTAAATAAAAAAAACAATGAAAATAAAAAATATTCTAAGCGGGTTTATGTTCATGGCTTTACTGCTTCTTCCGGGAGTTTCTATGGCAAACACTTACCATTTCATTGATACTAGTGGAAATTTGCAAAGCATGAAGGCAAACAGTTCTTCAATTGCACTTGATACCGCGTATCAACTTGGTATTCATAGTGGTGTGATGTTGGTGAGAGAAGGGTATTCAATCCCATCTACTTACATACCCACCACCGGTTCAGGTAACTATTATCACTTTATTGACACGAGTGGTAATCTTCAAGGTATGTGGGCCGTAAGCTCTTCGGTTGCACTTAATACCGCGTATCAACTTGGCATCCATAGCGGTGTGATGTTGGTAAAGTAGCAGTTGGAACATGATGGCACATATCCGAAAAAAACACACTAACCAAAAATAAGAATTTATGGTTAGTGTGTTTTGTATTAATCCAAATATGATTTGGATTTTTTTTATAATAAAACTTTCTTAATGATTTAAAAGACCTTAAGTCTCCCTCTTTTTTTCATATGAACAAGGTCATTAAAACGGGCTCGAGACAAGAAAAAGGAGAAGCTTTTTAAGACTTCTCCTTTAGATCGGGGAAAAGAGATCTTTTTTACAGTTGGTTTTTTATTTCACCCTCACCCTCTTCCTTGGATGGATCTGAAGTTTTCCCTGTGCTCTCCGGGCCCACTATCATGCAAAGAGTGAAAAAATAAATGCATGCCGGCAGCCATCCCGAACACAACTGCAAATATTATACCCATAATCTCCTCCTTAGATTTTTTTTATTTCCGGCAAAAAACCTTAATAAAAAATATTTTTTATTATCCCTTAAAGGGGCACTCTATTTCTGGTAGAACTCTAACATATATATATTAATAGATGTCAATATCATAAACCGGATCCGCCATATCTCGGCGGGTCACGGGTAGATGTGGTTTTTTTCAGTATGACATATTTTTCATAATAACTTGCAGGATGTTTCCAAGCTATTGAACCATAACGCGTGTATTGACTAAATAACCAACACATGTTATAAAAACAAACAGAATGTTTTTTTAATATTGAAAACTAAAAAACATAAAGGAGGTTAGACATGGCAGATGTTGTGAAACTGGAAGGACTAATAATAGGGAGGATAAGTATCCTATTATCCAAGCTCAGGTATTATTTTGGCGGAAGGCGCTCTGATGTAAATACCGCTAAAGGAAGATATGCTTACCTTATCTATACGTTGGAGAGAGCAGAACAGGAGGCCATTAAGAAGTGGGATAGACTTTCTCTTCTTGAGATGGATAACTTTAAAATGGATAAAGCCACTGAAATCAAAGAAATCAAGGATGTACTCAAGAACGCTCGGTCTGGCAGCAGAGCCGAACAGCTCGGTTTTGATAAGTGGGATAAGCTTTCTATTCTTGAGGTAAAGAAGGCCACCAACTTCGATGAAGCCAAGAGTGCTTATCTGCGGTCTCGCCTTAAAAGTGAGGTCATGCTGGTCGCTTGGAGAAAGTGGATTCGGCTATGCAAAGTCCCATCAGAATTTATGGAAGCATTTCGTTGTCGTCAAGCTTCCAGGAGGGGGGATTGTGAAGAGTAGAGTCCTCAGAATGTGTTTTCAATAACCAAACCGCCCGACTTTGTTAGGCGGTTTTTCTTTTTAGTGTCGGATCCTTAAAATTATGTTTGAATTAAGCTATGACAAAGAATCATCTAAAAAAAGATAAGCCGACAAACTCTCCCGCGGAGAACGAAAGGGAACGGGCTCCTCTCGGCGATGAGCTCTCCGCGGAAGAAAAAAGAGTAATAGTTAATAAAGGAACCGAGGCGCCCTTTTCGGGCGAGTATGTGAACACGACCGACAAGGGGGTTTACGCATGTCGTCGGTGTGGAGCTTTGCTGTACAGATCGGAAGACAAATTTGACTCAGGCTGTGGCTGGCCGAGTTTTGATGATGAAATAGAAGGAGCCGTAAAGAAAACACTGGACGCCGACGGTGTGCGTACCGAGATAACTTGTGCAAACTGCGGAGCCCATCTCGGACATGTCTTTACCGGTGAAAAGATGACGGATAAGAACATTCGCCACTGTGTGAACTCCATTTCAATGAGATTCATTGCAAGTGAATAAAAAATATATGAATAAAAAAATAGTATTAGCAGGAGGTTGTTTCTGGGGTCTGGAAGAGCTGATCAGAAAACAGCCGGGGGTAATAGACACCACTGTCGGCTACACCGGCGGAGAAGTTGAAGATCCGACTTACGAGAACCATCAAGGTCACGCCGAGGCCGTCGAGATAACATACGATGCGGAGAAAACTTCTTATCAAAAACTGCTTGATTTTTTCTTTCAGATTCATGATCCCACGACTCTGAACCGGCAAGGCAATGACATCGGCACCTCTTACCGCTCGGCAGTCTTTTACGGAAACGAAGAAGAGAAAAAAGAAGCCGAGAAATTTATCCGGTTGGTCAACGATTCCAAGAGGTGGAAGGGTCCGGTGGTCACAACACTCGAGCCTCTCCGGAAGTTCTATCCCGCCGAGGACTATCATCAAAAGTATCTGCAAAAGAACCCCGGTGGCTACACTTGCCACACATTATACTTTGATAGTTATTTGAAATAGTTTTTAATGATATACTGTTAAAAAACATGGAATATTTTGCAGAAAATCAATGGATTATTTGGGTAATTGTAATAGCCGGTCTGTGGACACTACCATGGAAGGGAATAGCTTTGTGGAAGTCTGCTCGAAGAAATGAACGATGGTGGTTTATCGCACTTCTTATATTCAACACAGTAGGATTATTGGAGATTCTTTATATTTTTGTATTCAGTAAGAATAAAGAAATAGAAACCTCGAGTGGAGAATTACAACAAAAGATGAAATAATTAATTTATGAAAAGTCGCATAATGTTATAAATTTACTTTGTTATAAGGTTTTTCATAGTGAGTAAGTTAATTTGAATGTCATCCGAATACCCCGAATTAAATTACCAAGAGAACCGATCCTCCTCGTCAAACAAGAAGCGACTGCTACTGGCGTTTGTCGTTCTTTTGTTCACAGCGACGGTTATAGGATCGGTGTGGTTGATCTCAAAGGAGACGCCTTTGGAAAAAGAAATCCACGCAGAGAGCGATGAAGAGTTAATAGAAAAAGCCATTAGCAATTTAAGGGAGATGGAAAGGGCTTCTTTCCTTTTAAGTTGGAAGGCTGAGGGGGGTATGGACTTTTTGCGATTTTTTACGGAAGCGAATCTGCGAGGTTCCTCCACTTTTGGTCGGCCGTTGGACCGATCTCAGTTTGAATTACAGTTTGAAATGGACAGAAGGATCGGAAGCCGAGACAGACACGGCGCATTTCCTGAAGACGACACTCGTTTGATACTGGATTGGGGTCTACGATTTGAGGATTGGAAGTTATACTTTAAGCAAAAACCTCGACTACTTATGAAGCCACCTTCATATGATGATTGGTCGGAATCGGACTGGCGTCAAGTATCATCACCCTATTTCTTTGATAACCTGCCGGCCGATCAATGGGTGGAATTCGATCCGAAAGAGGTTAATTGGCATGATTTTTCGGCTTGGGAAGATATTCATTTATTGCAGATAGCCGGTGGGCTATTGTCCTTACTTCAAGAACACGAACTGATCCGTTGGGAATTGATTAATGAGACAAATTCGACCGAAGGAAGACTTAAAACATTTGATGCTAATTTTCAAGCAGGGTCCGATCGTTTGGGGCCATTTTTCTCCGACCTGAGAAATATTATTGATGACCTTAATACCACTTTGGAAAGTTCGGTAAAGGGCTTCGATCATTTTTTGGAGCTCGTTTTATTGTTGCAAGTCGCTACTGAAAAAGGCCCCGGCGGGTTGACGGAAGATGAAAGAAACAGGGCTGACGAGATATTCGAATATATCGACTCACTCTCTCTGGATCCCAATCTTCTTGATTTTTTAATTGGACTAACTCAAGCAAAAGAAGGGTTTAACAAGGTTTTGGAATCTGAGCAAGCTCGGTGGGTTGGAAGCTCGGAAAATATTGCAGAACTTTTGAATAAAAAGTTTGATGTGGAGGTGGTGGTAAATTTGAAAGGCGGTAATGTATATTTTAAAAGTTTGAAAATAACCGGAACAGGTGAAGAGATAGCCGATCAGCTGGTAGAGATGACCGAGGCGTTCGCTTTTGAATATGACAGAGAACCTGTTGTCGGTATGACTCGATCCTTCGAGTTGAAAATTGAAATTGATGATATAGATAAGCGGATCAAGATCGAAGTTCCCGACTACACCTCATTGAACGAAAGTCTGGATGATAATATCAGATCTAATATGTTGGAAATGCAAAAAGTTGCTAACCGATACTATCGCCAAGAGGGTAAATACGAGCTGTGTGGTTATGGATCATATTCGCAGGAGAGATTCATGATGGAAGAAATGTTTCAGAACGCAATGGCCAGCGCTCCGGGACTTGAAAAAAGATTTTTCGGTGATCCCGTTGTTAGGGAATATTGCAAAGTAGGCCCGGAAGGTCAGAGTTGGATAGCTATCTTGCCTCTCAATAAAGAGGCGGGTGTCGGCTTTTGCGTTAGTTCTCAGGGTTTGGAAAATCAAAGTATGGAAGTCAAATCCACACAACCGCAAGTTGAGAAAACTGGATACGACTGTAGAAGGTATCGGTAAAAAGAGATTGAATCTATCTTCAAAAAATAAATTTTCTCTGTGTATCATAAATTAATTATTAAAACATTGAGTTTTAAACGAGAGAGTTTTAAAATATAATTAAATCATGAAGAACTTAACTATAAAAATAATTGCAGGACTCGCCTATATCGCTATGGTGGCGGTCAATTTCATGGCAAACAGCTTACCTATTAATAACCGCTCAACCGGTGAGATATCGGAGGCCTATCCCAATCTGTTTGCTCCGGCGGGTCTTACTTTTGCAATCTGGGGAGTTATCTATCTCTTGCTTGCCGGTTTTGTTGTCTATTTGTTTTTAAATAAAGAAAAAAGAAACGAAGAACTCTTCAGTAAAATAAACCCTCTCTTTATCGTCACCTCTGT
>SKVL01000009.1 GCA_007129455.1 Candidatus Campbelliibacteriota bacterium | reverse complement strand
TAGTGGATACTGAAGAGGAAGAAGATGTTCCTTATGAAGAAGAAAAAACTGTGCAAGATCTAAATAGGGATGAAAAGATGGTCATTGAACGTAGTGATGATTTTAAAAGATTGGACTTTACCATTTCTGATATTTTAGAGGTTAATAGTAGGGTTGGTAATTGGGCGGTGGTCAGTGTAAGCAGTTTTAGCGAAGGTTATTTTAGTGGAGGTGTTTCCGGTTCGCAGGTTGGTGAAATAACAGAGTCTGATATTAGGGTGATGTTTGAAGGACAAGAAACCTTAAAGGGGGTGATGTTTAGAATGGGTCCCGAAAGCGAAGCGTATTTAAGTCATATCGATACAGTTTGTTTTGATCCCGATAATGAAAGTCAGGGTTTGTTGCCCAGATTGGATTCAGACCAAACAAGAAACGGTTTTTGTTTTAATAATCAAGAAGAAGCCAAAGAGTATATAGGTTTGGGTGAAGAGCTGGTAGCTGAAGTGGTAATAAGCAGTTATATGTATTTTCGTTATCCAACCGGCGGTATACCGTATGAAGCTGATTTGGAATCGGTTGTAGCTATTTATCCCAACTGGGAAGAAATGTAGATTGAACCGCTAAGAGAAAATGAAAATGGGGTCAGCCACTATTTAATAATTTAATCGACAACCCAAGATGATAGAAAAAAAGGATACAGAGAAATTATACAAATTGTGCAAATCAAATAGGTTATTTACATTCACACCTTCGGTTGTGTTTTTTAGCTGTGACCGTTGGACTGTTAAGCGGTATTTATTTTCAAACAGACCTTCTGGATAAGTTTTTAAACCGACATTGGCCTCTTAAAAGATCTTTTTCAAAGTCTAGCATTTCAATTGTAAAAATTTGTTAGAATATAGCTATGTATGAAAAAGAGATAAACAAGGATCAAAACGGATCTTTACAGCCCGCATCGTATTGTGGCTTGGGGAAGAACATAAACGTTGCTCTTTTGTTTCTTAATTTAGTGATCCTTTCAGCTCTGTTGTTCGTGGGCTATTCACTTTTGAGCAAGGAATGCTTAGATAAGGAAGAAGTCTCTGAGGCCGTGGGTGTTGAAGTTGTGACCGATGGGTACGAAAAAATAGGCAAGGAAGAAGACGCGCCATACCCGGATGATGAACGAGGAAACTTAATAATCGCGCCCAGTGATGAAGGAGTTATCCAATTTCAAGGTTCAAAAATCTCAGTAGTTGAGGGAGAAGACTTTTCCGAAGGCAGGTTGCATCCAGAGATGTGTTATCGGGGATTGTTACAGATCACCTTTGATGATGGCACGGGAAGAATATTGGATGAAACGTCCGTTGATAATAAACCGGATGATTGTTTCTACGCCGAAAGGATCAAGTTGAAAGGATTGTCCCCGGACGGTCACTATGTGATCTATCAAAAAGGGATGCATAATGTTTTAAGATATTATATGTTGGAAATTCAAACAGGAGAACACATTGAGGGTTTTGATGAGATCTATTCGGTACAAGATATTATTTGGTCTGAAGATTATCGGGTTTTCGCTGTTGCAACCATACAGGTCGGCTACGGTGGAGTGGGCGAGACCGCGGTTTATTTGGGAGATGAGAATGGTTTGGTCAAAGTGTGGGGATATGAGCCCACATCGGGATTCAGTCCCTATGCTGATGTCGGAATTGGTTTCATTGGGAATGAAAGACTTGGAATAAAAGTATCAAAAGAGGAGGCTTTTTTCATAGATCTCTAAAGGCGAGTTTATTACTATAGATATTTTTTACAAAATAGAATATAAAAAAATAAGTTTCGCCACTGCTCCTGAAGTTTGGTAGGACAAGAATAGTTTATCAAAGATGAAGAAACTAATAATTGTATTAATTGTTGTGCTCATTGTGTCTGTTGTCGCATATTTCATGAGAGGTAGCATTATGCCTCTTTATTTCTCTATACAAGAACCTGTCGGGGTAAGTGAAGGAGTTGATATGAAAAAGGCAGATATTGAGGAGCCGGAAGTCGTTCTTGATAACTTGGATATTCCCTGGGAAATCGTTTTTTTACCCGGCGGAGAGATGCTTATCACCGGAGCTTGAGGGGGCCGGAGAAGATGATCCTGTTGGCGCCGTTTGACAAATTAAGCGAGGTTGGAAAAATTCACTATCCTTTTTTACCGATCGGTCTGCTTCTGCGTGAGGAGTATGATACGGCCGAATGGTTGAAGGATTATACTGGAGAAATACTTGTAATTCACGGGACTCAAGATGAAATAGTTCCACTTGAATTGGCTAAAAAGTTATATAAAATTATCCCTTCAGGTGACAAAAGATTCGTTACTGTGGAAGGCGCGACTCATAATACTTTGCTTAACCGGTCGGAGGTATGGGAAAAAATTATATCTTTTTTGAATTTAAATGATCATTAATTTAAATAGGCAGATTAAGAATAAGAAAATGAAAAATGGGATTAGGAAATATGGTTAGAAACTATTTCACCCACCTTAAATCAATTTTCTCAATTATGTATAATTAGGTTTATTTGATATTAAAAATTAACTCAAAAATATGAAGATTAATTTATCTAAAAAGCAATTTGAAACACTAATCAAAGTCGTAGAGGCAGGCTCGTCTGTTTATGGAATTCTGGGTGATTCTGTTTCAGAAGAATATAAGAAAGAAAGTAATGATATTGAGGAGTTGAGAAAATATCTCATTGGATTTGCGAATGGTTATGGTTTTGAGGATATGACGGAGATTTTTATGGGAAAGTTAATAATGAGTGATGAGTGGTCAGAAAAATTGCACGAAGTAATAGAAGACTATGATGATCAAACTTTTTGGCATGAACTAGAAACAAGATTAGGTAAAAGGGATTTTGAGCGGACAATGACGGAAGAGGAGAAAGAGGAAATTAAAAATAGCGGTCGGTATCCTTCCAGGGTTTATGATCTTTACGAAAAATGGGGAAAGGAATTTGAAAAGTATGGAACAGATCGACTGAGTATTAAAGATTAGTGATTGTCATGAGTTTACATTTAAATGCGAAGAAAGGAGGTTGGCTACTATTTTCAAAAATGTCTAACATTCGAGAGGCTTGAAATTTAGTAGAATAAAGTGAGGTCAAAAAGATGGACGGCACTTCTTTTTTACGATGGGTCCCATTTTTTTTGCGCAAGAGCAAGACTTCACAAAGGTATATTTAGTATATACCTTTAATAATGAAAACAAGAATTCAAAAGTGGGGAAACAGCTTAGGCGTAAGACTGCCTAAACATATTGCTGAAGAAAAATCTCTTCACGAAAGGCTTGGAGTATCCGTGGTGCTTAAGAATGACCAAATTGTGATCGGGCCGAATGAAGCGGACCTATCTCTGAAGCATTTACCCTCACAGGTGTCGCCTAAAAACCTCCACAGTGAAAGCGAGTGGTTTGATTCGAGTGGAGATGAATTATGGTAAGCAAAAAATATATACCGGCGAGAGGGCACATTGTATGGGTTGACCTTAATTCGACAAAAGGCAAAGAGCAGAAAAAAGTTGTCCAGCTATCGTTATTTCACCAAAATCCTATAATATAAAAACCAACTTGGCTCTAATGTGCCCTGTTACTTCAGCGTTAAAGCGGTATCCGTTTGAAGTGGAGATCAAAGATAAAAAAGTGTCAGGCGTGATACTGTCCGACCATGTTCGTCCGTTAGATTGGAAGACAAGAAAGGTAAGATTTATTGCAAAAACTAAACCGCGGGTATTTCGGGAAGTGCAACAAAAGTTACTACTTCTTATAATAAGCAAATAGAAGTACTCGTTATAAAACAAAAAGAAGGAAGATGGGGGTTACCATCATTTTTCTTAAACTTTTAAATATTTCGGAAGTGTGTGGTGTGCTATTCCTTTTTGAGTGGTTTTAAGGTAAAGTAAAGGCTCATTTCGGGTGGTGGCCGGCTTGGAGTCGGCTTTTTTACTTTAATTTAAAATCATGGAAATCAGAAACATAGGTATCATTGCTCACGTCGATCACGGGAAAACAACCTTGACCGATGCTATTTTGAGTCAAACTGGGGTCGGGGAAGAAGGAGTGTCCATGGACTCTGTAGACCTTGAACATGAGAGAGGAATAACTATCTATGCTAAAAATGCGGCGGTTATGTATAAAGACACGAAGATAAACATCATTGATACCCCGGGTCATGCTGACTTCGGCTCCGAAGTGGAGCGGGTTCTGCGCTCGATTGATGCCGTTCTTTTGCTGGTGGATGCGGCCGAAGGACCCATGCCTCAGACGAGGTTTGTTCTGAAGAAGTCTTTGGATCTTGGCCTTAAGCCGATAGTCGTTGTGAATAAGATAGATAAGCCGGCGGCTGACCCGAAAGAGTGCGTGGATAAGGTCCTGGAGCTTTTCTGGGAGCTGGGCGCCACGGAGGAGCAGTCCGACTTTTTAGTTGTTTACGCCAATGGAAGGGACGGCATTGCCAAAAGAGAGCTCAGTGACGAATCTGTCGATTTGGCTCCGCTTTTGGATACCATTTTGGAAGAGGTTCCGTCGGCGTCCGACGGTGACTTGGACTCGGGTGTTTTAAAGGCCCAGCCCTTCAACTTGGGCTATGATAACTACTTAGGCAGGCTGTCCGTCATTCGTATATACAGCGGGGTGCTTAGCACGGGGCGGGAGGTTTTTGTCGGTAGTCCCGACAGAGAGGCACGTCGGGGTAAAATAACGAAGATGTTCTCGTTTAACGGCTTAAAGAAGGTGGAGATATCAGAGGCGGGGACGGGGGATATCGTAATGGTTGCCGGCTTGAGTGATATCAATATCGGTGAGACGATCTCTAACGATCCGGAGACCACTCCTTTGTCGATGATCGCCGTTGATGAGCCCACCATAGCGATGAACATTATGATAAACAGCTCACCTTTGGCGGGGAGGGAGGGTAGTCTTTTGACCGCTCGTCAGATAAAAACCAGGCTGGAGCGGGAGCTCGAAGTGAATGTCGGACTGCATGTTGATTTTTCGCAAGGTGAAGCATTTAAGGTCCACGGCAGAGGCGAGCTTCATATTTCGATACTTTTGGAACAGATGAGACGCGAGGGCTATGAGTGCCAAGTCTCCCAGCCACAGGTCATCTTGCAGCAAGATGAGAACGGAGGCTTGATGGAGCCCTTTGAAGAGATGACCATAGATATTCCGCAGGAGTATCAGGGTGCCGTAATCGAACGATTGGGTAAGCGCTCGATCATCCTTAGGGATATTGTAAGTCAAAACAGTTCGGTGCGTTTGACCTTGGAGGGTCCGACCAGGGGGATACTGGGATATCGCGGTCAGTTCGTTCTGGACACCAAAGGCGAGGGTATATTCTCTTCACGTTTTATAGAGTTTCGGTCTCATGTGGGAGAGATAAGGAAGCGATCGGTCGGTTCCATGGTCTCAATGGCGGAAGGTAAGGCTTTGGGTTTCTCTCTTTGGAATTTACAGGAAAGAGGAGTTTTGTATATTACTCCGGGGACAATGGTTTATCCTGGTATGGTTGTCGGTAATACTTCCAAGGGCGAGGATATGTATGTTAATCCAACTAAGGGAAAACAGCTCTCCAATGTTCGCTCCAGCGGCTCCGATGAGGCCATCAGTTTGGTTACTCCTTATGAGCTGACCATCGAGAGGGGGTTGGAAGTGATGAGTGATGACGAGTATCTCGAGATAACTCCGCAATCGGTCAGGTTGCGTAAACAGGTTTTTAAATAGATCAAAGTATGAGAACAGCGGATTAAAAATGTTTTTTGGAAGAGGAGAAATATAGAAAAGTTTAGTAATCGCAGTTCTATTTAGAAGGTTGGTCAGGACGAGCTTTTTAACTCCTCGATGTTTTGGTGGTGCGTGATATTATTGCAAATCGGTTTGGCCGGGGATATAAGTGTCACTAGAAAGTTGAAACTTTAAAAAGGAGGTTACTGATGGGTTGTGCAGAGCTATCTTATATTGTTTTAACGGAAAAAAAGCTTTTGAATAAAAGCTCGGAACAGAAGTATCTAATGGTATGCGAGAAGGGTGACTTAGATCTTAAAAATGCCCTAGAATTTGCTCGAGAAGCGTTCCCGGAGCTTTTTGGTTTTTTAGGAAACCGGATGTCTTTTTGACAGATTGCGGAAAGCTGATCTCTTCAAGGTTTGACAG
>SKVL01000054.1 GCA_007129455.1 Candidatus Campbelliibacteriota bacterium | reverse complement strand
TCTCTTCCAACTCTTTAAGATCTATCTGCTTGAATATCTCGTAAATAGCCTCGGCACCGATACCTGATTCAAACAGAGAGCCGTAGCGCAGAGAGTATTTGTGACACTGTACTTCGTTCAAAACCATTCCCCCGCGAACACTTCTTATCTCTTTTTTAGCGGACTCCAAGCGGTCCTTCAATGCGTCCTTTTCCTTTGCCTCCAGTCCTTTAACTTTTGCCTTATACTCCGAATCGACTTCTTTAAGTAATCTGTTACGTTCGTCTTCATCGACATGTGTGATGATGTAACCCGAAAAATACATAACTTTCTCAACATCGGACATCGGTATTCCCAATATAAGGCTCATTCGAGAAGGTATACCTCTTAAAAACCAAATATGAGCCACAGGAGTTGCCAGTTTGATATGCCCCATCCTTTCACGGCGAACAACCGAACGGGTAATCTCAACCCCGCACTTTTCACAGATAATACCTTTATACCTTATCCCCCGATACTTCCCACAATAGCACTCATAGTCCTTCTCCGGGCCGAATATTTTTTCATCAAACAAACCGTTCTTTTCGCTTCTTTGAGTTCTGTAGTTTATCGTTTCCGGTTTGGTAACCTCTCCATGAGACCATGACTGAATTCTCTCGGGGGAGGCCAGTTTGATCGTTATGGAGTCAAAGTCATTTATTGTTGCTCGTTTTGAGTTGGTTTGAAAACTGGATTTCATATTAATAATTGAATTTATTATTTTAATTTGATCGCTTTTTAATCTTTTTGAAGTTCAATGTCCAGAGCAATCCCTCGCAAGGTATGCAAAAGAACATTGAAGGAGGCGGGGGTGTTAAGTTGCTTTATGGACTCGCCCTTTACCATCGCGTCAAAAGCGGCGGAACGACCGGTTATATCATCAGACTTGATGGTAAGCATCTCTCTGAGATTATAAGCGGTTCCGTAACCGAGAAGTGCCCAGACTTCCATCTCTCCCAGTCTCTGTCCGCCGTTCTGCGCTTTTCCTCCAAGGGGTTGTTGAGTTATCAAAGAGTACGGACCGATAAAGCGCATGTGTATCTTGTCTTCGACCATATGATGGAGTTTCAGAATATACATATATCCGACAGCGACATCCTGATCGAAAGCTTCCCCGGTTCTTCCGTCGTAAAGCTTGGTTTTTCCGCTCCTGTTAAAACCTATTTTTTCCAGTTCATCTTTTATCTCCTCGGCATTGGCGCCGGCAAAAGGAGGAACGATAGCTTGATACCCCAGTGTATTTGCGGCCATACCCAAATGCATTTCCAGTATCTGACCCAGGTTCATTCTACTTGGAATACCCAAAGGAGTTAAAATAACGTCAACCGGGGTACCGTCGGTCGTGTAAGGCATATCTTCTTCGGGCAGAACTTTTGAAATAACACCCTTGTTTCCGTGTCTTCCGGCCAACTTGTCTCCGACAATGATGTTTCTTATCTGAGCGACTTCAATGTGAATCCTTTTAATAATGCCCGATTCGAGCTTGTCTCCACTCTCTCTCGAAAACACCTTAATCCCAATTACCCTTCCTCGTTTGCCTCCCTCTATTCTTTTCGATGTATCTTTGACATCTCGCGCTTTCTCACCGAAAAGGGAGCGGAGGAGTCTCTCCTCTGGAGTCAGTTGCGTCTCACCTTTGGGTGTAATCTTGCCAACAAGTATATCACCCGTTTCGACTTCGGCCCCCAAACGAATTATGCCGTCTTCATCGAGATTGCGAAGTTTAACTTCTCCAACGTTAGGAATATCACATGTGGTTACTTCCGGTCCCAGTTTCGTATCTCTGACATATACGACAAACTCTTCTATATGAATACTGGTAAACTTACTGTTTTTTATAAGGCGTTCGGATATAATAATGGCATCTTCATAGTTTGCTCCCGACCAAGACATGAAAGCCACGAATACATTTTGACCCAGGGCTATCTGACCGTTATCACTCGAGGATATATCCGCTAAAAGGTCTCCCTTTTTTACTTTCTGTCCTCGGCTCACCGCGGGGCGTTGGTGAAAACATGTAAAGCTGTTAGTCTTGGAAAACTGTATCAAAGGATAGTTTTTTTCTTTTCCACCTTTGGTCTTCATTGCAATCCTACGCGCATCAACATAAGTTATCTCGCCGGGCTCTTCGGCACAGATAACCCGGCCCATATCCCTGACGGCCCTCTCTTCCACTCCGGTGGCGACAATGGGAGCTTCCGGGATAATGCAAGGCACGGCTTGTTTTTGCATGTTTGAACCCATGAGGGCTCGGTTAGCATCATCGTGACTCAAAAAAGGTATCAAACAGGTAGCAATGGAGAAAGCTTGAGTCGTAGCCACATCGATGTAGTCAACTTCCGAGGGGGGTACCATTCCGTGAGCACCTTTCATTCGAACGGAAACTTCATCATCAAGCAAGCGTCCCGACTCGTCTTTCTTGACCGCTGCATGAGCAATCTTGTAATTCTCTTCCTCCATCGCACTCATGTATGTAATTTCACCCGTGACGACCCCCTTCCGGACTTTAGCATAAGGAGACTCTATCATTCCGAAATCATTAACCCGAGCATAAAGAGTCAATCTTAAAATAAGTCCAATGTTTGCGCCTTCCGGAGTGTGTACCGGACAAAGCCTTCCGTAGTGAGACGGGTAAACATCCCTAACCTCGAAACCGGCCCTGGCTCGATTAAGTCCGCCGGGACCCAATGCCGATAAGGTACGCAAATGTTCTATCTCAGTCAAGGCGTTTTCTTGCTGCATGAACTGTGAAAGTTGGTTGGTTGTAAAGAACTCTTTTATACGGGCCTGCAAGGGTTTGGGAGAGATGAAGTTAACCGGAAGGGTCATTTCGGTCTCAATCGTGGACATTCGGTTTTGAATGTTCCTTTTCATCTGTGCCATCCCGACACGCATCTTCTGCTGAAAGGTTTCATCAAAATACCTGACCCGACGAGAACCCAAATGATCTATGTCGTCCGCCTGTGCATAAGGATCGCTGTTCAACTCGGCAATGTGGTTTATTACCAAAGCCAAGTCCTCTTTTGTTATCTCCTTTCTGTTCAAATCTTTTTTATTCAAAGATAAATTGAAGCGTTGATTGAAACGGAACCTTCCAACCTTGGAAAAATCATACCTGTCCGAAGAAAACAAAGACTGTATAAAAATTCGCGCATTCTCCGGAGTTGCCATATCACCGTCACGCAAGCGCTTGTAAAGCTCAACGGCCGCCTCCTCCACGGTCTTGGCGGGATCCTTTTCAAGTGTTTTACCGATATGGTGAAGGGCTTTCTCTTTACCGGAGAAAAGAGACTTTATTTGTTTGTCACTCTCCGCCCCCAACACTCTCAACAGAGATGTTGCAGGTATCTTTCTCTTGCGATCAAGGCGCACATAAACAGCTTCATCGGGCTCAGTTTCCATCTCAATCCAAGCACCACGCAGAGGAATTATCTTGGCACCGAAAAAACGATCACCCTTTATAATCGAAGAGGTAAAGAAAACCCCGAAAGAACGGGCCAGTTGAGGAACTATAACTCTCTCTATCCCGCTTATAATAAAGGTAACGTTCTTGGTCATCATGGGGACCTCGGACATAAATATCTCTTGCTCTTTCTCGGTCCCTAAAACCTTGTTCTTCAGTGTAACCTTAACCTTCAGAGGTGCTTCATAAGAAAGTTTGTACTCCTTAGCTTCCTGTTCGGTCATCGCCGGTTCTCCCAGCTCGATGTCTCCAAAGACAAGTTCGAACTTTTTTTCCGAAAAGTCCTTTATGGGAGAAAACTCTTCAAAGACTTCTTTTATGCCGTCTTTGATAAGTCGCTCGAAAGAGTCTCGTTGATCTTGTACAAGATCGGGAATGGGAATTAGGGGTTTCTGATAAGCTTTGAAGTATTTTTTCGGATAAGCACCGACGCTTGTTGGTGAGGGATTGGAACTCATAAACAAAATATTAAAATTTTATAACTAAAAAGCACAAAAAACTACGCCCGGTCGAACAAATGACGCGGTGCGAAAACCAGAACTATTCACTTAAGGTGATAGCGATCAATGATATTGATATACCTTAATTTCTTAAAGAATCTCCGCTAGAAATGCTGCCTCAACTCAATCGAAAGCCGTATGAGGAAGTATTGTACATTTTTATAAAAAAAAGTCAATAGAAAATCTTGTACAATACAAATTGAACCCCAAAGAGCTCAATTTGTAAAAAATACCTGACGAATATTTACAAACAAACACTTTTAACATATCCCGTCCTCCTACCCCTTTCTTTCCCTCCATCTGTCTATTTTTGCATGATGACCAGAGGTTAAGACTGAAGGGACCGAATATGATTTACCTTTATAAGAAAAAGACTGCGGACGAGTATAGACCGACCTGCCCGCGGCTCGACTCTCTTCCAGGGAATCGTAGTCCCCCAAAACACCTTCCACCTGCCTGGATACGCAGTCTATAAAAGCCAGAGATGGGATCTCTCCTCCTGTCAAGATATAAGAACCGATTGACAGTCTCTCAATGTCCTCATCCTTAAAAACCTCATAGACTCTGGCATCAATACCTTCGTAACGTCCAGAGATCAGTATCACGTGTCGATATCCTTGAGATATCGTGCGGGCATAATCGTTGGTTAAACGTCTACCTTTTCTATCAAAAAAAATTATTTTCGTATTCTTTTTCCTCCCTTTAGCTTTCAAAATCGCCCTTATGACAGGTTCCGGTCTGATTACCATACCCGGACCTCCGCCGAAAGGTCTACCGTCAACACGCTCACGCGAATCATTCAGATAATCACGAAGGTCATAAAAACAAACGTCTATCTTTTTTTTCTCCCTTGCTTTACCGATTATGGACGTCTTCAGATAAGACTCCATAACTTCCGGAAAAAGAGAAATAACGTGAAAAGTAATCATATTTAAGATTATTCGAAGACCGTATAAGGTCCTTTCTTAAACAAACACTCCGGATTACCGGAGTGTTTGTCAATATAAATTTCACTCAAGAAATACCGATGTCCTAGAGTTTGAGATCGTCCATCGCCTCATCCACATCTTTCTTCGGGGCCTCAGTGGAATATGCCTTGGCAGAACCACCTGTGCCTCCTTGAGGTTCATTTATCTTCAAGTTGACGCGAGCGTTGTTCTTCATCCCGACGACCCTGAGCAAAGTTCTAATGGCTTTTGCGGTGTTACCGGATCGACCAATCACCTTACCCATGTCAGCCGCGTCGATGTCGAGAGTCATGAGAACTCCCATTTCATCAACCTGTCTGCTGACCTTGACCTTGTCCGGATTATCAACAAGAGACTTAATCACATACTCGAGGAACTCTTGATCCTTTTCCATAAAGACAGAATTAACTCATAAAAACGATTACTGCAGATCATTCGACCAGTTAAGCGACAAACCGCCGCCGGATGCCTGCTGGATATAGATTAACCCCTTTTTAAAAGGCTGTCAACAAAAAAAGGACGGCTCAAATGTCCTTCCGGCAAAACAATAAAATAGCCGAGTTTTTATTTTCCCGCAACTTTCTCTTCGGGAGAACTTTCGCTCTTTTCTTCTTCTTTTGTTTCGGTTTCCCCTTTTTTCGAGGTCTCTACCTTCTTTTCAAGCTCGGTTTCTTTTACGGACTCTTTTTCGGCGTCACCTCCGAATCCTTCAGCTTTATCAACCTCTTTCGCTTCAACTTCCTCGGATTGTGTTTCTTCAGTTTTTTCCTGCTCGACACTCTCTTTTGATTCTGCTGTTTTCTCCTCCGTTCCAGTGATTTTCTCTTCGGTTTTTTCTTCTTCGGATATTTGAGGGCTCTTTCGAGGCAAGACATTGATCTTCTCACCCTTTATCACCCCTTGGTTTATCAAAAGATTATGAACCGTATCGGAAGGTTTGGCACCTTTAGAGATCCAATGCTCTATACGATCGGCTTTAAGCTGTGTTCTTTCTTTTTGCGTCGGGTTGTGGCTTCCCAGTATCTCTATGAAGTTTCCGCTCTTCGGTCCTCTGGTTGACTCGGTAACGACAAGTCTGAAACTGGGATCGTGCTTTCTGCCCACACGCTGTAATCTTATCTTTAACATGACAGCTATCCTAGCAAAGCCTGAAGTAAAGGTCAATTGTCTGAGCGGTAAAACATCACACGCCGAGAGTCGGTATTTGTTTAAAAGCATTTATGATATATTATGAAATCCGATATGAAAAAAACAAAAAACAAAAAAAGAAGAAGAGGGCCTGACACTTTTGAGGGGAT
>SKVL01000019.1 GCA_007129455.1 Candidatus Campbelliibacteriota bacterium | reverse complement strand
TTCATAGGCAACCAATTTATTAAATAAGGTTAACTTTTGAGACCTATAAATACCCGATATAACCGAGATACTGCCGAGATAAGCCGTATATTAAACAGTATTAATGCGTTCCACGCAAGTAACAAAAAGGTGTAATATATACCAGTTGTCCCATAAATATTAAAATATGGACAACATGTATACACTAAATCAGGTGCCATCGTTATCCACCACAAGATTCCTATAAGCTTGGCCTGTGTCTTTAGTATAAACAGTTCCTGCCGCTCCGGCTTGATGACCAAATGATCCACCGTAAGCAGTCTTGGTGATGGTTTAGGTGTCGGTGGTGTAGTGGACGGCAATGCGACCGCCGGCACCCCAAGTTCCACTTTTCCCTGTTGTCCCCTTTGCAATAATGCTTCCATTTAAAGTAGTGGTACCTAAAACTGTCACTTTAACCACACCGCCGTTGTTGTTGCCGCCGTCACCACCGCCCCCTCCGCTTCCCAAGGTCGTTGGCCCAACAACAGAACCATAAGCCGAACCAATCACTCTACCGGCGGCATTACCACCCTCTCCACCGTGACCTGCCCCCGCACCAGCATCATTAAAACCTCTGCTGGCTCCCGCTCCTGGGCCATTTCTTTGGGAATATCCTTTACCGGAAACAACGATGGTTCCGCCTTCGTTGATGGTAAGGTCTCCATTGGTTACTTCAATTGCAACAGTCCTCACCACCACATTGGTTCCTGCTGAGTGAGTGATGGTGGAGGAGCTGTGCACGGTCAGGTCTACACCGTCGATCATAAGCGGTGCGTTCGTTCCGATGGCGTCATAAGTAAAAGATAAAGTAGGTGTAGTCGTTCCGCTGGAGTTTCCCAGGGTAAGAGACCGGATGGTGGTTGAAGCCGTCAGTTATACAGTCGTGGCGGTTTCTATAATCACATCATCACTAATGCCGGGGTTAAACCGGTACTTCAGTTGTCTCCGTCACTCCAGCTGATACCGTCACCACCTCCGTTCCAAGTGACGGTCGCGGCCCAGGTTGAGATGGGTAAAAGCAGAAATAAAAAAACGATCGTCAAACCGATTTGCGAAAAAAGTTTGGTTTTTTTGTTTGACCTCTTTTTTGATAAATGATGATGTTCCCCGACTCTCATGGATAAGTCTTTTCTTTAACCTTTTTCTCTCAACTATTGTTATTATAATATCAACCAACCAATGTAATCTCAACAATGTAATCTCAACAAATGGGAGTGTCGGTTTTTTCGGTTTATAAGCTTTTTATTTAAACAAAAGACAGCTATTTCCCTTCGGACCTTATGCCTGCGTCTTTGAGGTTCCCTATGAATTTGAATTTATCCGCAACGACATCATCGAAACTGCCGGTTATTATATCGCAAACGTCTTTGACCAAATCCTCCCTTTTAACGAAAGCACCTTTTCTTCCAGTGTGTATTTCAGCCGAGAAGAACGGCTGGGTCATGTAGTTTATAAGCTGTTGGGCTCTATGATACGCCTTCCTATTCTCCAAGGAAAGTTCCTCCTCTCCAACTATGGCAACGATTCTATGTAAGCGATTGTATTGGTTCAACAGCTCAACCGCTTTGGTCACGGCAACATAGTGCATCTCTCCAAGCGCCTCTTTGGTAACAATGGAAGACTGGGACCTGAAAGGATCTATGGCCGGCAATCTCCCTTCCTGAGCAACATCACGAGAGAGAACCAGAGCGGCATCCAGATGTGGAAGGGTTGTTGTCACAACCGGATTGGTAAGCTCGTCCGAAGGAACATAGATGGTTTGAACAGAGGTTATGTAACGATTTGCGGTACTTTTAATTCGATTCTCGAACTGCGCCACCTCCGTCTGCAGTGTCGGCTGGTAGCCGAACTCGGAAGGAATGTTATCAAGAAGAGTGGAAAGTTCCCCACCAGCTTGAGCAAAACGAAACATGTTGTCAACAAAGAAAAGAACGTCCTTTTTCTCTTCATCACGAAAGTGCTCCGCCAAAGCGGAAGCGGCCCAAGCGACACGGAACCTAACCGCGGCATTCTCATTGACGTTACCCATTATCATCGCCGTTTTTTCTATAAGCCCGCTACTCTCGAGTGTCTGCCACAACTCGTAACCTTCCCTGATACGCTCCCCTATGCCGGCGAAGATTGAAATTGTGTTCTTCTCCTGTTGAATATTATGCATCAACTCCGTTAAAAGCACCGTCTTGCCGACTCCCGCGCCTCCGATTATCCCGAGTTTACCTCCCCTGGGCAAGGGAGCGAAAAAGTCTATGGCCTTGATGCCGGTGTCTTGTATCTTCAGCTCCGAGGCCTTGAACTTGTCGGAGTCATCGGCCTCGGTATATATCGATCGTAGTGCTTTAGCTTTAATCAAGCCTTTCTCGTCCTGGGGTTGACCGTAGAGATTCATAACTCGTCCCAAGACGCCCTCTCCGACGGGAATGGATATCTGTCCTCCGGTCGTGACTACTCTGGTGTATCGGGACACGGAATCAACCGGAGAGAGAAGCAAAGCGTTTATGGTGTGATCGTCCGAATACGAATAAACTTCCATGTGAGTGTCATGGTCATCCTCCGCCAACAGAAGCTCACGAACCGCCGGCCTGTAATCGGTTTCACAAGATATTTGGACCACCTGGCCCCTGAGGGCCTTAACTCTGCCCAAGAATTTCAACTCCTTATTCTTTATTGACTCCATTTTTAATTCCCGATAATGACTCAAATAACTGTATATCAAGTTGTCTTTGTATACTATCATGTAACTCCCGCTTTTTTTTCGAATACATTTCAACAGCGGAGTTTTCCGCGCTGTCCATCCTCACAAGGCGAGTCGCGGTTCGAGACAGATCCGTCTCCAACATGATCCTCTGTATCAATATGTACTGAACCTGAGTTGAGAAAAAGTCGTGTATCAAAGGAAGGTCGGGCTCGAATATGAAACGATTCAAGTCACCGCGGCCACTTTCACTTCCTTCGGCAAGACGAACAACGTCCATGGTCACCGGTACTTGCAAGAAAGGGGTTTTATACTGAGGAAAATATACAATTGCTTTACTGTAACCTTTGGCCAAACTGATAACTTTCTGAATCTCCCACCTGGTGGGATTATCCTCCTCGAAAGAAGCAAACTTGCATCGCTCTGCATAATTTCTTTCCTCCATGTATACTTGACCGGTTTTACCTATGACAATGTGATCTTTGGCTTTATCCCAATCTCTCAAAAAACTTTCCATTACCTCTTGATTTAAAGATCCGTAAAATCTGTGGTTTGATGTAACGGCAATGTTAGCTATCGGACGTTTCTTCATCTCGTTGGCAATACCTGTATACTGCTCATTGACCAAAACCTGGACTTGATTGAAGAGTTTCTCTATCTCTTCATAAAAATCCATATTTTTCTTAAAGTCCTCTCGAAGGCGTTGAACTCTCTCAACAGCCAAGTCACGCATCACTCCAGAGAGAGTTTTAATTGACAAAATGGCTTCCAACTCCTCTTTTGTTTTTTTTATCAACGACATCGGATTTCAAATAAAAGGCTGTTTATCTCCATTCTACAAATCTATTCTTAATGCCCCGTCATAAACATTAAGCTTCGGTCTCTTTTTTATCTTGCTCTTCTTTCCGTCCTTCGCCTGATCCGATAACAGGAGGAGTCTTTTTTTTCTTGCCGGTTGCGATTTCCAGATCCCCAAGACCCTTCTCAAGTTCCGACAGAAGATCGAAAAGACTGGCTTCTTTGGACTTGGTCATCTCACGAGCGCCCGCCAAGGTTTTCCCTTCTTCGAGCGCCTTTACGAGGTTTTCGCGTTCAAAACCTAAAAAATCAACATCTCTGTCTTCCGGTTCAAAGAAAGCTGTAAAGACCAAAGATAAAAGCATTATCTGTGTGGTGGTTGACATAAGAGCGACATTTTTTTGATTCAGTAGTTCATTTATGACCCTTCCTTTTTTAAGAACGTCACGAGCATGAGAACTTATCTGAGTCCCAAATCGACTGTACTCTTGCTGGCGCGGATATTCGGAAAGTATGTTAATGAGTTTTGTCGACAACTCTCGCTGGATTTTGTTATGCGTCATATGTCCCACACGAGTCACCGACTGCAAAACCGAGATGGCCGGCTTGAAACCCTCCGCATGAATCTCATTGGAGAATAGAAGATGTCCGTCGGTCGAACCCATCAAGTTGGTGGGTATTATGTTGGTAAAACCCTCCATGTCAGTTTCAAGTACGGGCAGAAGAGTTATGCTTCCATTGCCTTGTTTTTCATTGAAACTTCCACTTCGCTCCATCAAGCTTGCGTGTCTGTAAAACATATCGCCCGGATATGACTCTCTACCGGGAAACTGACTGGAAAGGAGAGCTGTCTCTCTCACATACTTGGCGTGGATTCCGAGATCATCCAGTATAAGAACAACGTCTTTACCTTGACTGCAAAAATGCTCCGCTATCAAGAAGGCCGTCGACGGCGCAACGGTTATCATGGGAGCCGACTCATCGGACAGGGCGGAGACTATTATAGTGTTATCCAAAGCGTCTCCATCCTCCAATGCCTTTATCAAACCGGAAGTAAAGTTGGTTGGTTTACCAATGGCGGCGTAGATGCAAACATTTCCTTGTTTTTTTTGATTTATCACCACATCCCTCAAAAAATCATTTTTACCGCTATGTATCGGCCCGTATATAAGCTCCCTTTGTCCTTTTCCTATAGGAAGGGTAATATCCACCAAAGCAAAACCGGTCACTAACTGCTCGTTTATAAAATCGCGGGAGTCTATATCTCTAGCTTTTTTGTCAAAAGAAAGATTTTGTGAAAACATGCTTTTAAATCGACGACCGATACCTTCATCGGAAACAACTTCACCCAAAGCGTTAACGATCTTACCCTTAAGATGATCGCCTATATGTATCCGAGAGCCTTCACTGTCAATAAAAAACTCAACACCGGGATTTACAGGCCTGTTATCAAGCAAAAGGGCTTCTATTGATTCGGGTAAAAGAGAGTGGACCACAGCCTTTCTTCCTTCCCCGTCAACAATAACGTCGTTGATACGAACCGAGGGCAGACCTTTTATATTCAACAGATAATTGTTTACCCGCGTTACATGACCAACCTCTCTTTTTATAACATTTTCAAGCATATCTATTTATTATACTATCGTTTCACTCTCTAAAAGAAGTGGAAAAAACAAATGCCAATCAAAAAAACTGGAAATTTTTCTTCCGAATTCAAGTATTTGAATTCAATATTTCTTTAACCCGAGAAGATATCTCCTTGTATCGCCTTTTGCTCATGCTCTCAAAGGTCATATCGTATCGGTCGTTACCCCAGCTGAAAAAACAGCCCGCACCAATCTCGGGGTCAACTTTGAGAATGATAAAAGCCCTTCCGTCCACGTTTTTTTTAACCCACTTACCAATCTCACGGATATCTTCAACCCGCAACTTCACCGGAGTCTGCAAGACAAAAAGAGGGCATTTTTTAAAGTCATCCTCAATACCGGACAAAACCTTGTAAAAATCATCGGAGGAGACTACTTCCTTAAAAAAATCCTCCCCCCATTCTTTAATCGCTTCTTTATTCTCTTCGATTATCTGTCTCCCGGCACAGAATCTTTCAAAACGCTCCAAAATCGGCAGGTGCTTTTGGTTATTTTTATAAAAAAGAAACTCCACGAACTCTTTCAAAAGAGAGAAACGACGATGAAAATCGGTATAAGTATAAGTATTGGAAAAAATGATATCCGATAAGGTCATAGATGTTTATTCGCTAGAGCCGATTGAATACTCCCCTCTTCTTCGCTTCATCCAAAGCGTTGCGAACAACTTCCCTGTGATCATCATGCGACAGTTTGGTATTGAGAGCTATCTGCGCCGTCTCCTCAACCAAGGTGACTATCTGCTCATCAACCACCCTCATTCTGCCTTTTTTATGTTCTTCCATTTCTTTCTTCAGATCTTCGAGTTCTTTGTCCGCCGCACCTTTTAACATTTCTCTTATCTCCGCCTTAACCATTGAAATCTCCTTTGTCATCTTATTAATCTCCTCAGTCATCCGTTCGCGAGATTGCTCGCTTATCGACTCGATTCCGTTGACCGCCTCCCTGACTGAGTTTTTCAAATGTTCTCGGGCTTCTTCGGACATCTCGTTTGAGAGTTCATTAAACTTAAGTGCATTTTCGGAGAAGGCGGACTTCGCCTCATCGCTTAACGTTTGAAGTTGAGTCGAGAAGCTTTCCACGTTGCCTCGGGCTTCTTCGGACATCTCGTTTGAGAGTTCATTAAACTTAAGTGCATTTTCGGAGAAGGCGGACTTCGCCTCATCGCTTAACGTTTGAAGTTGAGTCGAG
>SKVL01000005.1 GCA_007129455.1 Candidatus Campbelliibacteriota bacterium | reverse complement strand
CCTGGGCCTTCTCTTGGCTTTGATAGCTTGGTTGATACTTAACACCATCAATCCCGCTTTGGTGGGTACTATGGGTCTGTTTGGGTGATGAAATATATGTGTTTTTGATGGAATCGGTATTGTATTTCAGTGACGAATTCAAGCATTAAGTTTGCAAATCAATTTTTTTTGAGGTACAATACCCGACTATAAAGAAATCAAAGTTATGGTCAAGAAAGAAGAAAAAAATGAAGAAAAACCGCAACCCTTCGCTATCATAGAAACGGGTGGCAAGCAGTACAAGGTTTCCGAAGGTGACATGATTACTGTTGAGAAAATAGCGGGAGAACATAAAGAGGGCGACAAGATAGTTTTTGATTCGGTTCTTCTGGTAGACGACGGTAAAAGTGCCGATGTGGGCGACCCTTATATCAAGGGAGTTAAAGTAATAGGTGAGTTTGTTGAGGAGGGCAAAGCCAAAAAGATAGCGGTGATGAAGTTTCGATCAAAGAGCCGTTATTTTAAGAACAAAGGTCACAGACAGCCTTATACGAAGGTAAAGGTCGTTTCAATTAAATAAATACTTAAACTTTAAAAAAACATCTCTTTATCAGCAAGAGATGTTTTTTGTTTGTGAAGTCGACGAAGTGGAGGGATGCATCAAAGATGGAATCTGTTTTTGAAGGCGTGCTTTAAAGTGTCGGTATCGGAATATTCAACTTCCATACCGGCCGAAAATCCTCTTCCGAGGTTAGATATTTTTATTTTATTTTCCTTACAAACGTTTGCTATCTTTTTTTTGAGCACCTCTCCCGTGTGTTCTCCTTCCGGAGTATAGCTGAACGCCAGTATGATCTCTTGCAGTCCGCTTTTACTCAACTCCTTTATTCTGTTTATAAGCTCCGATATGGGCAGGCGCGAAGCGTCGGCATCGGTCATGGGTATGGTGTTTCCCAAAATGAAGTATCGTCCGTTCGTGACACCGCTTTTTTCTATACTGTTGCGGTTTATTTCGGTATCGGTGACTATTAGTAGGCCGTTCTCTCTGTTTTTACTCTTGCATAGAAGACAGCTCTTGATGTCGGGGTTGGTGCTGTAAAATACGGCACGGCAGGCAGTGCACCTTTTTCCTTGAGCGTGAACCTCTTCAAGGGCTTTTTTGAAATTGTTTATAAAAGCGCCGTTTTTGGCACTTATGAAATACGCCAACCTTTCGGCGTGGCGGGGGCCTATTCCGGGGAGAGTTGAAAGTATTTCAGACAGTTTTGACAGTGGTGACATATTTGATTTTTAAATCATTTTTTATTTTACCGCCGAGTGAGTATCGGGGCAACTTTAGAATAAGGAGTTGATACCATTAATCCATACCCGACACACTGAATTCTTCTTCTATCTTACTGAAGTCGGATTTTTCTATGGTAAGAAAAGAGGACTTTTCATCGTCAAAGTATAATTCCACTTTGCCAGTTGGACCGTTACGATGCTTTTCGATAAGTATTTCCGCCAAGTTATATTTTTCGGAGTTTTCATCCTTGTTTTGGTCTCGATGGATGAACATAACGACATCAGCATCTTGTTCAATGGATCCGGAGTCTCTTAAGTCGGAAAGTCTGGGCTTACCCCCACGTTGCTCAACAGCTCTGGATAGCTGGGAAAGGGCCAGAACAGGAACATCAAGCTCCCGGGCAAGCTGTTTTAAAGAGCGAGAGATCTCGGTTACTTGTTGTACGGTTGAGTCGTTTGCTCGACTCTGGGTGGGCATCATAAGCTGAAGATAATCAATCACTATAAGCCCCAACCCTTTTTCACTCTTCATTCTTCGCGCCACCGACCTTATTTTAAGGATGTTGTTTGCGGGTGTGTCGTCAATAAAAATGGGGGCCTTGGATAGATCGTCCAATGCGTCGCGAATACGGTTAAAGTCGCTGTCGGTAGATATTTTTCCGGTTCTTAATTTCCATGCATCCACTCTCGAGTGGCTGGCAAGCATTCTGTCAACTAATTGTTGAGAGCTCATCTCAAGAGAGAAAAATCCGACCGGAGTGTTGTGATGAATCGCGGACTGACGGGCAATATCCAGACCCAGAGCGGTCTTTCCCATCGAGGGTCTGGCGGCAAGAATTACGAGGTCCGACCTTTGAAGACCGGAGAGTTTATTATCGATGTCTCTGAATCCCGTCGGTATACCTCTCAAGGAGTCGTCGGATTTATGTAGTCGGTCCAAACGCTCCCAGGCCTCTCCCAGAATGTTCGATATTTCAACCAACTTTTGTGTTTGAGAACCGGTGGTCACTTCGAATATTCTTTTTTCCGCTTGGTCGAGAAGAGTCTCCAGATCTTCCATTTCATTAAAGCCGAGTCGGGATATTTCTTCCGAAGCCCTTATGAGCTGCCTCATCATTGATTTTTTTTGCACAATCTCGGCGTAATGCATCAAGTGTGCCGCCGAGGGAACGGTATCCACTATCTCGGTCAGGTAGGGATTTCCGCCTATATTTTTTAGTTGTTCTTTTTCTTTAAGCCGTGAAGAGAGAGAAAGCATATCGATGGGGTTGCCTTTCTTCGAAAGTTCCAACATTGTTTCAAATATCAGTCGGTGTTTTTCGGAGTAAAAAGATTCCGGTGCTATCATGTCCACGACTTCGTAGAGCCCATCGGGGCGAAGCAGTAGTGAGCCCAAAGTGGCCATCTCGGCTTCAAGACTGTGCGGAGGTACTTTGAAGTGTGTTTTTTGGTTTGGAGATGAACTCATACTTAAAACATAATATCACACCGGCGGAAAATTGTTCGTTGAGAAGTGTTTGTTTGTGAATATCCTGTAGACAGAGTCTTGAAATATAAAAAAACGTTGAAAACTAGCACTTCATTTTTTTTATTTTAGGTCCTTCCGGCGAGTCTTTTATCATAAAACCGAGTTCTTCTATTTCATCTCTTAAGAGATCAGACTTTTTCCAATCCTTGTCCATTCTGGCCTCTTCTCTTTTTTGGATGAGGTCTGCAACTTTCTTCGGTACCTCGATCTCTGCTTCAGGTGGAGTTGAAAGTCCGATGGCCAAAATTTTATCAAACTCTTCCATAGTCGAGAACTTAACATCTTTCTTTATCTTCTTGTCTTTTATAAGTTTCCAGAGCAACGCCAAAGCGTTTGGGGTGTTAAAGTCATCATTCATGATCTCTTTAAAGGTTTCAATGTAAGCCTCATCGGGAGAGGCACCGAGGTCTTCGGTACAAAGAGAGCGAGCATGTTCCATAAGCTTATCATAAGCGTTTGAGGCTCCGCGTAAGGCTTGCCAAGAAAAACTGATAGGGCTTCTGTAGTGAGCCCCGAGAAGCCAATAACGAAAAACTTGGGGTGAGATACCTTTTTCGATTACGTCGTTCAAGGTTACAAAATTACCCACAGATTTAGCCATCTTGGCACCTTCAAAAGAAAGAAATTCGTTGTGGAGCCAGTAACGGACAAAGGGCTTTTTTCCTGTCGCCGTCTCGGACTGAGCTATTTCGTTGGGGTGGTGAGGGAACTTGTGGTCTATCCCTCCGGTATGGACATCAAACTGCTCACCAAGGTACTTTATGGCCATGGCCGAACACTCCAGGTGCCAACCCGGAAATCCCACTCCCCAAGGAGAACTCCACTCTTGCTGGCGTTTTCCGTTGATGGGGGAAAGTTTCCAGAGAGCGAAGTCGGTCGGACAGTGCTTTTCGGAGTTTATCTCAACCCGAGCGCCTTGTTTCAATTGATCGCCGGCCACGCGAAAGAAGTCACAGTTCGGAAGCTTGGAAGTATTGAAATATATTCCGTCAGAGGCTTTGTATGTGTATCCCTTATTTTCCAGTTTCTTTATCAATTCGAGTTGTTCTTTTATATGGTCCGTCGCTTTGGGAAAGAGAGTCCCATCTGTTTTTATATTGAGAGCTTTTATATCCTGGAAAAAGGCTTCCGTAAAAAAAATTGTGATTTGCGAGGCGGTTTTTTTTCTCTCTTGAGCTCTTTTTTCAATCTTGTCTTCGCCACAGTCACCGTCGTCGGTCAGGTGTCCGACATCGGTTATGTTTATAACCTGCCGAACCGAATACTCGTTATATTCAAAGACTCTTCGAAAGATATCCGCGCAGATATAAGATCGCAGGTTTCCGACATGAACATAGTCGTAGACGGTCGGTCCACAGTTGTACATGCCAACCTCTTTTGGTTTTATCGGTTCAAACTTCTCCTTTTTGCCGGAGAGGCTGTTGTAAAGCCTTATCATCTTATAATTTTTTATCTCAATTTTTCTTTGTAAATTTACACGTTATTTTCCTCTAGTATAGCAGTTGTTGTCGGTTTGACCAGAGAGGCATATTTTGAGATAATACTTTCATTATGGACATAAAAAATGACACAAATCTTTCCGGACGTTTCATATTCATATTCGTTCTGATGATAGTTTTGATTGCCGGGAGCTTTTTCGGCGGAGTTGTCGTTGGTTCCGAACAGCGTTCAATCGACAGGGTTAACGAACTGGAGAATAAAGAAGAAGAGAAGCCGATGATGGTTGATTTTTCGCCTTTTTGGAAGACTTGGACGGCTCTCGAAGAGAATCATATAAGGTCTTCCGAAGTTTCGGCTCAAGACAGGGTTTGGCACGCGATCAAAGGGCTGACACGTGCGTATAACGACCCCAATACGGTTTTCATGCCCCCGAAGGAATCGGAAGATTTTGAGACGGAAATATCCGGTCGGTTTGAAGGGGTTGGAATGGAGATAGGGGAGAGAGACGGGATAATAACCATCATAGCGCCATTGCAGGGGACCCCCGCCGACAAGGCCGGTGTCGAATCGGGTGACAGAATAACAGAGATAGACGGAGAGCCCACAAAAGGTATGACGGTCGACCAAGCCGTCAGACTTATTCGTGGAGAGAAGGGGACCGAGGTTATTCTTAACATATTCAGGGAAAGTGAGGGTGAGAGTTTGGATATCCCGATTATAAGGGGGGTTATAGATATACCGACGGTGGATACGACAATGAGAGATGACGGGATATTCGTCATCAGTCTTTTCAATTTTGCCGGTCAATCGGTATCGAAGTTCCAGGCCGCGATGGTGGAGTTTCGAACAAGCGGAGCTGACAAGCTCATTCTCGACCTTCGTAACAATCCCGGCGGGTATCTTCAGGCTTCTGTTGAGGTGGCCAGTTATTTCCTTCCGGCAGGCGAGGTGATACTTAAAGAGAAGTTCAGCGACGGAAGAGATGTGAAAGTGTACCGAAGTAAGGGAAACTCTGGCAACTACAAGGCTCCGGAAATGGTTGTTTTGATAAATCAAGGCTCGGCTTCGGCGTCCGAGATTGTTGCCGGCGCTTTGAGTGATCATGGTGTAGCGACGACGGTGGGAGCTCGCACATTCGGAAAGGGTTCGGTTCAGGAAGTCATAAGGATAACCTCTGATACATCACTTAAGGTCACCATTGCCGAATGGCTTACCCCCAACGGAAACTCTTTTGAGGGAGAGGGGATAGGGCCGGAGGTTGAAGTTGAGATAACACGCGAGGATTTCGAAGAAGGTGTCGATCCACAACTTGACCGAGCCATCGAGATTCTTTTGGGCAACTAGAATTTTCTTCGTACTTGCCAGGTTAGGTCAAAAGTGTTATATAGATTAGTGTTTGAAACAAAGTTTTTGTTGCTTTGTTACGGATAAATTATAAATAGAAATAATCAATTCATGAAAATCATTCTTCTTCAAGATATTGCCAAGATTGGCAGAAAGTTTGACATGGTTAATGTGGCGGACGGTTATGCTCTCAACTTCTTGATTCCTCGCGGTATGGCCGAGATGGCGACGCCGGCCAAAGAGAAAGAGATTGAAAAAAGGAGGGCGGAGGAGGAAAGTAAGCGACTTGCTTATATCGAAAAGCTGTCTAAAGACATAAACGCTTTGAAGAAAAAGCCTTTGGAGATTAAAGCAAAGGCCAACGACAAGGGAGTTTTGTTTGCCGGGTTGGAAAAAACGGATCTACTTGCAGTCCTTAAAGAGAAGACCGGGATAGAGCTTTCACAAAGCGAGATTATCCTTGATGAGCCCATAAAAAATACCGGGGAGCACGAAGTCTCGATAGCGGCCGGAGAAGCGAACCTTTCTGTGACATTTTCCATAGAGCCGGAGAAGTAGTTTTCCGTAGTTGGAATTTTTAACATAAAAAAAAGACCGCTTTAGCGGTCTTTTTTGAATTGAATTTTTCGGTTAAACTGAGATGATACTGACAGTCTTTTTCAGAACGACTTTGTTGTTGAAACCTCTTTTTCTGGTTTTCCCAACTAAAACCTTTCCGTCCATTAAAGCAAAAAGGGTATGATCCTTACCTATGCCGACATTTTGTCCGGGAAGGAATTTGGTACCCCTTTGTCTTATGATGATGGAACCACACTTGGCCTTTTGGCCATCGTTAAGCTTTACTCCGAGATAGTTCGGGTTTGAATCTCGCCCGTTTCTAGTTGTGCCGCCGGCTTTTTTCGTTGACATGGTCTTTCTTTTTTATGTTAATATATAATTTTATAAGAGGTTGCATTATATATTATGAATCGAAATAAAGCAATATCCGAAAACGGGGTAAAGCTAAATTCGAGAACTTTTATTCGTCATCTCATTCTTTTTTCTTTGGTTGCGGCCCTGGCTTTCGGTTTGGGTCGTCTTTCTTACATTGAGTCGCAAAAGACACCTGTCAGTATAGAGTATGACTTTAGTGCTTTGCCGGAGAGTATGAAAGGGGAGGAGGCCTCTTTCACGGAGGAGATCGGAGAGGATAAGGGTTTGGTCGTCGGCTCAAGGAACGGCAGTATATACCATCTGCCGTGGTGTCCCGGAGCACAACAGATGAATGAAGAAAACAAGGTTTGGTTTGAGTCCGTAAGGGAGGCTGAAGAGGCGGGTTATACGCCGGCCAGGAACTGCAAGGGGCTTTAGTAATACGGCTCCCTGCTTTTTTATCCACGATTTTAGAAGGTGAACAAAAAAACATTGTGTTAAAATCAATTTATGTTGATTATAGATATTGAAGCCTCCGGAACAGACAGTCGTGTTCATGGGATCTTAAGTATAGGTGCCGTGGATTTTTTAAATCCCGAAAGACAGTTTTACGGCGAGTGCCGATTGTGGGAAGGCGCACGCATTATGGAAGAGGCTTTGGAGGTCAATGGCTTTACTTATGAGGAGGTAACGGACATTGAAAAGCAAAGCGAAGAGGAACTGTTGTACAAGTTTCGCTCTTGGTTCAACGAGGCTCGGGACCACACTTTGGCCGGTCAGAACGCCCACTTCGACCTCTCTTTTTTGATTGCCGGCTGTAGAAGAAACGGAATTGATATATCTTTTGCTCATAGGATCGTGGATTTACACTCGATCGCGTTTTATCACATGGTAACAGGGGGCATTGAACCCCCGACCCACAATCGCAGAAGTGATATTGACTCGAACATGATAATGAACTATGTGGGAATACCGGAAGAACCGCGTCCGCACCACGCCTTAAATGGTGCAATATGGGAAGCGGAAGCGATACACCGTCTGTTTTTCAATAGTCCCTTATTCGATGTTTTCAAAGACCGGTCGATACCTTGGGTTGGTTGAGGATTTTCAGGTCGATGTAATATCTTTTAACTTTCCAAGCCCGAAACGGTTTGGTTTTTTGTTGATAGTCGGATTTTTGAAAACGAAAGACGCGTGATATATTTTAAGGATCAGTACATTGAAAAAAGGAGGTAAAAATGAGAGATATAAGCAAGAACCTCTGTAGGTTCTTTGAACAAGAAGATGACTTTTTAAAGAAAGATTCTTCAAGGAATAATGGAAACGACTCCGGTTCACCATCTGATGAAAATGAAGTCAGAAGGAGGATCTATTTTGAACAGGTCAATCAACCCCGAGACAGTGAGCACCACATCGTCCCTTCCTCAAGAGCGTCCGTGAAGATGAGGCATTTGAGCTTCAATAAAGTTCGCATCAACAGGAAATTTCACAACAGATTTCATATGCTTTTTTTAAACCGTGTTCCCGAGGAAATCTTAGACCTCTTGGTGTACTATTTTTGGGGAGGAAAGATTGTGTATGTAAAAAAGTTTCTTTTATTTAACTCCGACAGCGTTCAGCAGAGCATCAACGGCAATGGAAGGTATGGAATATATTGGAAAAACAGAAACTATCAAAAAAGATTTGAAAATCAGATTGGTCTGCCCATTAACGGCATTCATCGTATCGTTCCCTTAAGCCGAGGAGGGGCAGGGATGGAAGAAAACATTGTCAGGGTCAATACACGTATGCGAGACGGGTACCGTGAAGGGCTTTTTATGGATAGAACTCCCGAAGAAATCTTGGACCTATTGGTTAATTATTTCTGGGACGGCGAGGTTTATTTCCTTAAGAACTACCTGGTTCTTTTAAGGAATCTGAACAGAGTCAACTCCGAGTTCACAACATTGAAACCATTTTCTTATAACTAGCTTTTTTACTCCCTTAAACCGAAAGCGCCCCTTTTTATAAAGGGGCGCTAATTTTTACGGCTGGTCAGATTAATAAAGATATGCTAATTTTTAAAGTAGTTATTCCGACCATTAATTTTAAAAAGGAGGTTTAAATGGCTGGAAGGAGCAAAAAGCGTGGTAGGCTCTTTGACCCGAGGCGCAGTTCAAGTAAAACTGAACCCAGTATCCAAAAAGACGAAAAGTATTGCAGAATTTTCTTCAACAGAGGATCCAAGAAAGATTTTGATATCGAAGACTGTCGGATAGGTGGTTTTGTTTGGTTGCCTCTTAGGTAGGTTTTTTATGCACGCTCCGTAAGGAGCGTGCTTTATTTTCCATTGAAAAGCTTTTTAAAAAGGGATACAATGTTTCTCACGTGGCGGATTCGTTTAAATTTCCGTTATCGGGCTGTAGTATAGTGGTAGTATATGCCCATGGGGTGGGTAAGGCTCGGGTTCGATTCCCGGCAGCCCGACAGAGATAACTTTTATAATGTGGTGTGGAAGGATAGATTGGCTACACAAATTCGGGACGTATTATAACGGTAGTATGCACCCTTCGGGTGGGTGTGGTCCGGGTTCAATTCCCGGCGTCCCGACAAAGAAGAGTTAATATGTTATTGTATGGAATATGGAAGTAGATAAAAAAACGGGACTGGTTCATGACTGGACACTGATGTGCCGTTCCAGCTCCATTGATAAAGACACCGGGATGCTGTCTCTTTTTAATATCGTTGACCGACTGGTCGTGAACAGGGATCATTTTGAAAAGCATCTGCAAACTCAAGAGGGAGAAAGTGAGAAAAAAGACTTTATCATTCCAGCCGAGTTCGAGATAATCAGCATGTGGTCCAAGTCCGGTTTTGAGCCCTTGAGTTTGGAAGCGAAGACTGAAATATCAGATGCTCAGGGAAATGCATTGTTTCGTTTTTCATATAACATCTACCTTAAGGAAGGGCGAAAGAAAAGACGTAACCGTTCAAAAATTAAAGGTTTTAAGATTACCGGAGAGGGACTTTATGTCATAAGCTTAAGTGTCAGAAAAGATGAAGGGGAAGATTATCGGCATGTCTCAAGGATGGCGATAGATGTGCTTTTGAGAACTTTTGACAAACAAGGGGTACCTCTTCCTAAAAATTAGTCGAATCATTTTATCTATGTCAAAGGATGCAAACAGACACACGGTCTTGGGAGAAGGTCGCTGGGGAGTAAGTCTTTTGTTTTTCTTTTTGGTGATCTATATATTCTCCCGTCAATTTTTTTCCAATTTTCAGGAAGTGATTGACGATCCAGTTTATTTTTTCTCGGTTATCATGGTGGCTTTGGCGGTTGCGGCTCCGGCGCTTTGGATATTCAATGAAGGAAGAAGATTCTTTTCTCGGAGGGCGCCGAGCCCTTCTTCTTCAGCCGAGAGCGATCTTTTCCGAAGCTTGATGGAGCTGTCGGAAGAGTACCGTGTTTTTCAAAACCTGACTTTGGCGGGTTATACTTTTGACGCCATTGTTGTGGGTCCCGGGAGGCTTTCGGTGATCGGAGTTTACAGCGACAAATATCAAAACGCCGAAAGAGGAGGGGAGATTTTGGACAGCTTGACTCGTAAGAAGGCCGAGGCTCTCGGGGATTTTTTTGGTGGCGGTGTAACGATCGATCATATTCTGGTTGGAGAGAAAACCAGAAAGGACGAGAGGTCCAGTAGGGGAGACGCTTTCAGGATTCATGGGATCATTGAGCCCGCTTCTCTTTCCAAGGTTTTGAAGAAGAGGGGTTCAGGGGTGGAGTTTCAATTGAGCCCGGATGTTTTGGATACTTTAGATAAGGTTTGGAAAGGTGAGTGAAAGAAAAATATGACGACCCCTCCTACGGATGGCAAACAAAGGAGGGTAAGGCGACTGATGTTCACATGGGCCCTTTTGGTTCTCATGGGGCCTTCCAAACTGTCGTGGTTGGAGGAGGGGAGGGTCTGTTGGGGATATTGGAAAAAAGGCGTTTTTTATGTTTAATGGCTTAAAAAAGCCCTTTTTTAAGCCATTAGTGCCTTCCAGCAGACCTTAATTTGATGTTTTTCTATTGACTTCGCCGCTCTCCGGTGCTACTATTTTCGCCAATGACATGGATGATTTCGTCACCACTGTTCTCCGTTAAAAGCAATTAGAAATTTATCGGGTCGAATAGAGGAGAATGAGAGGTGAGACGAAAGCCGTTCGCGAAATACCCAAGGAAAGAATACAGAGACGCGAACTTTACCAGATAAGTTTAGGCTTATTTTAATTTCCGTAATTGTCGGTTTCCTTACAAGTATTACGATAGGTACTCCTTATATTCAACTCGGTGAGAAAGTTGCTGAAGAGCAAAATCTTCCTGTCTGTGACATTGAAGAATTGTATGAAAGTCAGGAAAACAATAAGGAGTCCGAAGGAACCGAATCAGTTGTTGAAGCGAAGAGAGAGAGAAAATTGACAACCGAAGAGCACGTACGAGATTTCTTTTCAGGAGTTCCCATAATGGTTGAGATAGCTCGGTGTGAATCGGGATTCCGCCACTATAACAGTGACGGATCGGTCTTGAGGGGATTTGTCAATCGGTCCGATGTCGGTGTTATGCAGATCAACAAGTTCTATCATGGTGATCGAGCCGATCAGCTCGGATTGGATATATTCAGTCGGGAAGGAAATCTGGCGTACGCAATGTATCTCTATGAAAAACAAGGAACGACTCCTTGGTTGGCTTCCGGAGCTTGCTGGGGTCAGCATAGAGAGATAGCTCAGAGGTAGATCAAAAGATATTCTCGAATAGAAAAAATTAATAACGAACCCTCGCCCTTAGTGGGCGAGGGTTTGTTTAGTTTCTGGAAAAGATTCATTATACGTCGCACAATATATCTTTTGCGACACTAAGCAAGGGAGGCCTCAATACCGACGATTTCACCACTCCCCCGCTATATTATAAAATCGGGCAGATGAATTATATATCGTTAGGTTTTTTATCAAAAAAAGTTTTTTAACTTGGTTGTCAGTAAAGAAAATAGTTCCTGTGCTTCTAATATTAATTTATATGTAAATGCATTAGCCTTTCGTATCACAGCTTCGGCCACTTCGCCGATATCTATCCCCCAAAAAAGTCTGAGCGCCACAAAGACCAAAACTATGGCTATGATGGTTCCAATCCTTATGAAACCTTTTTTATGGGGACTTTTTTGCTCTTTTTTGTCCATTTTAATCTTTCGAGGTACCAAAGTACCTGTTTTTAATTTTGTAAGGCTTCTGAGGCGTTTTTGAGCCTTCCCAGGGTCTCTTCTTTACCCAAAACCGAAGACAGAACAAAGGGATCGGGGGATCTGTCTCTTCCGGAGAGAGCGTAACGCATCGGCCAGAGAACCTCGCCGCGACCTTTCTCGGTTGCGTAATCCCATATGGCGTCTTTAATCGTGTCATGCTCATAGGACAGTTCATCCATCTGGTTTATTTTTTCAATTAATTTCTCCAAATGTTTTGAGGCGTCTTTCTTTTTCTGGTCTTTCCATAAAAGCTTCGTCGCTTCATATTCCGGCTTATCAAAAAAATAATCGAACTCTCGATTTTCCAGAAGGATGTCTATATCTTCATAGACACTTATTCTTTCTTTGAATACCATCCAGATGGAATGGAGGTATAGATCGGAGAAACACCATTGATGCTTTTCACAGATTGGTGACTTCAGGAATCTTTCTTTGAAATTTTCGTACTGCTCTTCTTTCGGTACGAATTTCTCCAAGTGATTTTTATTAATCCAGCGAAGTTTCTCTTCATCAAAAATGGAACCTCCCTTTTGGACGTTTTCCAAAGAGAAAGCCTCGATGAGTTCGTTGATTCTGAATATTTCCCGATCCGTGCCGGGGTTCCACCCCAAAAGTGCCAGATAGTTCAACATCGCCTCCGGTAGATATCCTTTTTCTTTGTACTCCATGACGGACACTGCGCCATGACGTTTGGAGAGTTTTGATCTGTCAGGAGCCAAGATCAAGGGTATGTGGGCATAGTTGGGCCGAGGGTAGTTCAAGGCCTCCAGTATAAGGATCTGTCTGGGGGTGTTTGATATGTGTTCTTCGGCCCTTATGACATCGGTGATTTCCATTTTAAAGTCATCGACAACGACGGTTAAGTGATATAAGGGTTCGCTTTCGCTTTTGGCTATAACGAAGTCTCCCAACTCGGAAGTGTCAAAATTTATCTCTCCGCGTATGGTATCTTTGAATTTAATGATCTTGTTCGGATTACTAAAACGAATGACCTCCTTTCTCCCGCCTTCTCTTTCTTCTTTTGATATATAAGCTTTTTTGTTCTCAAGCAACTCTCGTATCGCTTCTTGGTATATCTCGGTTCTGTCGGATTGCCGGTGAAAAGAGTTCCACTCCATGCTGAGCCAAGAAAGAGATTCTTGGATCACTGTTTCAAACTCGGGTTTGGAGCGCTCTCTGTCGGTGTCTTCGATACGCAGAATGAACTCTCCGCCATGTTTTTTGGCATAGAGAAAATTAAAGAGGGCCGTGCGCACACTCCCGATATGCAAAACACCGGTTGGTGACGGTGCGAACCTTGTTTTTATGATTTTTTTCATTATTTTTCGTGCAATAACCCGATCTCCGCAAGGGCGTAAGCCACTTTTTCGGCCGCACCCGGTCTATGGAAAGCTTTTGCCGCATCCTCCATGGACTTGATTTTTTGCGGATTTTGAAAAAGGTCTTCTAACTCTAGCATCAAGACCGAAGTGGACAGGTTGTATTCTTCAATCACCCGGCAAGCTCCGGCTCGGGCGTAAGCAAAGGCGTTGTGGTGCTGGTGGTTTCCGTGTGCGTGCTCATACGGAACCAGTATGCCGGCCTTTCCCCAAGCCGCAATCTCAAAAAGAGTTGAACCCGCTCTTGATAGGACCAAATCGGAAAGGCTTACCGCCCTTCTTATCCCCTCTCTGTCCAAAAAATCGAAGGGTTTATAGCGGTCGGCATAAGGGCTTCTTTTTAGGATGCTCTCCGAGGCGGCCCTTACGGCGACGATATTGTTTCTGCCGGTTTGGTGGATGATATAATATTTCTCAGTAAGTTTTAGCAGACTGTCTATTATTATAGAGTTAATTTTCTCCGACCCCTGAGATCCTCCCAAGACCAGAAGGACCGGAACATTTTCATCGTGTATATGCAGGAATTCACGAGCACCGACAATGTTTTCGATGTCTGAGATACCTTCCACAATGGGTCGTCCGGCTAGTTCCGTCTTCTCTTTTGGAAAACTTGCGATAGCCTCTTTGAAAGAGACGAAGACCTGTTGTGCCGATTTTCCCGCCCATTTGTTCACTCGACCGGGTACACTGTCCGATTCGTGGATGATTATCGGAATTCTGAAAGTTTTGGCCACCAGCAAGACGGGGAAACTCGGGAATCCGCCCTTACCGAAGACAACGTCGGGGTAGTTTAAAAATATGAAAAACAAGGATTGGAAAATACCGAAGAATGTTCTGAAGATGTCGAATACGGTTTGAATCGAGGGGTAGGTTCTGAGTTTTCCGCTCTGAATTTTTTTGAATGTGATTCCCAGCCTCTCAAGCTCTTTTTTATCATATGGATGAGTGGAAACAAAGAATATCTTCATCTCCGTTACCCCCTCTTCCTTTTGTATTTTTCTTAGTTGTTCGGCGACGGCTATGATGGGGTAAAAATGTCCACCGGTGTCTCCTCCGGTTAAAATTATTTTCATAAGAATTTATTTTACTTTCGAATAACGCGAAACATTAAGGATTATCCCGGCTGCAGCCAAAGAGATCATCAATGAAGTTCCCCCTAAGCTTGTGAATGTAAGGGGTGTCCCCGACAGGGGAAATATGTTGACCATTCCTCCTATGTGTATGAAGGCCTGGGTAATGAACATTATAACAATTCCGACCACAAGCAGTCTAGCGAAAGAATCCGGTGCATGGAGGGCGATTCGCAACCCTCTCCAGGCAAGCATAACGAAGGCCGTCACGATAAGAAGTGCGCCTATGAAACCCAGCTCTTCGGCCGCCACGGCGAATATGGAGTCGGTGGAAGCCTCCGGTAGAAAGCGAAACTTTTGGATACTTTGACCGAAACCTCGACCAAACCACTCTCCCGAGCCGATGGCGATCAAGGACTGATCTATTTGATATCCCGACCCCAATCCGTCGACTTTGGAGGGATTAAAAAGAGTCAGGAATCTTTCCAGTATGTAAGGCCTGCGGACGGCAAGTACTGCAAGACCACCGAAAGCCAGACTGACCAATATGAAAATATCTCTCCATCTGGCCCCCGCCACAAAGAACATCGCAAGTCCAGCTGTGAAGATTATGACAAGACTTCCGGTATCGCGTTGGATGAGTAGGGTTAAAGAGATGATTGATAAGAGGATCAAGATCGGCAACAGCCCGAAAGAGAATTTCTGTATCTTTGATGTGATTCCCGAGAGCCACGCCGAACAGTAGATTATAAAACCCAACTGTAAAAATTCGGCAGGTTGCAGTGTTAACGGCCCTATCGTAAGCCACCTCACGGCACCGCCATGCTCAAGACCCAGCCCGGGAATAAATACAAGGAGTGACAAAATCAGGGTGGATATCAATATCACAAGCGCGTATTTCCTCCAGAAGCGATAATGAATGTGAGAAAGAAGGAAGAGCAATGTCAACCCCAAGAACAGAGCGACCGACTGAGTTAACACCACTTTTGTAAAGTTGATGTTCTTTTGAGTTAGAAGTCCGGTTGAAGCCGACAAAAAAATCAAAAAACCACCGAAGGCGATAATTAATACAATCGTAAGAAACCACGCATCCATTCCTTTTTTTCTGGAGATTTTCATCTTAGTTTTTTATTAGTTCAAATTCCGATAATCCCCAGTATGATGCCGACCATGGCAAAAACGACACTTATGACCCAAAAACGCATAACCACTTTGTAAGGTGGCCAGCCTATCGCTTCGAAGTGATGGTGAACCGGTGCCACTTTGAAGACCTTTTTACCTCGGAACTTTTTGGACAGGATTTGGATTATCACCGAAGAAGAAGTTATAACCAATGGAAAAGCGATAATCGGGAGTATAATCACTCCGTACCCTCCTCCCAAACTGTCGGTCATAAAGGCAACGATCGCCACGACGACCGTCAATGCCATCGTTCCAGTCTCCGACATGTAAAATCTTGCCGGGGGAATGTTGAACCATAGGAAGGCTAAGACGGCCCCCGTGACCATGGCGCAGAAGGCGGCCAAGTTTATTTGATCAAGATAAAAAGCTATTATGCTGTAGCTGGCGAAGATCGTTGCAAAGACACCTCCAGCCAAACCGTCTATGCCGTCAATGACGCCGCTTGAGTAGACGGATACCATGACTAAAATAAAAAGAGGAACTATCAGCCAACCTATTTCCAAGTCCCCCACTACACTCGGCATTCCGAGGGTGGTAACTTCAAGTTGTTGATAAAACCACATTCCGCAACCAAAACCCAAAAGAATCACAGCCGTTATTCTTTTTCTGAATGAAAGTCCGCCGGCCATATATTTTCCTTCGCCGGTCACTTCCAATATATCGTCGGATAGTCCTATGAGTGCTCCGAATATAAGAGCCGCAAAAGGAATCCAGGTTTGGTCACGGCTCAGGAAGTCAAGTTTGGTCAGTGTTTCGTTTTCATGGAAGATAATCGCCAATAACCAAAGAGAGAGGATTACGACAGCAGAGCTTAACCAGATGATGATTCCGCCCATTCTGGGAGTCCCGACTTCCTTCTCTTTATGAAGCTCGTTGAAGATCGCCGCCTCTTTCCCATCAAGTGCGTTTTTACCCGCCTTCTTTTTCCATGCTTTATATCGATAAAGATAGTAAGTTAGAAATGGGGTCAGTATGATTCCCACGCCGAAAGCCAAAACGGCCGGTAAAATAATCTTTACAAAGTCTATTATCATGATGTTTGTAAATAATGACGAGTTACTTCTATCAGCTGCTTAATATCTTCAAATCTGCCATTTAAAGATGAACCCAGGACCACTATGATGACAGGGTAGTTGAAATCCACATTGACCACAACCACAAGGTTACCTCCCGCCAAATCAGTGTAACCGGTTTTTGAGGCAACGATACCATCCGTTTCGGAGACCGTGGGATTTGTGTTCGTGAAGCTGTGCTGTAGGTTGCTTAAAGAAACATCCTCTCTGACAGAGTGTCTTGTCGAGTACAGGATTGCGGGATGGTTTAAAAGTGTGTAAAGGGTAAGCTCTACAATATCACGTGCGGAGCTGTAGGCACCGCTTGTCCTTTCATTCAGGTCCAGACCGGTGGAGTTATGAAAAAATGTCTTTTCAAGTCCGAGAGAGTCGGCCTTTCGGTTCATCTCCGACACAAAGAACCCCTCTCCCTCTCTGTGTGATCCCCCGGTAAGGTGAGCTCCTACGGTGGCCGCAATGGCATAAGAAGCGTCGTTGGCCGATGTCACCATGCTTATCTTGATTAGGTTTTCCAAAGGCCAACTCTCGTGCAGAAATAGGCCACTGTTTCCATGTTGCATCAGGAACTCATGCTCTATAAATATCGGGAATAAAGGTTCGACTTTTTCCAAAGCAACCACGGCTGTCATCATTTTGGTAATCGAGGCCAGCGGTCTCGCCTCGTCGGCGTTTTTTTCAAAAATTGCTTCCTCTTTTTTAATGTCCCACACTAACACCGATTCGGCTTCAATATCAAGGAGTCCGAAATGTTTATTTTTATTGGCAATTCTTTCTTCATCGAGAGTGAGCTTTATGTCCGTTTCGGAATCCCGAGTCATAATTCCTTCCGAGGCGAGCCCCGTTTGCTTCATGTTGTTTTTAAGTGCGTTTATTATGCTTGGGGTTTTCAAGGCAAAGAAGCTCCCTGAAAGTATGAGCATCGATAAGAAGGATATCAGGATTAATCCAACTGCCAGCTTTGTTCTTTTTATTTCGTTTTGAAAGGTGTTTCCCATATTGTTTTTAAGAGGGCATTTCCTCTTGATTTAAGGTGCCCAAGAATTTGTCTCTCAAGGTTTGGTAATGAAGAAGATCCTCCGTTTTTGATAGGCCTAAGAATGCCAAAAGTTCGGCGGTCGGGGTGTAAGAGAAGCCTTGTCCGCTTTTTGTTTTTTGTCTTTCCACTATTCCTTTCAAAACCAAAGTCCTCAAAGTCGAAGAAGAGTTGACTCCTCTTATGTAATCAATATGTCTTCGATTGACAGGTGAAGCATAGAGGACGATGGTGAGAACCTCCATTCCCGCCTTGCCTATCTCGGAGCTTATATCATCCTTGGCCATGGATTGAAGCATCCCACTGACCTCCGGCGCTGTGGTCAAAAGTAGTGAATCTCCCGTTTGCATGAGGCGTACTCCGCGATTTGAAAGTTCTTTTTCCAAAACTTCCACCGCCTCCGTTATCTCTTCTTGGGGGATGGAGAGTATTCTTGTGAGTTCCGATTTTTTCACGGGCTCGCCTCTCATAAAAAGTATCGCTTCAATGTATTTTGTTATTTCCATAATCTTAAGTGTAATTGGGAACCTTGATGTTGTTGTTCTCTATGTAAATATCGTTGTCTTCACTTTGCTGGTGTGCGTTTAAAATTCCTTGTTTCATTAACTCCAGAACGGCGATAAAACTGACGATGACCATATATCTGTCTTTTTTGGTCATAACCACATTGTTCAGACCTGAAAAGTTTTTAAAGCTTATCTTCATTTCGGCGTCAACCCTTCTGATTAAGGAGTTTATCACATTTTCAAGCTTAACGACGTCGCTTACTTTGACCTCCGGTATCATGTTGTCGGTCGGCAGTTTATCGATGATATCATGAGCGATTAGAGCGAGGTTTTTTTGAGTTATGGATTCGTCGGGAATGAATGATATCGGTATCGGCACCACCTCTCCCGTGCCGAAGAAAAGTCTCTCTATTCCCCACGCTTCCTTTAGATTCGATGTCTCTTCTTTGACTGCCTTGTATATGCTGAGTCGCTTTTCTAGGTCCTCAATCCCCTCCTCTTCCTCTTCGGTTAGACTTAACGAAGGAAGTAGGGATCTTGATTTTATAAGTATCAAGGTCGAGGCCACTAAGATGAAGTGGGCACTTTCTTGTAGGGGGAAATGATCTCGGCTTTTGATGTAATCAATGAAGTCGTCGGCGACTTGGGCCAGAGCGATGTCATTTATAAAGAGCTTCCTTCTTTCTATCAAGTGGAGAAGGACATCAAAAGGGCCGCTAAAAACATCTGTTTTTACATTGTAGATGGTTACACCCCCGACAGTCTCTCGGTTTTCGTCCATTTTTTTAATATACCGCGAAGAATACCTTTATTCAAGCTGTTTTTTAGATGTATTTTTTAAAGGGTATGTTTTAAGTTGAGAGTCTTTATGGAATGCGATTTGAATATCGAACCTTTTGTGGATAACGAAGCTTGCATCTTTAAAATGAGATGTATAATTTTAATTAGGGACCTTTGAAAAGTTAGTCGCAAAAACGATGTGGTTGTTTAAATGCAGCTGTAAGCTTTTTGGAAAAGATGTTAGTACCTACGGGGAAAGCCCGACATACCAAGGATCCGATATGTCTTTATAAAAAAGCGCGCGAAGGATGAAGGTTAGTACCTACGGGGAAAACCGTTCGGAAACGAGGATGTTATTTTCAAAAGTGAGCACTTACGGGTGTAAGGCTGAAATTTAAGTAACCGGTTTTTCAAGGTCCTCAACAAAAATCCCGCAATGCGGGTTTTTTGTTTGAAAGAAAAACCGTTGAAAATAAAAATTTTCAACGGTTGGCAGTAACTCATAACATCTCTGTTACGGACTGAAGTCGTGAGTTAAAGGGGTATTTTCCCCTCATATTGGTTAACGAACACAGATGCCGAAATTTGAATGTGTTTATCTTTGTCGTATTTTAGAACTCGAATACAGTTCACTCGAACCCATTCTTCCGGTCCGAACTTTATCAGGTCAAGATCGACCACGCCGTCGACGGTAACACTATCGAAATCTCTTTTTCCTTCATTTACTTCCTCGATAAAAATCTTTGCGTCCATTACACTCCTCCTTGTTTTTGTTTAAAGAACCCGTATCTTTTATTTTATAACACTTTTCTCTTTTTTAGTGAAGTTTATGTTTTACGTAGGGGTTTTTCGGATCCGGATTTTTGCAATTAAGAAAATCCCAAAAGAGTTGAGATGAGAATAACATAAAAGAAAATATAGAATGCCCCTTCCCAAGAGTTGATGTTCTTCGATATTCCCGAAATAACGAATAAGAATGTCGTGACGGCTAGGAAGGGCAGGCCGATCGTGTATGTCTGTTCATCAAGGTTGACTTTGAAAAAGAGGGCGGGCAGGCCGACAACGATCATCATATTGAAGGCGTTGGAGCCGAAGATGTTTCCGAGTGCGATATCATAACGCTTCTTGAGAGCCGCTTTGGCGGAGACCAAAAGTTCCGGCAGAGAGGTTCCTATGGCCACGGCGGTTATGGTAATCACCCCGACTCCGACATTCAGTATCTCTGAAAGGGATATCACTGAATCAATGAGGTATTTGGAGCCTACACCCAAGAGTACGACTCCGACTGCGAAGATTGCAATGTCGTATGAGTTTAATTTCGGTCTGTCATCGAGTACCGTTCCTTTTTCCCCGCCAAGTGCTTTGTGGCTTGTGTGTTTTCTACGATCTATACGAGAAGGAAGTTTTTGCGTTTTTGCCTTTCCGCCTCCGGTGCGGTCTCCGACGGCGTAAAGTATGTATATCGTATAAACCAAGATCATCAGCGCTCCTTCAAAGGCTGTGATAACACCGTCCCATGCCACCGCCAAAAATATCGCTGTGCCTATGGCTAAAAGAGGAAGTTCGGTGTTTATCAGGTCTTTGGTTGCAATCAGTCTGCCGGCTATAACCGCCGAAAAGCCGACCACCAAGAGAATGTTGGCGAGGTTGGAGCCAATTGCGTTGGCCGGTGCAAATTCGGTAAGACCTTGAAAGGAGGCGAAAATTGTTGCAATCAACTCCGGGAAAGAAGTACCCAAACTTACTATCAAAACACCGACAATAAAGGGAGAAAGGCCTATCGAAAGCCCTATCTTCTCGGAGCTTTGAAGCAACCAGTCAGCTCCTTTTATGAGAGCTACCAGTGATACCAAGAAGACCGCAATCCATAAAAACAAAGGGTCCATGTTACTGTCTTATAACCATAAGCCTTTTAATCATTATTGGTTTTCATTTTTTTTAT
>SKVL01000037.1 GCA_007129455.1 Candidatus Campbelliibacteriota bacterium | reverse complement strand
TCGGCGGCACTGACGGCGGCCATCGGTGAGGTGATATGCTCGGCCGAACTCACATTTTGGACATCTGTTTTTCATAACTAAATCGTACCTTATTTGGTCCGATTTAGTTACGAATTACCTTAACTTAAAACTCGGAATCTATTTTGATATTTGGTCGACCTCTCGGCGGACCTTTTCCAGTTCATTTTTGAGAGAGTTTCTTTTTGATTCTGTTTCATTTATTTTTCTCTCAAACTCTCTGATTTCTTGTCGTGTTTTTTGGATTTCGTTTTTATTTTTCAATATGTCGGATTTGATTTTACCCACCCGATCTTCGGCCGATTTGAGATCAATTTCCAGCTGACGAACCTCTTGTTCTCTTTTGGGTACATCCGATTTAAGATTTTGATGTTGACTTCTTTTCTCCTGAAGATCTTTTTCGATATCTTCAAACTCCTTTTTTATGATTCCTAACTCTTTCATACCTTTATATTATAATAATAAAAATTTTTAATAACTTCTTTTAATATCTTATCATAATATTTGTTGTTTTAGCCAAGATAATGGTTTTGTGATAAAGTGAAATCGTCCAGTAAAATAAGTAGCCTTAGGGGGCGGGATTAATTTAGTGGTAAAATGTCAGCCTTCCAAGCTGAATACGCGGGTTCGATTCCCGCATCCCGCACAAAATAAAGATGACAACACGGAGTGTTGAAGAGTATTATTTTAGCGATAGTGCGGGAATCGAAAGGAGGAGGCGGTCTATGGCATTGTTTTTTTCCAATAACATTGCTGTGGATTAGAAAATAAGGACCACTTTAGTGGTATGAGAAGAGGTTCTCGTAGATGAACCTTTGCGAGGCGATCGGTCCTTGCGAACACCTTGTGTACAGAGAGGGCTTTCAGGTCTAAAAAACGACAGTTTTAATTTTTTTATGAGGTGTTAGAGGTTGTCTTTCGGGTGTCTTTTAACGGAAGAGTTTGTTTTTGAATGATTTTTGATAAAAAATCATTCAAAAAGACGAATTAAAGACACAAACTGTGGATAACTCTGTGGATTTGTGTATAAAAGACATAAAAGTATCCTTGGGTCAGAGATTTTTATTTTTACAATCAATGCTTTAGATGGATATTGAAAAAAACAAAAAAAAGAAAGGTTTTTTGGGGGAAGAGAGGGCGGTCTCTTATCTTTTAAGTCAAGGTTTCAAGATTTTGGAAAGGAACTTAAAAGAAAGATACGGCGAAGTTGATATTTTGGCCCTTAAAGACGAAACTTTTCATTTTGTGGAAGTGAAAAGTGGGTTTGTTCTGGAAAAAAACAAAGAATACTTATTGTCGGAGAAAATTGATGTCCAAAAAATAAAGAGGATAGAAAGAGTGGCTCTCTCATACCTTGAGAGAGTCGGTCAAGAAGACAGCTTTTGGTGTATAGATCTGATAGAGGTATATTTTTCCACAAATGGACGTTTTTTGAAGATTAAGATGATGGAAAATGTAACTCTTTAGCGTCCGGTTTTTGTGTGGTAAACTGTATTTTTATTTAGAAGGTCTTGTTTTTAAAGAAAGTTAAAGATCGGGGAGTAGTATAATGGTAGTATACACGCTTTGGGAGCGTGAGGCTCGAGTTCGATTCTCGGCTCCCCGACATTAAATTAAAAGAGAAAACTCGGAATAATTTCGGGAAATCTCTTTTTATATATTAGTTTTAAAATGAGGTGTCCTTATTTTGAAGACTTCAGTAGCTTTTTAAATAAAAGACTTACTTAGGAGACGAGGTATGTTCGCGGTAAGTCTTTAAAACCTCCTTGGCTATATCTTCCGGAAGAAAAGAAGATTTTACAATAAACCTTTTGGCTCCGAGTTTCATGGCCTTTTTTTGAGCCACTTGGTCGGCTTGGTTGCTTAGCACGATGACAAATGTGTCGCCTATCAAGTTTTCTTCGTGAGCTATTTCAAGGGCCTCGAAGCCGTCCATTTCAGGCATGAATATATCCAAAAGAATTATCTCAAACTCATTCTTGTTTTCCCTTAGCTTTTCAACCAACTCCTTGCCCGAGTGGAGTGTTTCTATCTCGACACCTTCTTTGCCAAAGACTTTTTCATAAATACCACAAATGAAACAGTCGTCGTCAACGATGAGTATTTTTTCAATGTCGCTGTTGTTTTTCATGGAAGATTTTGCTTGTTTTTAATTTTGAAAATGACAAAAATTAAAACATGTGTATCATGGAACACATGTTCTGTTAACTGTAGAAAGAATAACACACAATTATATTTCTTCAATCCGGTTTTTCTTAAACAATGATAAGATGACCATGTTTCGGTTTCGGACGAAGGTCTCTGTTGAATTTAAAAATCATGTTCAAAAAACAAAAAGAAAATTTTGAATGCGAAAACTGCGGATTGTTCGTCCGGGGTAATGGTTACACCAACCACTGCCCCAAGTGTCTTTGGAGTAAACATGTTGATGTTGATCCGGGTGACAGGGGTGCCCTTTGTGGTGGGATGATGAAACCGAAGGAGTATGCTTACTCTGTTTCTGAAAAATGGGTGACGCACAAGTGTATCGAGTGCAGTTTCGAAAGAAAGAACAAAATAAGCGAGGGAGACTCCTTGGATGTCCTTGCCGAGCTATAAACATTCTATCCACAGTTTATGCCCAAAAAGGTTGTTTTTTAACACAGAAAAAAATCTTTTTAAAAAGTACATTTTTCATAGTAAACGGAAAGTTTAAGAAATAAGATTGAGGACAAAAGACCTAGGTGGTTTTTGTGTTCTGAAAAAAGAAACAAATTTTACGAACCCGTAGTAAGGAGGGTTCGGCGCCCAAACGGAGAGACGAAAAGTTTTTCCGTTAAAATCAATAAAAAAGATTATTTATTTATCCGATCTTATTTGTTCGGTAAATTGCGATAGGGTTTGTTTTTTGTTAATATTAAATCGTTAAATTATTTTTTCATTCAGTTTTCGTTCTTTGATTTGATGTTAGGGATTTTTTTTGCGGACATAGTTTAATGGTATGACGCGGCCTTGCCATGGCCGAGATCGGGGTTCGATTCCCCGTGTCCGCACAAGAAAGAACTTAACCATACGGATAAAATAAATAACAAAAAACCCCATTAATATGGGGTTTTTTGCGCTTTTTACGTAGAAACATTTAAGAGTTTCTCACCGCATCTTTCAAGCCTTTGGCAGGCTTGAACTTGGGTACTTTCATTGCAGGTACGCTAATGGCTTCTCCTGTGCGGGGGTTGCGTGCTTGGCGCGCCTTGCGTTCTTTGGTTGAAAAAATACCAAGACCAGCAACCGAGACGTCTTCTCCTTTGGTGAGAGATTCGGTTATTGTGGAGATAAGTGTTTCAACCACTTCCTCGGCCTGGGTTTTGGTGCCACCGATCTTGCCGTGCACTACTTCTACGAGTCCTTGTTTGTTCATAATATTATTATAATTTATTAATTAGGGATATTTAGTTTTCGACCAAACGCAAGCGCTTAATGCGATTGCGTATAAGTTTCGGCACAAAACAAAAAGTTGCTTTTAAATGCGCCTTTTATAATTATATACCTTTTTAGGCTGATTTGGCAACGCATTTTTAACCGAATCTTTTCTTTGGGCCTATCTAGCGTACTCCGTGACACGGGTTTCTCTGATGACGTTTATCTTTACTTCTCCGGGATATTTGAGTTCTTGTTCTATCTTCAAAGCAATGTCGCGTGCAAGTTTCTTGGCTTGCAGGTCGCTTATCTTCTCCGGGGTTACGAATACTCGAATCTCTCGTCCTGCCTGTAGAGCGAATGATTTGTCTATTCCTTCGAATGAATTGGCAATCGACTCCAGTTCCTTAAGTCTTTTCAGGTAGTTTTCCACCGTATCTCTCCTTGCCCCCGGACGACTGCCTGATATAGAGTCGGCGACTTGAACTATTATCGACTCCAACGTTTCATACGGATATTCTTCGTGGTGGGACTGCATGGCTTTGACTATATCTTCATTGACGTTGAATTTTTGAAGTATTCGACGCCCAATTTGGGCATGGGTTCCCACAACTTCGTGATCTACCGCCTTGCCTATATCATGAAGAATGGCCCCAGCTTTGGCCACCGAAACATTGGCGCCCAACTCTTCGGCAATCATTCCGGCGATATGAGACATTTCGATTGAGTGCTGAAGAACGTTCTGCCCGTAGCTTGTGCGGAAATAAAGTCGACCAAGAAGAGAGACGAGCTTTGGATCCAGATTGTAAACCCCGCATTCATAGACGGCCTGTTCCCCCTTTTCTTTTATTATTCGGTTTATCTCTTTTTGTGCCAATTCGACCGCTTCCTCTATTTTGGCCGGCTGAATTCGTCCGTCCAAAATAAGGTTTTCAAGAGCTATACGAGCCACCTGTCTGCGTACGGGATCGAACGACGAAATGGTTATGGAACCCGGTGTGTCGTCCACGATTATCTCGACTCCCGCGGCTCGTTCAAATGCCCTTATATTACGACCTTCCTTCCCGATAACCTTACCCTTTACTTCATCGGAGGGTATGGATATGGTTGTGGACATAACATCGGAAGCAATAAAGTTGCCGAGTCGGTGAATTGCGGTGGTTAGTATCTCTCGTGCTCTGTTTTCGAGCTTCTCGGAACCGATGTTTTCCAATTTACGCATTCTTACCAAAAGGTCCTCTTCGGTGTTTTTTTCGATTTGCTTCAGAAGCTCTTCTATGGCATCTTCTTTGCTTAGACCGGATATCTTTTCAAGCTCCAAGGTTTTTTGTTGATCCAAGTTTTCGGCATCCGCACGTACCTTCTCTGCTTCGGCTAGTTTTTTCTTGATAACATCCTCTTCTTTGTTCAGATCCATCTGACGCTGGTCGATGAACTCTTCCTTTTTTATGAAACGATCTTCTAATTTTTTGAGCTGTTTCTCCTTTTCTTTTATTTCCTTTCTGCTTTCCTCCAGTATTTCCTCGGCCTTTTTTTCGGACTCCGAGACTATTTTCTTGGCTTCGTCACGAGCCTCGAGCATCATCTGCTTAATCTTAAGTTCCATTGAGCCACGCTTGCCCATTGATATTATCCAACGCAGGAAATACCCGAAAGAAACGCCTATAACCAACGTCACCCCCAGAAGAAGCAAAACTATTTGTGTTTCCATGAAGTTTTTGTTATTTTTTAGCTGAGTTTTTCAAGAAACTTTTCAACAGATATTTGTTTCGAAGTACGGGATTCAAGGAGTATCGGTTTTTTGGTGAACGAAAAATAGACCTCTTGTTTCTCTTAGCTAAATTTGTTTATAAAAGACTCACACCTTTAAACTATACTTTTTTAACGAGAGTGTAAAACTCCACCATTTTAACCAAAAATACCCGAAAGAGCTTTCGAAAGGGCGATATCTGCCGAATTGTCCGAGTTTTTGATGTATAAGTAGACCGAACCCCCCAGCTTCTTATTTGGGAGAGTATATCTTGTCTATTATTCCGTACTTTTTAGCCTCTTCTGAGGACATAAAAAAATCTCTGTCAACATCCTTTTCTATACTCGAAAGCGCCCTTCCCGTATTTTTGGCGAGAATTTTATTAAGTTTTTCTCGCGTTTTAATTATATGCTTGGCGGTAATCTCTATGTCGGAAGCTCTCCCTTCGGCTCCACCCCAAGGCTGGTGGATCATAATCTCGGAATTTTGAAGAGCAAATCTTTTGCCCTTGGCTCCAGCGGACAGTATTATCGCTCCACCCGAGGCGGCTATACCCACACAAACGGTGGAAACGTCATTCTTTATGTGATTCATTGTGTCGAGCATTGCAAGTGTGGACGTTACCGAGCCTCCCGGAGAATTAATATAGAGCTGAATGTCTTTTTGTGGATTTTCCGACTGAAGAAACAAAAGCTGGGCTATAACAGTGTTAGCCAAGTTGTCATTTATAACTCCACCTAAAAAGACTATATGCTCTCGCAAAAGTCGCGAATAAATGTCGTATGCGCGTTCGCCAAACTGTGATTTTTCAATAACCGTAGGGATTAACATAAGTCGCGGTCCAAGATTACTGCTTAAATATAGCACAACATTTTCTTTAGACAAACCTATTGAAAAAATTAACTCAAACAAAGTCTTTGTATAAGGAGTTTGAGGGGTTTAAAAAAAATAAGAACTTTCCAACGGAAATCATGCCGGAAAGTTCCTGTTATTTAGAGATTTCTTATTTTAAGCCAGACTTTACTCCTTCAATTCTTCTCCGGAATCATTTTCGTCTTTCTTTTTTTCTTTCTGATTTTCCTTATCTTTTTCGGGTTCATCTTTTAAAGAAGCAAGGAAAAACAATGTTTTTTCGTTGGTCATCTGTGAGGCAACAAAAGTCTTTACATTTTCAGGTTTGGCCTCCTTGTAATGTTCAAGTAAATGATTGGCTTGGGCTTCAACGGCTTCCGGGTCGGGTTTTATGTTCTCTTTTGAGGCGATTGCGTTCAAAACAAGTTGGGTTTGGGCTCTTTTTTTGGCGTTTTCTCTCCACTCGGAACGGATCTCTTCTTCTGTTTTTTTGATCTTTGTCAGATATTCGGCAAACTCAATACCTGCTCTTTTCACGTCATCCTTCAGTTGGGCTGTCATTTTATCAAGTTCAGACTCAATTAGTATGGGGGGCAAGCCGATAGACGACTTTTCAATAATCGCATCAAGAATACGAGCCCATTGCCTTTCTTGCTCTTTGCCTTTTTTCTGTCTTGACAGATGTTCTTTGATCTTTTCGTTAAAATCATCGATATTGGAAAAATCACCCAAAGAAGAGACAAACTCGTCTGTGAGTGGCGGAAGGTCTTCTTCGGTTAACGATTCTGGGGAAGGGACGGGCTCTCCTTTTTGTCTTTTTTCTTCCAAGATATGACTTGCGCGTATGTTGTAGATTGTTTCTTTTAATTCTTCTTCCGTTACTTCGGGTTTTTCCGATACCGGATTCTCACCCAAGACCCTCGGGGCGATCTTTTTATAGTCCCCTAACTCAACTTTCGGCATGACCGCGGTTTTTATTTTAAAACCCAGATCATTGTCGGGCGCAATCTTTGTTATGGTAACTTGAGGATGGCCCAGTGGGGTAATGTTCTTTTCTTCCAAAATACGCGGGTAGTCTTCTTTGATCACCGATTCGGCGGCGTTTTGTATCAAAACGCCTTGCCCCAAGCTTTTTTCCACCATTTCCAAAGGAACCTTACCTTTTCGAAACCCGTCAACTTCCGAGTCTTTCTGTGCCTCTTTAAGGGCTTTTTTGTAGCGATTGGTCATTTCTTCGGCCGGAATCTCCGCGGTTATCTCTACCTCGGATTCCCCGCTTTCTTTGATTATGATGTTCTTACTTAGTAGGTTCATGTTTTTTAATTTATTTGCAAAACTTTTGGCAGTATATCACGTGAGTTTTTAAATTCCACCAAAAAACAAAAAAACACATTTTTTTATAGAGTTAAAAAAACACCCCACGTCTTAAGTGGGGGGGTGTTTCTTAACTTTTTATTTACTTTGGACTATTCAATCTCCGATTCGATTTCTTCGAGCTCTTCCTCCTCGTCTTCCAACTCTTCGTCAATATCATCAAGACTTTCTTCCAACTCATCAACCTCCTCGTTTTCTCTCTCGTCGTTAACGGGGTCTTGTTGCATGGATGGAGACGGCTCATCTTGAGTCCAGAAGAACACTGCGCCCAGAACAATAATGACTATTATAAGAATGATCCCAATAAGAGGACCGACGGGGTTCTTGTTCTCCGTTGATATATCGTCTGCCCCGAAAACATTCTCTTCCTCGTTCTGTTTTGAGTGGGAATCTTTTTCTTCTTCATGCATAGAATTTTTAGTTAAGTTTTTAATTGGTTTGTAACTTTTTAATTATAGCAACATTTTCTTTTCTTCCCAAGCCGTTTTTGTATAGTGGTCATTATTTTTGACTTTGGTTTTTTAAAGACGGTTTAAGTTCTGTTGAAAACTCAATCGGTAAAACCACCTTAAAACTCCTAGTCTCTGTTTATTTTCGCTTATCGGCGTATTTTTCCGCATAGAGGCGCAGGCTCCTTTCAAAGGCTTCCTCCGCCTTCTTTTTCCCCTTAAAACCCTTGATATTTACCTCTTTTCCTTGCAGATCCTTGTATGTTGAATAGAAATGCTTCATCTCTTTAAGTGTGTGCTTATTGATATCGGCTAGATCACGAACATCTTTCCATCTCGGGTCTTCGGCCGGCACTGCTATTACCTTGTCATCGGGGTCTCCGCTGTCAATCATTTGCATGATTGCCACTGGACGAGATCGAACTAAAACTCCGGGAGAAAGTGGATAAGTTGTTAATATGACCACATCAAGGGCATCATCATCGTCCCATAGTGTCTGAGGGACGAAGCCGTAATCGAACGGGAAGTCTTGGGCTGTGTGCATAACTCTGTCCAGCGCTATCAGCCCTGTTTTTTTATCTATTTCATATTTGTTTTTTGATCCTCTGGGGACTTCTATTACAACGTTCATTTCGGTTTTTTTCCCCGCGGGAAGGTCATGCCATAGATTCATATTTTTATTATTTAACTTTTAACTGTTCACTTATTTCAGCACGCAAGAGAATTAAATTCAATCGAATTTTATTTATCTCCTTCCTCGGCCTCATTCTTTTTTGTATCGGTCTCTTCCGATAGGACATCGTTTTTTTCTTCGGGGGCTTCTTTTTTGGAAACTTCATCAATGTCTTTGGTTTCCGCCGGCTTTTCTTCACGGCTTTCCTGTTCGGTTGTCTTTTCTTCCATAATCTCAACCTCGCCCTTTTCATCGGCTTGTGCCACTGACTCTCCTTCTATTGATTTTATGTCTATTCTCCATCCGGTAAGACGTGCCGCTAGGCGGACGTTTTGCCCACCTCTGCCGATAGCCAGAGACTGCTGGTCTTCTTGGACTTTGACATGAGCTTCCTTGTTTTCTTTTTCTATTTCAACGCTGATAACAGTTGCCGGAGAAAGAGCGTCTGCCACGAACTGCTCAGGGTCGTCTGACCACTCTATTATGTCTATTTTTTCTCCCCCCAGCTCACTCATTACGGTTGAGACCCTGACGCCTCTTTGGCCAACCAGCGAACCGACCGGATCGATGCTTTCATCGTGAGAAAAAGTGGCTATTTTACTTCGGGAACCGGGTTCTCGTGCGATCGCTTTTATCTCTATAACCTTGTTGGCGACCTCTGGCGCTTCGGCTTCGAAAAGCTTTTCCAAGAATTTTGGGTGAGAGCGAGAGAGTCGGAGAAAGACCCCTCGAGGACTTTCTTCCACATGATAAAGATATGCGCGGATACGCTCTCCTTGCCGGTATCTTTCTCCCGGAATCTGCTCTTCGAAGGGCATTATCCCTGTTGCTCTTTCCAGATCTACAAATATATTACCCCTTTCTATGCGTTGGACCGTTCCGCTGACAATTTCTCCTTCTCGTTCCCCGAACTCGCTTAAGACGGAAGCCTTTTCCGCTTCGCGTATTTTTTGCATGATTACTTGTTTGGCCGTCTGAGAAGCAATGCGCCCGTATTCCTTCCCGCTATCGAGAGGAAAGCATATCTCTTCTTCGATTTGAGTGTCCCTTTTTATTTTTTGTGCGTCTTCAAGAAAGATATGTTGTTCAGAGTTAAAGATAATCTTTCCTTCTTCCAGGGCTTTTTTACGGATGTCTTTATCGGAAGCTTCTTCTTCGAAAACAATTGCATCCTTGTCCACCACTATTTTGACCTGTTCAAGGTCGGCAACTCCGGTGTTTACATTAAACTTCGCTCTTATTATTTGACCTCTTTTCCCGTACTCCTTTTTATATGCCGTGGCCAGGGCCCACTCTATCGCTTCTATTATTTTTTCTCTCGGAATCCCTCTTTCTTCCTCCAGTTGGTTCAGGACCGAGTTTATTACTTTTAAATCGAACATATTATTTAAACGATTAATTTTGTTTCCTTATAAACAAACAATGTTCGCGGTTGGCCGCGAACATCATCAACTTAAATATACGCGCACTTTGTTTTGATGTCAACATCGATTTTGGGAAAGTTTTTATTATTTTTTGTTATACTGTACTTGATGCAAATTAATGAAGAAAAACTGCGTGAGTTTATCGCCGACTCGGGTCTTGTGTCAAAGTCCGATTTTAATGAAGCTGAGCGCGAGGCCGATGATCAGACCAGAAGTATGGCGGAGGTTCTGGTGGAAAAGGGAATTTTGAGTGAAGATGACATGCGTCGTTCCCAGGCATATATTCTGGGTATTCCTTTTGTAGACCTAAAAAACGAGCAACTTGATTTTGATGTTCTGTCTCTGATACCTGAGCCAATCGCACGCAATCACAACATAATTGCCTTTCGCAAAAAAGATCAAGGCAGTCTGGAGGTCGCCATGCTTGATACTGAGGACCTGGCCGCGATTGACTTCATCAAAAAGAAAACAGGTCTGAAGATACTTCCTCGTCTTACGGACGGAGGCTCGATAAAGCACGCTTTGTTGCAGTATCAAAAAAGCCTGAAGGCCGAGTTTGGCGATATAATTCAAAAGGAGGTCAGTTCTCTTAAAACGGTTCCGGAGGCGAACGAGGAAGATGCTTCCGAGGAGGATCTTAAGAAGTCGGCGGAAGACATGCCTGTCATAAGGGTTGTTGATACCTTGATAAAACACGCAATCATTCAAAATGCATCGGACATACATATTGAACCCTTGGAAGAAAAACTTCTTGTTCGCTATAGAATAGATGGAATTCTACGTGATGCGATGATTCTGCCACAAAACGCTCTCTCCAGTATTGTCGCAAGGATAAAGGTGCTCTCCAATCTCAAGCTTGATGAAAAAAGACTTCCTCAAGACGGTAGGTTCAAGACGGAGTTGAACAATGAGAGGGTGTCTTTTCGCGTTTCCACTCTGCCTACCTACTACGGTGAGAAAGTCGTTTTGAGACTTCTGCGAGAGCAGGTTTCAGGGTTTAGTTTGGAGGCTTTGGGATTTCACGGAGAGGCGCTTGAGCGTATACACAACGCCATAAAGTCCACTACGGGCATGGTGCTGACAACGGGGCCGACCGGTTCGGGTAAGACGACAACTCTTTATACGGTTTTGGATATATTGAACACACCCGAGGTTAATATATCGACAGTTGAAGACCCCGTGGAGTATCAAATGAAAAGGATTAATCAAACCCAAGTGAAACCCGAGATAGGATTTACCTTTTCAAACGGCTTACGTACTCTCTTGAGACAAGACCCCGACATCATAATGGTGGGTGAGGTAAGAGATAATGAGACCGCGGCTTTGGCGGTTAACGCCGCTCTTACCGGACACCTTGTTCTCTCCACACTGCACACCAACTCTGCCGCCGGTGCGATTCCCAGGCTTATTGACATGGAAATAGAGCCCTTTTTGGTTATATCAACCGTAAACGTGGTTATCGCCCAGCGCCTGATAAGGCAATTGACGGATGTAAAGGAAAAATACTTTATGGACGAGAAGGAAATAGAGCAACTCAAAAAAACTGTGGACATGGATAAAGTTCTTTCATATTTGAAAAAGCAGAACATTATTGAAAAAGACAAAAACTGGAAAGACATTCCTTTTTACAGACCCAAGTCCTCACAAGAGAGTGAAGACGGTTACAAGGGCCGTTTGGGGGTTTATGAGGTCCTTGAGGTCTCCTCCGCGATTCGAGAACTTGTTTTGCATAGCGCCTCGACCGATGAAATCGATGAACAGGCGAGAAAAGAAGGCATGCTTACCATGATCGAGGATGGGTTTTGTAAGGCCGTACAGGGGTATACCAGCATCGAAGAGGTTTTGAGGGTGACCTACGAATAAGAGGATCTAAAAGCCTTCGGGCTTGGGGGGGTTAGACGAGGATCTTTAATTATAAAAATTTAGACGGAATCGGTTTTTATTAATTTATAAAATACAAATGCCCACCTTTACATTCAAAGCAAAGAAAAAATCCGGAGAAGAGTATACGGAACAAATGGAGGCGACCGACAAGTTGCATCTTTACAAAGAAATACACAAGCGCGGAGATTCACTTATATCCATATCCGACTCTGGCTTAAAAGGGGTTGGGCTTTTGAGTTCTTTCAAGACAAAAGAAATAACTTGGTTTGCGTCCGTTAAAGAGATAGAAAAGATAAACTTTGCTAGACACATGAGCTCAATGCTCTCGGCAGGCCTTCCCGTCTCCAGAGCCCTCTCGGTTTTGGAAAGACAAGCTACAAATCCCGAGCTGAAAAGGGTTCTTGTCTCGGTACAAGACAAAATAAAGGGAGGGGGAACACTAAGTCAGGGTTTGGAGCAGTTTCCCAAGGCCTTCTCCAAGATGTTTGTTGCGATAATTCGAGCTGGGGAGGAGAGCGGCAACATGGAAGAGGGACTGAACACCGTTGCCGTCCAGATGGAGAAAAGCTATGAACTTAAAAGGCGTGTTCGCGGAGCAATGATGTACCCGATTGTGGTCTTTGCAATAATGGTGATCATCGGAGCCTTGATGCTTGCCTACATTGTCCCCACGCTGTCCGCGGTTTTTGATGATATGGGGGCGGAGCTTCCCGTCCAGACCAAGGCGGTCATTTGGGCCAGCGACGCACTTGTGAACAACTTTCTCTTGGTTTTTTTGGCGGTTTCCGTTTTTTTAGCTTCTTCGATATCATTTTTCAGAACGGCCAAAGGAAGGCGTTTTCTTGATTTTGTTTTTCTTAAGACCCCTTTTATCAAGACGATAGTAAGAGAAGTCAACGCGGCCAGGACATCAAGAACTCTTTCTTCTCTCCTCTCGGCCGGTGTTGATGTCGTGCCAGCTCTGGAGATAACGGAAGATGTGATTCAAAACTCATATTACAAACCGATACTTCGTTTGGCGCAAGAGAGGATCCAAAAAGGAGAGCAGATCTCAGGAGTTTTTATAGAAAATCAGCACCTGTTTCCAGTTTTCGTAGGGGAGATGATGAGCGTCGGGGAAGAGACGGGAAAGATAAGCGAGATGTTAAAGGGTGTTTCGGTTTTCTTTGAGGCGGAGGTTGATCAAAGAACCAAAGACATGTCGACCATCATTGAGCCCGTATTGATGGTGGTAATTGGTGTGGCGGTCGGATTTTTCGCCATCTCGATGCTTATGCCGATGTACTCCTTACTTGAGCAGATATAAGGTTGTCGCCTTGTGAAAAAAGTGATGCCGAAAAAAATTTACAAAACAGACCATCATAAGAGCTCGCTTTCTTTAACAGAGAGTAAGGAGGGGTTCACTCTTGTGGAGATAGTGATGGTGGTGGCGATTTTGGGAATAATCTCTTCCTTGCTTTTGTCGGTATTTTTTAGTTTAGCCGACTACAGGGCTTTGGAAAGAGAGGCAGCCGAGGTTAAGGCTTACCTTGAAGAGGCTCGGATATATACACAAGGATCTCGCCACGCATCTTCCCACGGTGTTCATTTCGGAGTTGATGAGATTGAGCTTTTTCGGGGCGAATCATGGGCGGGAAAAGAAGAAAGTATAAAAACCCATCGTTTGAACAGCTCTATTTCAATTTCCATGGATGGTCTTGGTGGAGGAAGCGAGATCGTTTTTCGGAGACTTTTTGGCGAGCCGGATGTTTTCGGAGACATAGTGCTTTCCGGTCCGAAGAGGGATTTGGTTGTAACCTTACTTCCAAGTGGAATTATTGAGTAGTTTGTAAAAATATGTATCTGTCGGAAAAGTTGATTAAATTTTCAAAAAAGAAAATTTCGTGTGAAGAAAATCGGGGTATAACCATGGTAGAAATTCTTTTTGCGGTGGCCATTATGGCTTCTTTTATAGGCCTTTTGACTCTTGCCTTAGTCCTCTATCTTCAGATAGCGGTTGCCGGCCCGAAGCATACCGCGGCAGTTTTTTTGGCCGACGAAGGAATAGAAGCCGTTAAAAGTATCAGAGGAAGAGGGTGGGAGCTGGAGATAGAGAGTCTGGAAAACGATACTCCATATTATTTGCACCTTTCCGAAGGAGGGTGGTACGCCACCACTACTGAGCAGATTATAGATGACACCTTTAATCGGGAAATTATATTAAGAGAGGTTGAGCGTGATGGAGATGGCAGAATAGCCGAGATTGGGACACCGGATTTGAACACCCGCCGAGTGGATGTCTCTGTCAGCTGGGACGGGCTTATCGGTCAAAGTGAAGTGGAGATGTCTGCTTACATAACGAATATATTTAACTAACCATGACAAAAAAGAAAACACTCGGAATATATTTTAACGGAGAAGAAAAAGGATTCTCTTTGGTTGAGGTTTTGATATACATGACGATCTTGACGGTGATACTTTCTATCCTTATTGGAAGCTTAATCATGGTGGCGCACGTTCAAGAGAGAGTAATTGCCGGGAAAGCTTTGGATAGATCGGCTGTTGTGGCGCTGGACAGGATATTAAGAGAGGTTCGTTTAAGTGACTCAATAGACAGAATCGTTGCCGTCTTTGATGACCCCGAAAGCGTACTGGCCGTCAACAGTGAAAGCGTTACCGGAGTGATAAGGTTCTATGTCTCCGAAGAAGGTTCTCTGTATGTCGAAAAAGAAGGCGGGAGTCACAGACTGACACACAGGGATACGGAGGTTCAGGTTTTTCGTGTTGAGGAGATTGATGCCGGAGAAACCGAGGCGGTAAAAGTTGAGCTTACATTGAGTCACTCTTACAGCAGCGGTTCGATTGTGCAAAGTTTTTACGTCACGGCGATTTTAAGAGGTTCATATGAGGAGTAGAAAAACATTTAAAAAATTCAAAGTCGACAACATTAACCTTGTTTTCTTCGGAGAAGAAAGGGGTCAGGCCGTTTTGATAGCCGTACTTTTCTTTGTTTTTATTTCCCTTTCCATGGTATTGGCTATTTCGGCGCCGGCACTTTCACACCTAAAAACCTCAAAGTCTCTCTATGCGTCTTTGGAGGCTTTCGTTGTCGCTGAAAGCGGGATGGAAGATGCAGTCTATCGTTTCAAGAAGGGAATAATTGTTGAAAGCGGAGGAGAGATAAATGTAAGTAAGGGAATCGTGACCACCGTTCATTCCGCCGGAGGTGGAATAGAGGAGGAGATTGAGATAATAAGTGAGGGAGTTGTTGCCGGAAGTGTCATCAGAAGAGTTGCCACCTATCTGTTGCTCGGTGATGGCATGGCTTTCAATTACGGCGTCCATGCCGGTGAAGGTGGTTTGACCATTGTAAACCCCAACGCAAAAGTTATTGGCAATGTGTTCTCCAACGGTCCCATCAGTGGAGAAAGTGGTCCCAAAAAGCAGATTGAAGGTTCGGTGATTTCAGCCGGATTGACCGGAGTAATACGTAACATCAATATACATGTTGACGCCCACTCGTACAGACTGGAAAACTCCCATATTGAGAGAGACGCATACTATACGAACATCGTAAATACAACTGTCTCCGGTGATCAGTATCCTGATACGGACCCCATCGAAAAAGGTGAGTTACCAATATCCGAAGAGACGATAATGACGTGGAAAAGTTTTGCCGAAGAAGGAGGTGTTATTGAAGGCGATTATGTGTTGAGTGCGGGAGAAGAGCTTTTGGGACCCGTAAAGATAGTAGGTAATCTTTCCGTGTCCGGACAAGCGAAGCTTAAGGTAACCGGTACCATTTGGGTGACCGGCAACATAAACATTCAAAACCAAGGGGAGATATCTCTGGATGACGGAACGTACGGCTTCAAGAGCGGGGTTATCATTACCGATGGCGTGGTAGAGTTGTGGGATGAAGGGACCGCGATAGGGTCAAGCCATGAAAGGAGCTATCTCCTGCTTCTCTCTACGTACGACGAAGATGCCATAATACTTAGTGATGCCGTCAATATTGACGTGGTTTATACTTCGGAGGGTTTTGTTGTTCTTCGAGACGGCGTTGATCTTAAATCAATCACGGGTTACGGTGTGAGACTTGAAGACAATGCGGTGGTTACATATGAGGGGGGTTTGGCGGACGCTTTTTTCTCAACGGGTCCCGGCGGAGGATACAGCATCTTCACTTGGAAAGAGATAGAGTAAATTGTCGTTAGGCATTTTTTAATTACAAACTTAACGGTTAAGAAAATATGGACAAAAGTAAAAGTTACTACATTATCGGAAACTGGAAGATGAATCCCGATAATAGGAAGGAAGCTCTGAAGATATTTGAAGGTATAAAAAAAAGTTCGCAAAGAAGAAGGTCTAAGGTGGTTGTCTGCCCGCCTTTTGTTTACCTCTCGGACATATCCTCCGGGAGACTGCCTAAAAGTTTAAGCCTCGGGGCGCAGGACTGTTTTTGGAAAGAAAGCGGTTCTTTCACCGGCGAGATCTCACCGACTCAACTTGCCGACTTGAGGGTCGAGTATGTGATAGTGGGGCACTCGGAGAGGAGAGCGATGGGGGAAGAGGATGAGGTTATTTCAAAAAAAATAAATGCTCTACTGAGTGCCGACTTGAAGCCTATCATCTGCATAGGAGAGAGTAGGAGAGACAAAGACGGAGAGTATCTGCAATTTTTGGAGTCACAACTCTCTTTCGCTTTTGATGAGGTTACCCCCGTGCACTTGGACAAAGTTATCGTTGCTTATGAACCGGTGTGGGCGATAGGTAAAACCGAAGAGGAAGCAATCACGGGACACTCTCTCCACGAGACGGTTATTTTAATAAAACGCTTCTTGGCTCGAAAGTACGGAAAGGAGAGGGGGTTCTCGGTGCCCGTCCTCTACGGCGGTTCGGTTTCTCCCCGCAACGCCGAGGAGATACTCAAGGAGGGAAATGCGGAAGGCCTTTTGATTGGTAGGGAGAGCCTTGATCCGAAAAGCTTTTCCGAAATTATTGATCTGGCCGATAGTATATAAAAGCTCATGATGAATTCTTTATCCAAATTAAAAGACAAGAGCTTGAAAGGAAAAGTTTTTCTCGTTCGTATCGATACCAATGTTTCCGTCGAAGAGGGAAGAGTTAAGAACGACTTCAGGCTTCGTTCGGTTATGCCGACATTCGAGTTTTTGTTGGAAAGAGGTGCGAGAGTTGTGGCCATCGGACACAGGGAGCCTTCTCCAGAGGCGAGCTTGGAAGCGATCGCCGAATATTATAAAAGTTTTTTCTCGACCCATTTCATTAAAAGTTGTGAACCCGAAAACGTTCGTGGGGCTGTCGGAGATCTTGAAAACGGACACTTACTTTTTTTGGAGAACCTGAGGTCTCTTCCTTACGAGAAGGAGAACGATGACAACTTCGCTCGAGCCGTCGCCTCTTTGGGTGAAGTTTATGTCAACGATGCGTTTTCGGTCTCTCACAGAGAGCATGTTTCCATTGTCGGAGTTTCTCGATACTTACCTTCTTTTACCGGTTTCTGTTTTGAAAAAGAAGTAAGGGAACTCTCGTACGCTTTCTTTCCCGAGAGACCTTTTGTTTTTGTTCTTGGCGGACTCAAGTTTAAAACCAAAGCGCCTCTTATCGAGAAGTTCATAGAGAAAGCCGACACCGTTTTTGTCGGCGGCGCTCTGGCCAACTCTTTCTTTAAACAAAAGGGTTGGGAGATAGGCTTCTCCGCCTTTGATGGGGGGGTTGATTTGAGTGAGCTTGTCGACAAAGAGAATTTACTTCTGCCGATAGATGTGATTGTGGAAAACGAGAGAGGTGAATCGGGAGTTGTCGAGTCGGACAAAGTTTCAAAGAGAGACAATGTTGTTGATGTCGGTCCTCGTACGATAGAGGGTCTGTCGGAGAGGATATCTTCAGCGAAGTTGATTGTGTGGAACGGACCAATGGGGAACACTGAAAAAGGTTTTTATGATCAAACTCATACATTGGCTCGAAGCATCGCGCACTCGAGTGGGTACTCCGTGATTGGCGGTGGTGACACGATTGAATCTATTGACGGACTTGGTCTGGAGAATGACTTCTCTTTCATCTCAACCGGAGGTGGAGCGATGCTTGATTTTTTGGTTCACGAAACATTACCCGGTATTGAGGTACTTAAGAATTCACCGGAGATATCTTTTTAAAGAATTGTTGGACTCGTTGGTTGTCGGTATGTCGTTTTTACTTGCCGGAAATGAAAGAGCGTATCTTCTTCGCTTGCTTCTCCATCTCCCCTTCTTCGTATTTGCTTGTCGGCCAGAAGACAGGTATTTCGTCCGAGTGTTTCCTAGGTATGAGGTGAAGGTGGAAGTGTGGTACATCTATCCCGACAACCGCCAGTGTTACGAAGTCGGCATTGTAAACTTGTTTGATGTCTTCCATCAGACGTTTCGATATCTTGAATGCATGGGAGAGGGTCTCGTCGGGAACATCGGTCATGAACGGGAAGTGCTCTTTGGGAACTATCAATGTGTGTCCGACTCTTACCGGATTAATATCAAGGAAGGCTTTGACGAGCTCGTCTTCATATACATCGGCTGAAGGTATCTCGCCTCCCACTATTTTACAAAATATGCAAGCAGGGTCTTTTTTCATGAATTTAATATTTACGTATTTGTTTGTATGTTAACATACTCTCTATGGAAAAATATCGATTAAGAAAAATTCCTCCGAAAAAATATTTACCTGAACTTCCCGATCTTGAACGGACCCTTCTGTATCACAGAGGAGTTAAAGATGAAGAAGAGGCTGAGAGGTTTTTTGATGTTTGTTATGAGCGAGACCTCCATGACCCCTTCTTGCTTGCCGGAATGGATAAGGCCGTTTCACGCATTTTAAAAGCAATGAATAAGGGTGAGAAAATAGCCATATTCGGCGACTTTGACGCCGACGGCTTGTGTGCAAGCGTCTGCTGGAAAGATTTCTTTTCTCGTGCCGGTTATGATAACGTAACGTTTTACATCCCTCACCGACACGACGAAGGCTTCGGAGTGAGCGAGGATGCACTCTCGGGGCTCAAGGAGGACGGGGCGACTCTTGTGATCACGGTTGACTGCGGCATTGCCGATGCCAAGGTTTTGAACGGTGCAAAAAAACAAGGTCTTGATGTCATAGTGACCGACCATCACGAGCCGATTAACGGTCTTCCGAGTGTTGTTGCCGTTATCGACCCCAAGAGAGGCGACTGCTCGTACCCGAACCGGAATCTATCTGGGGCGGGGGTGGCCTTCAAGGTGATTCAAGGAGTACTTTCACGAAAACGTTTCGGGATACCGGAGGGCCATGAAAAGTGGCTTTTGGATTTGGTCGGCATCGCCACCATCTCCGACTCGGTGCCGTTAATTGGTGAGAACCGGGTGCTGACCCGTTACGGACTTTTGGTTTTAAGAAAGTCTCCAAGAGTCGGGATAATGAAACTGTGTCGCAAGCTTAATCTCTCTCAAAGGAACATCACCGAAGACGATGTCGGTTTTATGATAGCTCCGAGACTCAATGCCGCCTCTCGTATGGGTGACATCAAAGACGCCTTCACACTCCTCTCCACCTTTGATGAAGCGGAAGCGGAAGAGGCCGTCAGAGGATTGGAGAGAGTAAACAATGAACGTAAGGGGGTGGTGGCGTCACTGGTCAGAGAGATAAAAAGTAACAGCTCGGTCCTTGTAGATCACGATGTCGTTGTCGCTGGTAATCCAAATTGGCGTCCTTCTCTTTTGGGGTTGGTCGCAAACTCTCTGGCGCAGGAATATTCCAAACCGGTTTTTCTCTGGGGCAGAGACGGCTCGCAGGTCATAAAAGGGTCGTGTCGTTCGTGCGGAGGCGTGGATCTTCTGGCACTGATGGGCTCAACTGAAGAGAGTACTTTTGATCAGTACGGAGGACACCAATTCGCCGGGGGGTTCTCCGTTCACTTTGAAAGCGTTCATACCTTGAGGGAAGAGCTCAATGTCGCTTATGCCAAAAACGGAGTGAGCGTGACGGAAGCCCCGGGAGAAATTGACGCGATGCTTTCCCTCGATGATGTCACAAACCCTCTTTATGAGAGAGTGGAGAGATTCTCTCCTTTCGGAGTTGAGAACCCAAAACCTGTTTTCAAGTTCAAAAATGTTTTGATAAAAAGAATGAGAACTTTCGGCAAGAAGAGCGAGCACTTGGAGTTGGTCTTTGAAGACAAGAAAGGGGGAGAGGTTAGAGCGATTGGTTTTTTCATGACGGCGAAGGGCCTCGATAGAAAACCTGAAGAGGGTACCCGAGCGGACCTGATAGCGACCGTGGAGAAGTCTTACTTCGGCGGGAGGGTGGAACTTCGTCTGAGGATAGTTGATGTTGTCTGACATTTGTTAATTCTTTTTTGTTCAGCCGAGCCCTATCCTCTAAGTCTGTCGTAGAACATTCATTGATAGGGGGTCGACCCCTATCATTTAGATATTTTTTAGAAAAAGAAAAAGAGGTTGGTTTAGATAAACCAACCTCTTTGTTTAATGTGCATTCATGAAAACTAGCCCTTGCCGGGAGCTTTGGCGGGAGGGGTCTGCTGTTGCAAGTGGTGCAACATCTGATCCCTCTGTCTGATCTCGTAGTCCCGCTGTTGCAAGAGTTGTCTGAGGAGTTCGTTGTTCTCCTCGATTCTCTCCAACTTTGAGGGCTCGAGCTCTCGTACTTCTTCCGGTCTCTCTGGAGCTCCCAAGCGAGCGTACAGCTCGGGGGAAACTCGAGCAATCATAACACGAGCGAAAGGCTCATGCCTGTAGGAGCTTTGCCCTTTGGCATAGCCGATACCGGCAGCACCGACACCTGCTTGCTGTTCGTTTCCTCCTCCGATTTGCACCCAAGTTGCACCCAGAGAAACACCCCAACCGGAAGCTTCAAGGATTCGACGAGCTCCCTCGTTTAACGGCACAATTATATTGGCACCGTTTCTCATGGCCTCTTGAGCCAGAACGGAGAAAACTGCTTCTGATGGCGTATCGGCTTTGGTTGCATTTGCGACCAGTATGCCGATGAACTCATACTCTCGAGGTTTCTCCATCATAAGTTTTATCCGACTTGAGCTTCCAAGGCTCACGATCGTGTTCCTTGAGCTCAAGTTAACATTCCGCCGATCTTTGTCTTCGGACCAGTTAGAAAGATCCTCTTCTGTCCACTCCATCTTCATCTCAGCAAACAGAGTGAGAGAAGCGAACTCGTGGGTCATTAGAGGTTGTGCAAAATAACCCGGAAGCATCGGATGGCCCGGTAGGACTCCGCCAGGCATATTTCTTTTCTGCTCCGATCCTTCAAAGGTCGGAGAGAAGATTTG
>SKVL01000029.1 GCA_007129455.1 Candidatus Campbelliibacteriota bacterium | reverse complement strand
TCTTCTTTTTCTTCGTCTGTACTCTCTACTCTTTCTTCTCCTCTTTCATTCTCGATCAAAATGGGCTCGGCGCTTCTGCCGAAAAGAAAGATACCCGCTCCGACCACTCCGAAGAAGACAAGGAAAAACAAAACTCTTGTTACGGTTGAGGTTGGTATCCTGTCACTCATTTTTAATCTAATTTTGGCTCGGATTGATGACCCTGCCCAAGAACAGGATGTTCCCGCTCTCTTTCTCTTGTATTAGGAAGAGAAAGGGCCGATCGGCTCTGAATACCGGCGGTCCTTCCATTGCCATTTCCAGTCTCATCTCGACACCGGTTGCGGCAGCGGCCTCGGTTCCGACCTCATCGACAGAGATGAAGGCATCATGAACTATCGCTCCGACAAAGAGGTCCCTCTTTCCGGTTATTCCCGAAAAGTCGGCCCCGTTTTGACTCGGCGGAGTAAACGCCAGGGGCATCCCCAGACTGTCGAGCTGTTTTTTAAGATCATATTTCGTGTCAAGTTTGAATTTGGGCAAGTATATGTTGAGATCCCTTTCAACGATCCCTTCTCTCCACTCGGAGACCTTCTCTAAAGAGATCGTCTCTTCCAGAGAGGCGAGGTCTTCATCTTCGGGGAGTATCACAAGCATAGAAAGCCGGTCTCCTTTGTAGCCGAGCTCCAAGATCTGAACGGAGTCGTCTTCGTAGTAGCCGTACTTTCTCTCAATGCTTCTCATCATCGGAACATCCACCGTGGTGGTGTCATTCACTCTGAAGGGACTGTCTTCGGTCAGATCCTCATCGAACTCCATCACCCAGTCGCCTTTGAAGTAAATAGCGTTGGTCAAGACCAAGCGGGTCAGAGGAGTTATGGACCCTTCCGGGAAAAGCTCATTTATAATATCGTTTGTCTTCTGTGCCACCCAGTCGTTGATCGTCTCTCTGGACTTCTCAGTGTCGCCCTCAAAGTCAACGTTCTTGGCCGATCCGACATAGTATCTTTCTATGGTGTCGGTAAAGTCGTTAAGGATCTTGAAACTGTCTTGGATCCACAAAGCGTTGGCCGTCTTAAGCTCATACTCGGGGTTTTCCGGGTTCAGTCGGTTATACAAAGCCGCCATTGCCGGCCGGCGAGCGTCGTCCTCCTCGGGGAAGCCGAAAACCTCTCGGATCTCTTCTGCGGTTTTACTCTCGGCCCCTTCGTAGGTCATTGCCAGAGCGGTGGATATGCTGTAAGGGGAGAAGAAGAGATTCTCTCCTTCGTTATCTTTTGCAAGTTTCGAGTACAGTTTTAAAGCAAACTCATTGTTTGCTTTCTCAACCACCTCAATTCCTTCGACCGTGGCACCGCTGTCGTCAGCTTTAACCGATCCCGATCTTTTTTCTTCTTCCTCCAAGAAGACCGTCTTTACGGTAAGTATTAAAAACAAAAGAGCCAAAACGAAAATCAATAGATTTTTTTTGTTGATCATATATTTGATCTTTAATTTCTATAGAGCCATTTTATCACAAAGAAAGAAGTTTTATCGGCGACGGACCTTTCTTAAGATGGATAGAACCAAAAATGCCGAAAAACCTCCCAAAATAGCGGTCAAAAGCTGAGTCCATCCGAACACCGAAGCGATCATGACGGAAGCTTGCTCACTGTTTAAGAGCATTGCGCCGAGGATGTAGCCGGTGCTGAAAAGGAAAAGGAACTTCAAAAAGGCGGCGGTGAAGATCGACGCGATGAAGTTCTTCTCTCCCAGATAGTGATAGACTCCGATCAAAATGATGTTTCCGATAATTATAAAAGGGATCATCGGCGCCAGTGGTAAAGGCAGAAGGCCGGAAAGAAGAGCCAGTCCGCTCGGCATTAATCCCAAAACTATCGCCACGTAAGGGCCGATGAGGAGAGTTGCAAGTATCAAAGTCATATTGACTAGTGTGCCGGTAATGATCTGTGAAGATATTACCGTAGGCAGATACAGAACAAGGACAGCCAAGACGGAAAAGGTTAGGGTCTTTTCTCGGGATATTAAACTGTCAAACACACCTAAGGCTTTTGATCTTGTGTTCATATTTTTACTCATATCTATTTTTATGTGAATAATGTGTCTCCAAAATACTTTTGCGTTCTTCTTCGGAGAGCTTGCTTACGTAGTTATCAAAAAAGTCTCTGACCACCGGATTAAGATGGGCCTTACGGAGTTCCATGCTCGAGTCTATATTATATAATGCTTCTGTTCTCTTTTTGACGATTTCCATTGTCGTCGGAACAGGTTGACCTCCTCCACCGATGCATCCTCCGGGGCAGGCCATCACTTCGACATAGTCGTAGGCGCTTTTGTCGGCCGTTATTTCAGCAATTATTTTATTCATATTTTTGGCGGTTGCGATTACGGCCACCTTGATCACTCTGTCTCCGATCTTGATTTCGGCTTTCTTGAATCCTTCCACACCTCGGACGGCCTCGAACTCTACTTTCTCCAGCTCCTCTCCGGTCAGCTCGAAGTAGGCGGTTCTTAGGGCGGACTCCATCACTCCGCCGGAAGCTCCGTATATGGCGGCTGCTCCCGAGTACAGACCCAAAGAGTCTGGTTCACTCGGCTCAAGTTCCGGCAGATTGATGCCGCGTTTTTTAAGAAGAACCGCCCATTCTCGGGTGGTTAGGACATAATCTACCGGTCTTAAGTCGTTCACATTGAGTTTTCTGTGACGAGCCTCGTACTTTTTGGAAGTGCAGGGCATGAAAGAGACAACGACGATGTTCTTGGGATCGATGTTCTCTTTCTTGGCCCACCAGGTTTTGTATGCGGCGCCCGCGTGTATCTGCGGGGAGCGAGAAGTGGTCAAGTGAGGTAGAAGATCGGGGTGGTAGAACTCCATATGCTTGACCCATGCCGGACAGCAGGAGGTAAACATCGGCAGATTCTTGTTCTCTTTGATCCTTTCAATTAACTCGCCGGCCTCAACTATCGTTGTTATGTCGGCCCCCATATTTACATCAAAGACCTTGTCAAAACCGAGTTCTCTGAAGGCGGTGAAGGCTTGTCCGGTCGAGTCGGTTCCGACCGGCATCCCGAACTCTTCGCCGATACTGACTCTCACCGACGGCGCCATCTGGGCGATGACGATTTTGTCGGGGTCATCCAAGGCTCTCTCAACTGGCTCTATCTCGTTTTGTTCACGAACCGCTCCGACGGGGCAGTGAACAGTGCACTGTCCGCAGTATATGCAGTCGATTGTTGTTCTGTCGGTCGGCGCGGCGTGGGTTTGGGCATTTTTGCCTTTCATCTCAAGAAAGTTTGAGCCGGTTTTTTCGCATATCTCGACACACTTATTACAAGCGATACAAAGCTGAGGATCTATCTCCGCCGCCTGGCACATCTTGTGGAGATGAGCATCAGCTTTGGGGCTTTTGTATTTTATACCCGAGACTCCATATCTGTCCATTAACACCGAGACTCTACAGTGGAGTCCCTTTTGACATTTGGGGCAGTCCTCTCTGTGGCCGGCCAAAAGAAGTTCCATGTTTCGAAGGCGCATCTCTTTGACTCGGGGGGTGTCGGTAAAGACATCCATTCCTTCGGCGGGTTTCAGGTTGCAAGAGGTGACAACCTTTCCTTCGACTTCCACCAAGCAGGTTCTGCATCTCGCTTCGGTCGGGAGATCGTCATGATGGCAGAAGTGGGGGATATCCACGCCTTCCCTTAAAGCAATTTGCAACACACTCTCGTCCGGGTTGGCGGAGTGGGGAATGTTATCTATTTTGAAGTTTATCTCACTCATTGTTCTTTTATGACGTTTGAATAATACGACTCAATAGGCTCATTTACCGATTTACCCAGACCGCAGAAAGAGGTTTCCTTGGTCACTTCCAGTACCTTGAAGATCTCATCCCAAGGAATCTCCGTCGACTCCTCGATTATCTCTTTGAGAGCGTAAGTGCCCATGCGACAGGGTGCACATTTACCGCAGCTTTCTCTTTGGTAGAAATAGAGCCAGCGCAAAAGGAGATCCTTCGGAGCGGTGTCTTTGGGGTAGATCTCCAGACCACCGGCGCCAACCATCTTTTGAGTGTTCGCTTGTTCTTGATTGAAGACAAGACCCGAGGCGCTTCCGCCCAACTGAACGAAGAATTCAAAATCCGGATAGTTACCGGTCTCTCTCAGAACCTTCGCAATATCCCAGTCCGCAGGCAGGTGATAGACCCCGGGACTGTTCACTGGACCAGAGATGCAGTAGAATCTATCTCCTTTGTATTCATTCTTATCAACCAGTGCGACATTGAAGAACGTCTCAACGTTGTTTATAAGGGTGGGTCGTCCGAAAAGACCGAAAACGGATGGGAAGGGAGGCTTTTGCCTCGGCTCGGTTCTTTTCCCCTCTATGGCGTTCAAAAGAGCCGTTTCCTCTCCTCCGATGTAGCTGGGCTCTTCGATGAAGAATTGAAAGTCGTGGTTGTGATAGTTATGGTGTTGGACAACCTCTCTCAACATCGGCCCGATTTTCTCGTAGTAGTTCCTGTTTATATTAAAAAATGCTTTGTTGGTTTCCAAATAATCAAGCGCCAGCTCCATTCCGTGAACCACCTCTTCCGGATGGTTCTCCAGAATATGGATGTCTTTGAAAAGTCCGATCTCTCCCTCGCTGGCATTACATATGACATATTTCTTGTCACTTTGGACCGACTTTATGTCCCTCCATTTTTTTGCGGTAGGATATCCCGCGCCACCTCTACCAATTAGGCCGGCTTGCTCTATTTTCTCAACAATGTCATCGTTCATATTTCAAGTACAAACTCTTATCCAAGCATTATATCAAAAAAAAACAAAAAAGTTACAAAACTAATAAGTGGATTTTTACCTTTTGTATTTTTTGGTTATCATCTCTGAAGTGAAATTTTAGAAAATGGAAATATTTTTTCTTTAGCTTAGCCGAGTACGTATTGAAAGTGAGTGTAGACACTCAAAATGAAGAGCGTAAAGAGGAAAGTGCCGTATATCGTTTGTATATAAGTTTGGCTCAAGACGGACAGTAAGACGGATGAGAAAAAGGAGAGACCGACAAAGAGGGCCGTGATCAAATAAGAGAGATGCAACCAGCCGTTGCTTGATGTGGACTCTTCCTCTGTCGGAAGGGGGTCTTTCTGCGGATACATCTCTCCGACTATCGCCGGCAGAAGGGGGGTGGTTGTTGCAAAATGCCCCGACACATACGCAAAGCCGTCGCCGGCGGGTACCGTGTTAATTCGGATCATCTCTTCTTGCTCATGTTGCTCTGGCTTTTCAGTACTTGGAATGACTTCTTCCGTAACACTTTCTTGAACCGTTTCTTCTCCGAGGATATTAGGTTCATCTCGTTCGGTTTCCATTGCCAAGACGGGAGCAGGCTCCGGTCCAGGATCGGAAGGAAGGACGGTACTCATCGGGGTTCCGAAAAGTTGCACCACGTATACGGTTCGGTATCCCTTGTATACACCTTCAACCGCTGCGACTCCTATCTCCGTATAGTTTTTCTTTAAAATGTTGTCTCGGTGAAGAGGGGATTCCATCCATGCCCGGACAACCTCTTCGGAGTTATTGAAATAGATGGCCAGATTCTCGCCCGCGTGGATGTAGTCGTATCCGGCCACTTTGAACCAGTGCCAAGGTGAGACGTTGTCTCCGGGACTGAAGTGAGAGAAGTATTCATTATCTCTCATGTGCTCGGCCTTCAGGCGTGCCGCTTCATCGAGTACGGAACATCGTGAGAGATTATGGAGACCACTTTGCTCTCTTTCCACGTTGGTTAGCTCAACAACCGTACCCGGAAGTATCGCCGAAAGTATGTAATCTGTATATTTTTGAAGATTCTGTCCGACTTCTCCGGAAAGTGCCGACATTCCGACCAAAAAGAACAAGCCCAAAAGTCCAGCTTTTTGAAGCGGATGCAGATCGTTTTTATCAAAAAAGTTTTTAATGTAAAGCTTGAATCGCTTCATTATCTTTAAATTATATCACCTTTTTTATCGTTTTTTAACACAAGAATCCGCTGGAAAGACAAACGGCCGAGACCCCGTGGGGCTCGGCCGTTTGAGTATTGTTTTCGAACTCATGCTTTAGGCTTCGATATCTTTTATGGAGTTTCTGGGGATCTCGATTTGTTTAAATTCTCCGTAGACGATCAGATTGTGACTGTACCGTCTGATGTTCCTGTCGTAGACGCCGGTGCATGTTATGAGGCGTATCTCCGCATTCGGAACCGATTCGTACACTTTGGTGTTTGGAAAGTTGTCTTGTTTGACCACTTCAGTTTCATAGACCTCGAAGATTACAATCGTCCCGTCTTCACGAGTGATCTCTATAATCTCTCCTTTACGTATCTGTATCAAGGGATGGAAAACGGCCGGACCGTCAAGAGAGTCGACGTGACCCAGTATGACAGATGGTCCTGTCTCACCCGGTGTCGGCGTATACTTGTACCGGGCGACCTTGTTAAAGCTTTCGGGAACTTGCACTGTTCCGTCTTCATTCAAACCCAGAGGATTTTCGAACTCCGCAACCAAATTGACGGAAGGAACTCTTAAAAGCACAGGTTCCGACGGAGACAGAGACAGAACTTCGTTTTCCGAAACGGCTTGCTCTTGCGGGGCTTCAAAGCTAACTCCGGCGGTCGCAAGTTGACCTTTCTCATCGATCCCTTCCGGTACTGACAGGATAACGGTAAGCCACACCAGAAGGATTGCCGCGGTGATGTACAAACCCACGAACACCCGCACCAAGAGGTGCCGGTGTTTCGTGAGAATGTCCAATTTTGCTTCTGTTTTGTTAGACATTTTACTTTTGTTAACTTCTTTTTTTCGT
>SKVL01000006.1 GCA_007129455.1 Candidatus Campbelliibacteriota bacterium | reverse complement strand
GCCTCGGCAACAATCTCCTTTCAGTCGATTGGCTTCGCGCCTCCGGCTTTCGATATCCCCGTAGGGTCTACAAACAGCAACAGTCGGAACGCATTCGCATATCCGACTGGCTGATTTGTGACCCTACGGGGAATCGAACCCCGATTTTCAGCTTGAAAAGCTGACGTCCTAACCGTTAGACGATAGGGCCTTTATGTTTACTTTTATTAAAACAGTGAGAAAAATAATAGCATCTTTTGAACAAAAAGCAAAATATATGTTAATCTGTTTACTGTCCCGGAGACACGGAGGAGTGCGCGGAATTGGTAACGCACCGCTCTCGAAAAGCGGCGCCCTCACGGGCTTGTGGGTTCGAGTCCCACCTCCTCCGCAATCAAGAACGAGAAGGCAAAGCGTTAGAGGGCATTGGTTCGCGTGAGGAAGTGGGACGAGAACCGAGTCGTCGCGAAGCCCGATCTTGAGGAACGAAAGAACGGAAGACGACGAGTGGGGGTAGAGGGAGTGAGATCTTCATGAGTCGGAAGGACGAAATAAAGGTCCACGAGAGTGACCGAGTCCCACCTCCTCCGCCGGGAAGAGGACGCAGTGTTTTCAAAGGAAACACGTTGCGTGGACTCGAAAAGGTTCTTCTATTATTTTGCAAGGGACGATGAAAAATAATGAAAACCTGCACTGATCCTGTAAGGATCGAGTCCCACTCCGCTAAAGCTACGGCGGGACACATCCCACCTCCTCCGCAAAGTAATAAATCAAAAAATGAGAATACTCGCTATAGAAACTTCTTGTGACGAGACGGCCATCTCCATCTTAGAAGCGAAGGGAAAGCTTGACTATCCCGAGTTTTCTTCCTTGTCCGATGTAATTCTTTCCCAGATTGACATTCACAGCCAATACGGAGGAGTATTCCCCGCCTTAGCCAAAAGAGAGCACTCCAAAAACATTGTTCCCTTGTTGGAAAAAGCTTTCTCAGACGCTAAGATTCTTACAAAAAAGGAAGAAATTTCGGAAGATTCGAAGAAAAAGCTTTCCGAACTTTTTTCGCACGAAGAAGGCCTGACTGAAAAAATAATCGAATTTTTGGAAAAAAACGGCTCTCCGGATATAGATACAATAGCCGTTACGTACGGCCCCGGACTGGAGCCCGCTTTATGGGTCGGAATAAATGTCGCCAAAGCCCTTTCAACGGCCTGGAATAAGCCCCTGGTGCCCGTAAACCACATGGAAGGGCACTTCGCCTCGGTTCTCTTTGATAAAGCGAAAAATAAGCAAAATTCGCCTCCCGAATTGCCGGCCTTGGCACTTATAATATCCGGCGGACACACCGAGTTCATAGACATAAAAAAATGGGGAGACTACAAATACTTAGGAGGTACGCTCGACGATGCGGTTGGGGAAGCCTTTGATAAAGTTGCCAGAATGTTGGATCTTCCCTACCCCGGCGGACCCCCCCTCTCAAAGCTGGCCAAGAAAAGCAGGCAAGAAGGAAAAGAAAATCCTTTTGTCCTTCCCAGACCGATGAAAAACTCTGGAGATCTGAATCTGTCTTTCTCAGGTCTTAAAACGGCCGTACTTTATACTGTTAAAAAGGAAACGGAGATAAATGAAGAGAAAAAATCCTTTATCGCAAGAGCTTTTGAAGACGCGGTTGCGGATGTGTTGATAGATAAAACCAAAAAAGCTCTTGAGAAAGAAAGCCGACGAACCCTTATAGTCTGCGGAGGGGTTTCGGCAAACTCCTTTCTACGACAAGAGTTTCTCAAATTCGGAGAAAGTTTCGGTATCCCCGTACTTTTTCCAGAATCTTCCTTGTCCACCGATAACGCCTGCATGATAGCCGTAGCGGCTTTCCTGGTTTTGGAAACAAGAGAAAATAAGATTCTCGAGGGAGAGAAGGAAATTCTTGAACTTAGAGCCGAAGGAAATAAAAGAATCGAATAATATCTTCCGCTCCAAACCGAAAATCTGCCCTTGGGTTTTCTTTAAGAACGAAAATTAAAGACTTTTCAAACCTGAACGAGTCCCGTCCTTTTAGTCTTCACCCAGGTCAAGCTCTTGGTTTATGGGTTTTCCCCTGCTCTTGATCTGAAAGAAAACAACAATAATAGATACGGCCAAAATTACACTCAGAGGCACAATCAAACCTTCAACCGAAAAAGCAAAGGCGGCTAAAAGCGCGACAAGAGCAAGTGAAGAGAAAAGTGTTACACGTCTAAAGAATGTTCTGCCCTCCGAATCCGACGTCTCGAGTGTGGAAGGTATGAAAAACAAAGTTAACAGATACATCAACAGTACCACTAAAACAAGCATCACGAAGTTTCGTGCTCCTCCTTCAAGGCCCGCAGGCAAGCTAATTACCGCAGAAGCGACGCTCGCAAGGAATCCTCTTCTTCGCTCATCGGACTCTTTGTCGTCTACACCCCCGAGGCCTATCTCCATCTCTTCAAGCGGCTGAGACACTACCTCTCCTTCTTGATTATCCTCTCCAATTAAATCGCTTACATCCTCACCGTACCTTTCTCTTATCATCTCCGCCTCCTCTTGAGTAAACGGCGGAATGAATCCTTCACGAGCGAGCACACCCATGAAAATTCTGTAATTTCTAATCTCTTCCGCCTCGGAAGCGCTTAAAAGTATGTCCTTTTGGCAAACTATCTCATTTATAAGTTTTTTGGTCGTTATGTACACATACCCCGTTCCGCTTGTGTATCCCCATGGAGTAAGGACTTTCGTTGCGTATCTTTCCTGAAATCTGACCACCGAATCAAAGGTTGCTCTGTCAAAGACCCCGTTAATGGGAGTTTTTATGTTCTCGAAATCATTCAAGAAAACTTGAAGTTTGTAAACTTCGGCGGGATTATTGTCAAAATCGATACGCAAGTAGTCCTCGAGATATCTGCATTCGGTAATTGCGGCCACCTCTCCTTCGGGAGTGGTAAATGACAACTCCGCCCCGATTGCCAACAGGTCACCGGCGCGTGAAACCGGTCTGAAATAATAAGTTTGGTTGGGCATCAAATCCATTACCCCCATATAATGTTCCTCCTGGTCGTTATCCATCTCCAAGGTTTTATCTTGGTATCCAAAGGTATCGCTTTGCATATCAATGTCCCCATCGGAGAACGATTCGGTACCATAGACAACCTGGCTTGTAGCCGGCAGGTTGGTATCCCAGCTAACTATGACCGTGGACTCTTCGGTCAATCCTTCAATGTCCTCATTGATGATATAAAGCTGTGCGATAGGCAAAACCAGAGCTCCACCTCCTCCGCGGCTTCTTACGGTAACTGTGACGGAGTCGGAAACTGTTCCGCCGTCTCCGTATTCACATTCAATGGTGAACTTGGTTGTTGTGCGGAGGTTCGTTATCGTTTTAGTTCCACTCAACTTTCCATCATTGTCAAAGTTAACACCTACACAGGAGTCAACATGCTCGGAGCTCCATGTCAGTTTAGTGGAACCTCCCCTGTTCACGGTTCTGGGATCAGCGGAAATGGATGTATGGGGCTTGTCGGGATCATCGGGGTCTTTTACGGTAACGGTAACGGAGTCGGAAACTGTTCCTTCTCCGCCATATTGACACTCAATCTCAAACACGGTGGTTTTCTGAAGGTTATAAACGGTAGTGGTCCCACTCAACTTTCCATCATTGTCAAAGTTAACACCTACACATGAATCAACGTTCCCCGAACTCCATGCGAGAGTTGTCGACGCTCCTTTGTAAACTATCTGCGGATCGGCGGAAATCGATGCATAGGGTTTATAAATATCTTCCACATAAACGATAACAGAAGCACTCTCCTTGTGCCTGGTCTCACTTTCACATGTAACTTTAAAGACAGTCTCCTCGTATACAGCAACGGTAGTGGTCCCGGAAGTTTTATCATCGGTTTCAAAATCATCACTGTAACAACTAACGGCATTCTCAGAGTACCAAGTGAGGGTTGATGTTCCTCCTTCATATACTTCCGAAGGATCGGCCTCAAGGGTAACGGTGGGAATGATCGGTTTAATTAAGGGACACTCGTCAACCGTCACTTTGACCACCATGTCATTGAAATCGGCGTCACCCAAATGTTCAAGGTCCTCAAAAGCGATAATGTACTGTTCAATATCCTCTCCTTCGTAAACAACGGCATGCCTTTTACTATCGATGTTCAAAGCGTTTTCGGTAGACCAAACATTCTTTCCTCCTGTTCCTTCAGTATAAATGGCAAAAGCTATTTCTCCAGCGCCGAAAACTTCAACGGATATATGTTCTCCCACCGAAGCTTTACGAACATCCGTAAAGTCGGAGTGATGCTTGTTTTTGAACAAAGGTTCGAAAGTACCGATGTCTCCATTGATGTAGTAGCCGAATACGTTGCTGTTTCCCGCATAAGCGGCCAAGAACTCGACAGTTAATTTAACGGTTGTTTTGTCGTCCGCGTGCCAGATCTGGTAGTTCTTTTGATCATTATCGGCATCGATATCAAACTCCTCGTCAACAAATATCTCTTGAAGGGATCTCTCATTGTCCCCATAGCTTTGACCGAATTCGATTTTCCCGTCATCCTCCAGGTTATCGGGCATAAGACAGCTGTCGGGGCTTTCCGGCATATTCCAAGCTACACAGTAGTAAGTATTATCAACGGCAATACCGTCTACTCTGTCGTAGTTGTCGTAGTTCAAAACATCAACATGGCAGTACATCTCGGCTGAGTGGCTGTCCGCATTGGTTTCATTGTTCGGCCCGTATGTGAAAGGAATATATCCTTCTTTCAATACTTCACGAACCCAGATGAAGCTCTTTCCGGCTATATCGTCAGCGGTGAGATAGACGGTGGCTTTTCCGTCTTCATCGGTTGGACCGAACGTCGTCCAAGATCCTTCTGCTTCCCCATAAAGGGGTTCATAAGGAGGATCGTCGGGGTTAGGGGTGCCTTGAGGCGCCCACTGGAATTGCCAATCTTTAACAAGATCACAACTATCATAAGTTGCTACCCATTCTTCGGCGGTATATTCGGTAATATCGGGTCCGCCTGTGCCAAATTTGGGCATCTCATTCTCATCGGTGCAAACTATCTTGTGGGCATGAACGGTAGCAACGGGGTAAGGAGATTCAACTACGATCTTTGCGGTATCGGTGGCAGTGCCTCCGGGACCCTCACAGGTTATCTCGTAAGTTGTGGTATGCGAAGGAGAAACAATGACCGAACCCTCGGTTGTTGTAGCGTTTTCTTCGATCACAAAATCATCACTTGAACATTGATCGGCGTTCTCGGAGGTCCAGGTAAGGGTTGATGTTACACCTTGAGTGATCGTATCCGGATCGGCCATGAGTTCAACGGTCGGTTTTTCCACCCCTTCGTAAACATTAAACGCCACACAGTAGTACTCCTCACCGGCTTCGGGGTTTAGAATAAAGTCGTAGTTGTCATAGTTGACCACATCCTTGTGACACCACATCTCCGCCGAAGGAATATATTCTTGGTTGTCCTTTACGTCGGAGAAAGGAAGATAGTCCTTCTTAAGAACTTCCCTTACCCAGACCCGGCTAGTTGATGCCACGTCGTCAATATTTATCTTTACAGTTGCAAGACCGGAGCTGTTCGTGGGTCCGAAAGTATTCCAGTCGCCTTGAGCTCTCCCCACGTAATCCCCCCCTGGGTCTTGGACCTTTCCGTCAACACCCCACTCAAAGTACCAACCTTCGGTAAGTTCACAGTAGCAGTTGTCTGAGACAAAACTCTCGGCGGTCAGATCGGTTATGTCTTCTCCTCTGTGCCATTGAGGCAGATACTCAACGTCATCACAGACGATCTTGTGAGCGTGGATGGTGAAATATTCTTCTTTGGGCATGTCTATCTTACATTTCTTGTCAAAGATATATTCCCCTTTCAAATTACTGTACTTTTCATATACCTCATCCCAGTTGTGACCGGCAAAGCCTTCAAAAGGAGGAATGATATTATTTATATTCTCACCGCTCACTTGAAGTCCCCCTTCTCCCACCATAACGGTACTTTTATCAACATTGATTTTAACAAAAGGATTATCTTCAGAAGCGGTGGACTTGCATATAGTAATTTTATGATCTTCCCCGTAAAGCCCATCGTGTCCCTCAGCCTGAACTAACGGCGCAACACCACCAACCAACATCAACGATATCCACCAGATGAAAGTCATTAAAACGATCGACATTGGTCCAACTCCATCCAGCAAGCGGTTACCTTCGTAATCCATATTCTTTGCGGACTTATCGTTTGCGAAGTTACGAGCTTCAATGAGATCAGATGAGTTTTTCATAATGTGAAATTAAGATATTAAAAATTAAAAATAATAATCAAAACACAGCAACACCGATCGGACAACGGTGTCGCTTCTTTTTTGCCACTTAAGATGTAATTAACATTCAGAGAAACCTCTCTTCCACTTTAGGTCCACCTGACCCAAACATACTATTATTTGAAAAAAAGTCAATACTAAAAAACAAACAAAACTCCATATTTTAAGCGGTATTTTAATTGTCCTTTATGATAAAAATCTACCGGTATACTGTCCTTTACAATGTCGTACCAAAGTAAGAGTCTTTTTGAGATCGGCCTTTTAAAAAGACATATTTTTGTCTTTTTAACTGTCCTTTAAAATCTTATTTTGCTTCTTCCTTAAACATTGTTTTTATTTACTACAATCCGTCAGAACCAAAAATTGGATCAAAATCTCTTTTTTATCCAACCTAAAAAGAAAAGTTATATGTTATTATGTCTTAATGTCGGTCTGGAAAAGATAAGAAAGGAACATGAATCAAAACGAAAAGATAGACAAAATATTCTTAAAACCTTACAACCCTCTTCAGCACGAAGAGGAGACTTATATGCTGTGGGAAAAAGAAAGTGTTTTCAATCCCGATAAGTGTGTTGTTAAAAAATACTCCAACTCCAAAGAGTCTCCATTCTCTATTATCCTCCCTCCTCCGAATGTAACCGGCTCCCTGCACATGGGGAGTGCCTTGATGCTTGCAATTCAAGACATCTTGGTCAGATTCCAAAGAATGAAAGGAAGGAAAACCCTTTGGGTGCCGGGGACCGACCACGCGTCGATCGCAACGGAATCAAAGGTTGAAAAAATACTAATGAAACAAAAGATAAGACGAACGGACTTGACCAAAGAACAGTTTCTGGAAAAAGTGGATGAATTCGCAGAGAGTCAAAGGAAAGAGATCAAAGATCAGATAAAAAAAATGGGTGCCTCGGTCGACTGGAGCAGAGAAGCTTTCACGTTGGATAAACAAAGAGAGGAGGCCGTCAAAACAGCCTTCACTATTTTATATGAACGCGGTTTGATAAAAAGAGGAGAACAGATAGTAAACTGGGACCCTAAAGGTCAAACGACCATATCCGATGACGAGATTGAGTACCAAGAAGGAAAAGCGACTCTCTATACTTTCAAATACGCCAAAGACTTCCCGATTTCAATCGCCACCACCAGACCGGAAACAAAGGTCGGCGATACGGCGGTTGCGGTAAACCCGGAAGACAAGAGATATAAAGAATACATAGGAAAAGAATACGAGGTTAACTTCGCTGGATGCACTCTTAAGATCAGGATTGTTGAAGATAAAAACGTCGATCCCGAGTTTGGGACAGGCGCTTTGGGTGTCACGCCCGCCCACAGCAAAGTCGACTGGGAGATTGCCCAAGAGCATGCGCTTCCTTGGTATAAAGTAATAAATGAGTACGCCAAAATGGAAACCTCCAATCCCGAAATAAACGGCCTTAAAACAACCGAAGCCCGCGAATATATAGTTAATTGGTTAAAAAAAGAGAATCTTCTTGAAAAAGAAGAAGAGATAGACCAGAATATATCGATTTCTTACCGAAGCGGAGGTGTCATAGAACCGTTGCCGAAACTCCAATGGTTTATCGACGTCAACAAAAAATTCACCCTCCCCCTCTCTTCCATACCGGGAGTAGAAGCGGGAAAGAAAGTGACCCTGAAAGAACTCATGCTTCACGTTGTGAAGGAGGGTCACATTAAGATCATTCCCGAGCGTTTCGATAAGATATACTATAACTGGATTGAGAATCTTCACGATTGGTGTATATCGAGACAGATATGGTACGGGCATCAAATCCCTGTTTGGTATAAAGAGAACAAAGAATCGGAAACCGAGGTCCACATCGGAATCAAGAAACCAGAAGGCGCAGGTTGGGTTCAAGACCCCGACACCTTAGACACATGGTTCTCCTCCGGTCTTTGGACTTTCTCAACATTAGGTTGGCCCGGAAATGCTGACATGTCCGAAAAATTAAAGGAGGTAAAAAAAAGAGGCGATCTCCTCGAGTATCACCCGACAACCGTAATGGAGACGGGTGCCGACATCCTTTTTTTCTGGGTCGCACGCATGATACTGATGAGCACTTCTCTTCTCGGAGAAATCCCCTTCCAAACAGTCTACCTCCACGGAATGGTGCGCGATGAAAAAGGAAGAAAACTCAGCAAGTCTTTGGGAAACAATATCGATCCTCGGGATTTATCAAAACAGTACGGAACCGACGCGGTCAGACTGTCTCTCATAATAGGAACAAGACCTGGAAACGACTCGAGAGTTTCTCTTGATAAACTTAAAGCTTACAAGCACTTCGCCAACAAGATATGGAATGCGAGTCGATTCGTTTTTGAGAACACGACCGATTATAATGAAAAAAGTACCCCCGAAAAACTCCCAAAAAAATATGAGGAATACGTAAAAAACTGTCTGGATCTGGCAAGAGAGGTCACCGAAGACATGGAAAACTATCGATTTTATCTTGCTGGTGAAAAACTTTATCACTATTTCTGGCACACATTTGCCGATATAATAATAGAAGAGGCCAAAAAAGACATCAACGGCAATAATGTTGACCTGAGTAACGCCGCCAAACACTCACTGAGAGAAATCCTGAGGATGAACTTGAAGATGCTACACCCTTTTATGCCTTTCATCACGGAGACAGTATGGCAAAGAAGCCCTTTTCTTCTAAATAGACCTCTGGCGGTAGAAAGTTGGCCAACCAAAAAATAGATCCGCCGAAAACCATATGACGCCAATTGACATAATAACTCTCGCGGCTTTAGGAGGAATAATACCAGCCCTTGTTTGGCTTTGGTTCTGGCTAAGAGAAGACGATCACCCCGAACCCTGGCAGTATATAACTCTCGTTTTCATTATGGGAATGGTAATGGTGCCCATAGTCATTCCTTTTCAAAAAGCGGTGGAAGAATATTCAAGTGCCGTTATTCTTTGCGTTCAGTTTTTACCTTTATTTAAGTTTTTCGTTTGGGCCGGCCTGGAAGAGGTTTTTAAATATGCCGCCGCTTACTTTGCCGCTCTCAGAAACAAAGTCAACGATGAGCCTGTCGACTCAATTATTTATCTTATTGTAGCTGCATTGGGTTTTGCCGCACTGGAAAATGCATTATTTCTCACAGGTCCTTTGTCTCAAGAGCTCTCCCAACAACTCATTGTCGACAGTGTGGTTATTGCGAATTTGAGATTTATCGGTGCAACTCTTTTGCATGTTGTCGCATCAGCCACCGTGGGAGTATTTTTAGCTTTCTCTTTTTATAAAACAAGGAAAGAAAAGATGCTTTATCTTTTGGTGGGCCTTTTCTACGCCACTTTGTTGCATACATTGTTTAATGTTGTTTTAATGTCACAAGGAGACACTGGGGGACCGCTGTTGGCCATCTCCATCGCTTGGATCGGAGCGATGTTCTTGATCTTCATATTTGAAAAAGTGAAAAAAATAAAACCCGAAAAAACAAAAGATCTCCACAATGACATTTCATAAATCTCTTATTATTTGATACAATTAAAACATTAAATTCATATAAACCATGGCAAAAGACGCAAAAACATTTTTCGAGCGCCTTACCGGCGCCGAACCCGTAGAGGAAGACGAAATAGAGGAGGAAGAGGAAGAGGAAGGAGATTTTTATGAAACCTCTAAAGATAACTCGAGCTCGCCTCAATACGGAAGCGACGAAGAAGGAGAGTTGGCTATCGACATGTACGAAACACAGAACGATATTGTCATTAAAACGGTAGTATCGGGAGTAAAGCCCGAGGAACTCGATATCTCGATAACTCGCGAAAAAATCGTTGTACGTGGAAGCAGAGTACCCGAAAGAGGCTTTGAGGGCTCCAACTATCATATCCAAGAACTTTATTGGGGACCTTTTTCACGTACTATAAATTTACCCGAAGAGATAGAGGTTGAAGAAGCGGAGGCAATCGCCAAACACGGACTTTTAATACTGAAACTTCCGAAAATAAACAAAGACAGAGAAACAAAACTACGAGTAAAGATCGGCTAAAAATCACAACTCCATCGTATCGATAACCCGTTTTAAAAATGGGTTTTTAATGTTAAAAAAATGAAAATGGGCATTTCAATGAAATGCCCAAAACTCTACAGAAAAGCCGGATTCCAAACACGACTCAAGCCGAAATGATTTACTATCTTCTTGTTTATATCAGCCTTAAAACCGCCGCCGGACCTTATCCACACTTCCCCCTTTTCATCAACAACAAAGGTGCCTTTTTGAGGTCCATTCATAGTGAATCCATAAGTGAAAGGCTCCGCCTCAAGCCCGCCGGGCTTGTTGATCGAATCTTTTCAGCTACAGCTGACTTTTTTGAAGCCGATTTCTTTTTGAAGTACCTCGGATAAAAATTTCATCGATTACTCTCCTCCTTCTTGAGATTTCTGAAAAATAAAGTACGCCCTTAAAAAGGTTACACAATATAAGGTTGTCTGTCAAAAACAGTCTTTAAATATGCGTTTTTAAAAAATGTGCTGAGGGGCGGGCTCGAACCGCCGACCCTTCGCTCTTCAGGCGAATGCTCTACCAACTGAGCTACCTCAGCATGGACTCCATAATACAATAGTTTTTTATTTAAAGAAACTATTCCGTACCATTCCCATATTCAGACAACTGATCAACAATGTTTTGTGCTCCCGCAGACGCTCCTTGGATAACGTCGTATAAACTCTCCAACTGCACTATATAAGGCTCTATATAAATATACACCAAAACAGCCAAAAATATAATCACCACCCATTGCAATATCCTCAAAAAAGCCGCCCTTCTTTGAGCTTCATACATCCGCTTAACCATCCTGTTGTTTTTCTTGAGAAGCTTGTATATTTCCTCTATTCGTTCATCTCCTCCTTCATATTCACTCATAAAAGCAGTATAACAGATTCATATTTTCAAAATCAACCGAGCAATAAAAAGCGTCAAACCCATTGCCTGTTTTTTCCTGTCCTCTCGGCAGGAATCGAACCTGCATTTGGCCCTTAGGAGGGGCCCGTTCTATCCATTGAACTACGAGAGGAAAAGTTTAAAAAATCCAAAAAATACGCCCCTCCGACGTTTTTCCAAAGATACATGAAAAGTTAAGCCGCGAACAGATAAAATTCTGTAAAATTTTAAATGTGATCCAGAATATCTGAAACCTTATCTCTGTCAAAGCCGATAACCATCTCTTCCCCTATAAATATGACTGGGACACCCATTTGACCGCTTTTCTCAACCATCTCCTGTCTTTTTTCGCTGTCTGAAGAAACATCATACTCGGTGTACTCGAGTCCTTTCTCTTTAAAAAACTCTTTGGCGATCTCACAGTACACACAAGTAGGAGTTGAGTAAATAATTATTTCTTTCATGGATTTTCAAATTATTTTATAACAAAAACAAGTATAGCACCCGAGGGTAAAATTCTCAAACTTGACGCTTTTAATCAAATTTACCTCCAAACCATTTTTTTATCTTTATCCAAGCCCCCTTCTTCTCTTCTCCATCATTTGTATCGACCCTACCTTCGGCTTCCATTACCACCGCCATGAACTCCCCTTCCTTTCCCGCTCCGAAACTTTTCCTTATTTCCGCCTCTCGGCCCAAATCACTCTTCAAATATCGAATATCTTCTTCCAAACGAACCTCTTGATCAAGGAGGTTATCCATCCGCTCTTGAGAGACTGACAAGAGTGCCCGACTTTCTGAATATCTTTCATGCATGTTCAAGACCGGCATAAACATCAAGACCACCAAAGCAAAAAGCAAAAAAAGGGCGGACCTGGAGTAAAACCATCCTTTTAACTTTCTTTTGGTGGAAAGATTTAACATTTTTTCTTAAATCATTAAAATACTTGCCTTTACCCTACATAATACTATAAAATACAAAGAATGATATTCAAACAAAATAACCAAAAAACGATACGTCGAATAATGATTGTCATGGGTATATTGGTGGCAATCAGTATGGTGTTTTTATACGCACCTATTTTTTAAAAGTTCTCTTACTCAACCGCTAAAAAGAGTTTTTTAGCGGTTGGATTTATTCATCCTGAGTCATTTTAATAAAGACATCATAAGGAACGGAAACCTTCCCTCTTTTCTTCATCCTTTTCTTTCCTTCCTTTTGTTTTTCTCGCAGTTTCATTTTGCGAGTTATATCTCCACCGTAAAGTCCGGCGGTGACATCCTTTCTCAAGGCGGGAATTGTTTTCGAAGACAAAACCCTACCCAAAGACCTTGCTTGTATCTTGGCGGCGAACATCTGCCTGGGCATAATGGAGTGGAGTTTCTCCACGGTTTTTTTGGCTTCTTTTTGAACACTGCGCCTGGAGACAACCCTGGAAAAAACCGGCATAACCTCATCGGCGATAAGTATATCCATACGAACAACATCAGCTTCTTTCATGCCCCGGGTTTCGTAAGACACGGAAGCGAACCCCGAAGAGACACTTTTAAGCTTATCAAAAAAATTTCTCATCAACTCCCGCAAGGGCATCTCCGCAAACATCGAAGTTCTGGTGCCTCCGACCGTCTCGGAGTTGCCTACAACGGCTTCATGCTCATAGAGTAAGGGTAAGATGACCCCCAAGTACTCGGCTGGAGTGATTATTCTCAGCTCAACCCAAGGTTCAAAAACCGTTATATCTTTTCTGTCGTCGGGAAAAAGATAAGATGCATAAATACGCTCTTTCTCACCGGAAGAATAAACAAGTTCATACTCCACCGATGGCATTGTAACCACTATCTCTATTTCAAACTCCCTCTTTATCCTCTCGGTGATTATCTCCAAATGAAGCATCCCCAAAAAACCGCACCTGAAACCCTTCCCTAGTGCTTGAGAGGACTCTTCCTCGAAAGATATAGATGAATCTGAAAGCTTTAAGCGTTCTAGCGCTTGTTTTAAGGAAGTGAAGTCATCTTGACTTCCGGGATATATGGAGGCCCACACAATCGGTTGTGGCGTTTTGTAACCCGACAACGATTCTCCGACGCGCGTACGGTGCGAAAGCGTGTCTCCGACGGAAGCAATGTTCGGTTCTTTTATTCCAGTAACAATATATCCTATCTCTCCGGCTTTTAAAGACTCAACCGGAACATTGTGCGGTGAAAAAAAACCAACCTCCAGGACCTTGAAAGAAACCTTGCCCGCATAAAAAGATAAAACATCCCCCTTTTTAACTTCTCCGTCAAAAACCCTGACGTAAACCACGACTCCGCGGTGATTTGAGTACTCAAAATCAAAAACAAGAGAACGAAATCCGTCACTGTCCCCTGTACCGGGTGGAGGAACCTTTTCAATGATGTGTTGTAACAGCCCTTCGACACCTTGGCCGGTCTTTCCGGAGGCCAAGGATATCTCCTCCATTTTACAACCGATAAGGTCGGTTATCTCCTCGGAAACTTCTTCAATTCGGGCCCTGGGAGAGTCAACTTTTGTCAAAACGGGAATTATCTCCAGTTCGGCCTCAAGAGCCCCCCACAGAGTAGTCAGTGTTTGAGCCTGAACACTTTGAGTGGCATCAACCAACAGAAGAGATCCCTCAACGGCCCTCAATGCCCTGGAAACCTCATAGGAAAAATCAATATGCCCTGGAGTGTCTATTAAATTGAGAACATACTCCGTCTTTTCTCCGGGACGAGTGTACTTCATTCTTGCCGGTTGCATTTTTATGGTTATTCCACGTTCGCGCTCCAAATCCATACTGTCCAAAACCTGCTCTTTCATCTGCCTCTCTTCAATGGTATGCGTTATTTCAAGCATCCTGTCGGCAAGCGTCGATTTACCATGATCAACATGGCTTATTATTGAAAAATTCCTTATATTATCGGTCATAATTTTTCCATCTGAGAACTGTTTGCAAATAAAAAGCTTTTATTGTTAGATTTGCCGAATATCCCGAAAAAGCCCTCGTCGAGATATTATATACTACCCTAACCGAAAATGGCAGTAATGAAAAGAAAATTCCGAATACTGTTTGATATTTCCTCCCAGACCTAACCCCGAAGGACTTCTTAATGTATCACGTCGACAGCCGATCCGAAAAAACGTGTGTTTCGAAAACGTTGTTTTAATGTCTTCAAGACGATCCTGATCTCTTTGTTCTCCAGAAGGAGTAAAACAAGAATATTTACAGAAACTCCAACCATTCCCGCAAGAAACCCTTGCAACAAAACGGCTACGAGAGTTTCTAGTTTGACGAAGAGACTGTAGAAACCCAAGATAACATAAGCGGCCGCTCCACCGATGATGGCTGCGGCAAAAACCTGAGAGAGTGTAAGTAAAACCGGGTATGAAAAACCCTTATAACGTCTCTCCAAGAGAATCCAGAAGACAATACCGTTTATAGCCATTCCTATCGAAAAGGCCAAAGGAAGCATCAGAACCTCTGTTCCATCCAATCCCTCCACCCTTAGAAGTGCCTCTATAAAAAAACGAAATGATTCCACCCGTTCAAAAAAGAAAACCAACAAAAACGCCGAAGCTATGGCGGACAGTCCGGATATCAGATTTACCCCCAAAGGTAAGGCTGTTTTACCCATGGCATAGTAGCTCCTCACAAACAAAAGAATCAACCCCTGAAAAACAACCGAAACCGAGAAGAGCGCCAAGGCCGCGGCGGTAAGTTGAGTCGCTTCCCAATCAAACTGACCTGTTCCCAAAACCACTCTAACTATCTGGGCCCTGAGAACAATGAAAATAACAGCGGCCGGAACTGACCAAAATATTATGTGTTGAGCCGAAGTAATCACATACTGCCAAAATTTCTGCTCTTCTCCCTCGGAAAAAAGTTTGGCTATGGTCGGAAAAACCGCCAAAGAATAACTTACGCCGACTATACTCAACACGACAGACTGAAGATTGAATGAAAAGTTAAAGACCGTGATCGATCCTTCCGTCATTAAGGAAGCCGCCGACAACAACACTATTATCAAAATATGGGTTATACTCAAAGTTAGCGTCCTGGGAACGGAAAGTGGGGCAACCGTCACAAGAATGGAAAAATCAAGTTTTGTGGAAAGTGTCGGAAAAAGACCGCTCCGCATTACAAAGGGTATATGGATTAACATGTGAAGAAGAGCCCCGAAAACAACGCCTATCGCGACACCTGTTACACCCAAGTATGGGGCCAGAAAAAGTATTCCGGCGATAATGCCCAAATTGTACATAACCGGACTCAAAGCATAGAGAAAAAAACGTTGATGAGTTTGGCTTATACTTCCCAACAGGTTAGAAACGCCCAAAAGTATGGGCGACAGAAGCATTATACGTGTTAATGAAACCAATGTTTCAAAATCTTCCCCTGAAAAACCCGGAAAAATAAAAGAAAGAATAACCGGAGCCAAAACGAAAACGAAGAGGCTTACAAAAACTATTGTGATAAAGAAGAAAGTAAATATCTGTCTTACAAAGTACCCGGCCTCTTCTCTGCCGGCTTTAAGCCTCTCGATTAAAAACGGTACGATAATGGATACGGAAACCAAAGACGCCACCGTTATGAATATAAAATCTGGTATCCTGAAAGCCGCATAGTAGATATCCAAATCAACACCGGCACCAAAATTGTGAGCCAAAAAACGGTCACGAAAAAGAGCCAGTATTTGAGATGAAAGGGCAAAAAACCCAAGTAAGAAAGCTACCTGATGTAGACCTAAAATCTCCCTGTTTAACAGATTAAATAACCGTCTGACCATGTGATTACGAAGACGTCCTCAAGATAAAACCTATTCTCCGTCGGGATCTTCCGTTTCCAACTCATCAATCTCATCCAACTCGGGAAGAGAGTCTTCATCAATTCCACTGGGAGGGAGAAGTTCATCTTCTTCTAAATCTATTCCAGGAATCTCCTCCTCTATCGGCAACTGAGGCGTCGGCTCTTCAAAACCTGCCACCCCACGAAGTGGATCGGTCTCTCCCGTCCTCATGTTATCAAGAATAAGCGAAAGTTGAGGTGTCTGTTCATATCTCCTCACAAGCTCTTCCATTAGTTGCGAAGCAACCTCATCCTCTCCCGTCCTGTATAAAGATAAGCTCAAGAAATACCTCGCATTGTCAAACCTGGGGGCCAGTGTTATAGCTCTGTTAAAATCATTTGCGGCTCCAGCCATATCGTCTCTTTCATAACGAAGGATACCACGCTGGAAATAAAGACCGGCATCAAAAGGCTCCAAACTCAGAGCTTGAGTAACGGACCTTTCGGCTTCCACCAAATTTCCTTCCGCCATCGCAACTTGTGAAGTGAAGAATATGGCATTGGCATAGTTCGGCTTAATTTCAAGCGCCATGTCATTATACCGACGAGCCTCCTCAATATTTCCCTTTATAAGCTCTATTCTTGCTATTTGAAGAAACAGGGCGGGATTTTTAGGGTTTCGCTTCAGAGCCTCATCATAGGCCTTACGTGCTCCGTCATAAGCATCAACATCGGTAAAATTGAATGCCAACATCTCTTGATAGATACTTCCCAAAGCGAGCCAGTTACGATAACCCGCATCTTTCAAGTTTATGGCTTTTTGTGCCCTCTGTAGAGCGGATCTAAAGTTAACTGCCGTTCTTTGAAGAAAGTCTTCCTGACTCATTTCTCCTCTTTGGAAGGCACCTATATCCCTACGGATAAGAGCAATCGGAAATTCTGCCGACACCCTGTAAAACCTATCCTGCTCGGAGAGACTGACCGCCCATTCAAAGTTAGATGTGGCGGAATTGATGTCGCCTTCCGCGAAAAAAGCACGAGCCGACTTCTCAAAAAACACACCCGAAATACTCCTCTGCAGAATAAAGGCGCCGAATAAAAGAAGTGTTCCGGCTACTATAATGGCAGTTATCATATATATCGAGCCTGTTTGAGTGCTTCTTTTAAATTCCACGGGTGCAATCGCAAGTTTTCTTTCACGAACCAGAACACCGACTGGTATGGAAGCAAACATGAAGAATAAAGCCAACAAAGACAAAGGTATCAACGTCATCGACATTGCAACCAAAAGAAGGATGGATACGCAGACCGAAGAGATAAAAATATATCGAGTCAAAACATCACTGAATGGATGGAAGAATCCTCGGAAAACCATAACCAAGAAAAGTCCGATAAAAGCAAGCCAAGCTGCAATCCCGAGAAGCCCGGTCGTTATCGGGACGGAAGCGAACATACTGTAACCTTGTCCAAACTCAACATTCCAGAAACGACTAGCCATTATACCTTCCGGTTTGTGCTGCATCCATTGATAGGAAAAGTCCAAGGGGCCGGCTCCAACAACGGCTCTGAGAGGATTTTCAAGCACGGTTGATTTGGCAACAATTGCAGTCGCCGAAAACGACGGTCTTAGATCATCACTGGCAACTCCAATCGATTGAGACAGCACGCCGGAGAGCGGTGAGCCGAAGAAAATAAAGGCAATCGCAATAAATAAGGTAACAACCGATAGAAAAGGCACTCCCGAATCATACGATCTCTTTTCATCTATCATGTAGTGGAAAATGAACAAAATCAAAACCGCGGCAATTGCAACCCAATACCACACTATTCCGGTCAAAAGTAGAAAGAAGAAAGAAAGAGCCATTGTTACGCCCAGAACCCATCGAAACCCCGCTTTCATCTTGAGTGTCTCAAAAGCGAAAAGGGAAAGAATAAAGACAATGCCGAACAAGATTCCCACTCCAGTCCATGACTCGAGGGGGCTGGCTCCTTTCACATTAAAGAATCCGAGGGAAAGAAATTCCACACCAAGAATGAACCTGAATAAGAAAAACAATCCCAAAACAAGCGAAGAAGCTACAACCGCCAGGTAAAAATAGAATACATAGGCGTTTTTTTGGAAGAAAAACAGAGTCAAGAAAAACAATAGGAAGAAAAACAGCACGGCAGTAAATGTATATGTTTCGGAACCGTATCCTGCAACCGACAAAGTAAACCCCGACACGGATAAAATACCCGAAACTAGATATGCCGCTGGAACGGATAGAGCCGCTATTAAAAGCGGGTGTTTAGGTACATCTATCCTACCCTTCTTCAACAAAAACATCACTGCCAACAAAAGGGTGACCAGAACAAAAACAATCAAAAGTAGCATCTTGCCGGCAGTAAAGTTAAACACCGATGAAGGAATAAAGAAAATAGGTACGAGGAAAGCAAAAGCTATCAAGATAGCCCCTCCTATTTCTTGTAAATTATTCATGGACAGTGATAGACTGTCAGCTCTCTCTTTTCTATCTTCTCCGCCGTAAGGCTGAATATTTTCTTCGTTCATATGGAATAATTAATAATGTTTAAAAATAATTTAATTTGTGTTTAATTTTAAACTTTATAAGTATTTTAATCAAGTGTGCAAAAAAAACTTAAAATGAGCCTGGGGTGGGGCATGATCCCACAACCTGCCGATTACAAATCGGCTGCTCTAGCCAATTGAGCTACCCAGGCCTTGTAAAATTCTCATCAATTAACCAGATATCATTATACATCTCATAACAGATCTATCAACACTTACTAAGGTTTTTAAAATCTCTCCTTTTTTTCGGTCTCGTCGATATAAGTTTCAGGGTTGATAAAAACCTCCGAACTCCCATCATCTTTTCTTTTTTGAGAACTTTCTGAAGATATTGTTTTTAAATAAAGAGAGGTCCTTCTTTCGTACCGAGACATATGCCTTCGCCGCAGACCTTCCAAAATATGGAAATACCAAGCGTTTATTCTGAATTTAATCCGTCTTGAACCTCTTTGAACGGGATAGATGAAGCGTGTCAAGAAAAAAAGAGACGCCCTCCCCCTGTAAGAGAACATAAACTCTCCTAAAAAAACTATAAGCCTCCTTAAGGTAGCATCATGAGAATAAAGGTAACGAGTCAAAAAGAACTCTCTTCCCATGATCTGCTCGACCGTTTTATACAAAAGAAAAAGCCATAAAAAAAATAATGGTATGAAAAATAAGATTGACGCAACAAAAGCCATAAGAACTTAAACGTTACCCGCCGACACTGTAGCGCGTAAAGCGAGTCACTTCTATTCTCTCTCCAAACTTTTGGGTAGCCTCCTCCACCAGATTGGTTATAGTCTTTTCACTGTCTTTTATGTAAGCCTGATCCATCAAGACCTGCTCTCCAAAATGAGTGGTCATCTTTCCTTCAACGGCTTTATCTCGAATATTTTCGGGTTTATCGGCGAACTCTTTCTCAAAACTGGCACGCATGAGATCTTTGTCCTCTTCCGACACATCTTTCATTGACGTATACAAAGGATTCATTGCCGCTATATGCATGGCAATGTTATAAGCAAGTTCCGTAAACTCCTCATTTTTAGCCACAAAATCCGTCTCACAAGAAAGCTCAACCAAGACGCCGACGGTCTTTGTGTTATGCAAGTAAGACGCAATCCTCCCGGCGCCGAGATTCCGGTCTTTTTTCTTGTACGCCGCATCCTTGCTCTTCTGTTGCAGAATAGTTAGAGCCTTTTTCATGTCCCCCTTAGCTTCCTCCAGTGCATTTTTACACTTCATCACGGAAATTCCGGTTTCATCACGAAGTTTTTTAACATCATCCGTTTTTATACTCATAGAAAATAACTACAAATTATAATGGGCAAAAATAAAATCGAACCTATTTTTCCTTATCTTCGTCCTCTTTCTTCTCCAAAGGGGCTTCCTTCAAGCCTCTCTCATAAGCATCCGCTACTCTGGAAACCACATAATCAATACTCTTTTGCACCGAATCGTTGCCGGGAATTGAAATATCGGCTTTTGAAAGATCACAGTTCGAGTTGGAAAACGTTATTACCGGGATATTTTTCTGCTTGGCCTCTTCAAAGGCGGTATACTCCTTCCCAATATCAACAATAAATAAAGCCGACGGCAAACCTTTCATCTTTCTTATGCCTCCGAATTTCTTCTCCAAACTTTCTATCTCCCTGTCAACCATAAGGCGTTCCTTCTTTGTGTACTTGCCGAGAGCGCCTTTTTCTCTTTGCTCTTCAAGTTCGTCAAGTTTTTTGATTCTTTTGTTTATTTCAACAAAATTGGTAATAGTCCCTCCCACCCAGCGTCCGGCAACATAGAGTTGCTTTATTCTGACAGCATGCTCTTTTATCGGTTTTCTGGCTTCGTTCTTTCCGGCAACGAACAAGAGAACTCCTCTTTTTTTACCCAACTCTTCGGCAAAAGCTTCCGCTTTCTTTATCTGTTCTTCCGTTTTTTCCAGATCGAAGATCTCGGTTTTATTCTTAAGACCGAAGATGAACGGTTCGGCGGAAGGATGTCTTCGAGAACGAGAGTACGCATAGTGAGCCCCAACTGAAAAAAGGGCTCCGATGTTGTCTTCCTCGGTTTTTGTTTGTTTTGTTTTCTTTTCTTTCACGCTCATACAGGTTAGGAGTGTACCAAATTTATTTTAAATACGCAATCAAACCCACCCTATCGGTTAATATGACCTTTTCCACCCCTAGTCTTCGGCTAACTAAGCTGTAAAAACTAAACGCGTTGTCCCCACTTAAGCGGATCACGTTGGTATGATTGGTGTATTACAAACCATTAATCAATGTGATCTATGCATAAGAATACCAAACTTCCTCCTGTAAGCGAGTGGAGGATATATTCACTGGTGCTCCGGCCTTTGGAGCCAAAGAAAGCTTGCTGACGAATATCACGTGGATAAAAAGATCATCAAACGTATCGTTGTCCGAGGACGACTCGGGGATTTCAGTGTGCACGATAGTACCAATGATCGATATCGTACGATAGAATACGGTCTAAAGAAGCTTATGAAGACGGAACGTAGGTTGCAAAAACGAGCGGAGCGCCTCTCTATTAAACGGTATGAGAAAGAATACCCCGGAGAGATGGTACACGCCGACACCAAGCTACTGCCTCGGCTTCAAGGCGAGACCAAAGAAAACCCCAGAGAGCGTCTCTATGTGGCTCTTGATGATTTTTCCCGCTTTCTTGTCGCCGATATCATGCCGGATAAGAGCCAAGAATCCTCAGCGGTGTTCGGTGAGATAGCGGAAGAAAGAATGCCGTTCACTATCCGCGACTGGTATACCGACAGAGGAACCGAGTGGAAGGGAACGTCCGACCATGAGTTCGTAATGTGGTGCAAAGAGAATGACATTACCCAACACTTCACCAAGCCCAGAACACCCAAGACCAACGGTAAAGCGGAACGGGTCATTCGCACTTTAATGGATGAATG
>SKVL01000048.1 GCA_007129455.1 Candidatus Campbelliibacteriota bacterium | reverse complement strand
CTTTTTCTATGATTCGGTCAATAATCTCTCCCTTTTTTTCTTTCAAGCTCTCTCCTTTGCTTGAGTACTCCCATATTATGTCACTGCCGGCATTTGAGGTGGCTATTATTATGGAGTTTCTGGCGTTGACCTCTTTTCCGATTGAATCGGTGAAGACTCCTTCATCAAGCGTTTGGAGGAAAAGATTGTGAATGTCTTTGTCCGCCTTCTCGAACTCGTCAAGAAGCAGAACCGAATAAGGTTTTTCACGCAGGAGAGTGGAAAGTCGGCCGGATCTACCGGTTTTAACGGAGCCGATAAGTTGATTCAAACCCTCCATTCCTTGGTATTCCGACATATCCAGACGGGAGATGTTCTCCGAGCTTTCAAAGAAAACCTCCGCGAGAGCCTTTGATGTTTCCGTCTTACCGACACCGGTTGGTCCTAAAAACAGGAACGATCCCAAGGGTCTTTTGGGATTGGATATTCCGGAACGGGCTCTTCGGAGAGCGTTACTTATCACTTCAACCGCCTGATCTTGGCCCACTATCCTTTTATGCAGGATCTCTTCCAAATTCGTCAAGACATCTTTTTCTTCCTCGGTGACAGTTCCAACCGGTATTCCGGTTTTCTCTCTTACCAATGTCTCAACGTCTTCTCTGCGGATTGTCTTTATTTTCCTTGATACGGCGAAGGGAGCGATTTCCACCATCAAATCGATCGCCTTGTCGGGCATGACCCCGCTGGGGAAGTATCTGTTGGCCGAGCTGACTATACTTATGAGAGCGGGGTAGGTGAAGATAACCTTGTATTCTCTTTCCAGCTTCAGAAGCTTATCTTCCAGTACCGAAAGAAGGGCATCTTCTTTTATGTCTTCAAGAAGGACATATTCAAATCTGCTCATCAGTGTGGTATCGGGTTCCAGAATATTATGAAAATTGTTTTTATCGCTCAAAGCCAAAATATTAATGCTCGGTGATGCCATATAACTGTCGAGCAAGGTTACAACATCAGCTTCCAATGCTTGCGCTCCTCTTACGAAATATGGGAGGTTGTCTATTACCAAGATTATGTTTCCGGCTTTGGCCGTCTGATTCATGATCTTTATCAACTCACTCTCAAGGTCCGATTTGTTTTTCATAAGAGATAAAAGCGCACCGGTGTCCAGTACTAGGATTTTTTTGTAAGCTAACTTATCGGTTGTCTGTTCGGCTTTTATTCTTGCTGCCAAACCTCCGACAACGGCTATCTTTCCTGTTCCGGCGTCTCCAATCAGGAGAGCATTCGCCTCTTCGCTTCTGGAAAGTATCAGCTCCAAAGACTTGACTTCTTTTTCATGAAAGTTCTCCAGTGAGTCCGTGATGTCCACTATTCTCTCTATGGGTTTTGAGAACTTCTCAAGCTCATATGCCACTCCGTATGCCCAGTCGGTTCCGATGGGTTCCAGTTTTGAAACATTCTCTTCGCTCCACCAGCGCTCTGACCTTCTTATTCTCACAAATATGTCGTTCATCCACCGTACCGCTCCGAGAAACTCTTTCTCTTGGAGTCCACTTTTGAAAATGAACTTTGAGAATTCTTCGTCGGATCGGTACAGAGTCTCCGTATAGCTATAAGCGTCGACGAAGTCTTTCTCAATTGTTGGTAGCGAGGTTGCGGGGAGGGTCTTTTTTCTTTTTGAGATAAAAGAATCCATCTCCTCTTTTGATATCCCGCACCTGAAGAGAGCAAGTGTTCCGAACTCGGATCTGAAGAATCCTTTAGTCAGATCTCCTTTATCAGTGTTGTGTAGGATTTCAGCGGTTTCAAATGAGACTTTTATTCCGCTATTGATTCGATCTTTTTTCTTTAGTGCGATGTCGCGAAAACGGAAGTAGTTTGAAAATGCATACAGCGAGAAAGACACTGACCAAAGGGCTAAGACCACACTTGTGGCTCCGTAGGTTTTGTACTCGAAAGATATCATTTTTTCCGGAAGGTATATTCCGAAAAAGAAAAACAGTCCAGAGAAAAGACCTAGAAACAAAAGGACGAAGATAAAAAGATTACTCAACTTTTTCAAGCTTTGAGGCTTGACGAGTTTGCCGAGGAGTATTGCAGGAGTGAATGAAAGGGATGCGTTTTTTATATCTTCTAGATTCATGGATTAAAAAAGAATAATTAAACCTGGACCGGCAATAAAGAGGAACATCACAATCATCGGCATCAGTAGCCAATATACCAAGAAGAGCAAGCCCCCGACGAACATGAGGGCTGTGATGATCAGTGCCAAAACGATCATGGTCAGTTTTATCAGGGCCCCGAATATCCTCATTATCGTGTTGACGACAATGGACGACATGATGTCGGTGAAGTCAATTTTCTTGGAGCGCTCCGCACTCAGCTGTCTCCAAGGAGACAGGAGGGTCTTTATCATTGTAAGGACGGAGAAAAAGTGCAGAGTGGTCCGAACAAAGTGAACGGTTAAGAAAAAGATACGAGGAGGCGCTTTAAAGTAGTGCCACCAAAAATATATCGTTAATATTGAAAGGCTCTTCATTGATTGGTTTTAAAAACTTTATTGTATTTAATCATTTAAAAACTGATCCACCAACTCACATATATCTTTAACGTCATTGGGATGAAACCAGCGGATACGACTGTCTCGTTTGAACCACTTTCTTTGCCTCTTGGCGTACTGTATATTAGCGACCCTTATGTTATCAATCATCTCGGCCTCCGAGGCTTCTCCCTTGAGATGATGCGCTAGAAATCGATACTCAAGACCCAGCTCCTCCATTCTATCAAAAGAAAGACCTTTTTTATGCAACTGTCGCGCTTCTTCGATCATTCCCGCTTTGATACGCTTATCGAGCCTTTTTTCTATTCTCTCCTCCAATTCTTCCATGGGCAAATCCAAACCGATCTGCAGACTTCTGTATAAAGAGCCCTTTTTCTCGACTTCGGGGACCGAGCCGAAGTGCTTGACTATCTCAAGAGCTCGAATAACACGCTGTTTATTGTCCGGATCTATGGTATCTGCTCTTCTCGGGTCTTTGCTTTTCAGCTCTTCAAAGAGAGCGGTGGGGTCTTCTTCTTCGCATTTTTTTCTAAACTCGCTGTCCGGTGCGACTTTGGGGAAAAATATGTTATCTATAAGCGATGAGATATAAAAGCCGGTACCACCGCAAACAATTGGCAGATTTCTTCTCTCGCGAATTTCTTCAATGGCCTTTTCGGCGTCTTTCTTATACCTCTGAACGGTATAACGGGTCTCCGGAGGAGTTATATCAAGCATATGATGAGGGATTTTTTTCATTTCCTCCTCGGTTATTTTCCCGCTACCGATATCAAGGCCGACATAGACTTGTCGGGAGTCGGCCGAGACCACTTCGCCGGAGAAATTGAGAGCTATCGTGACGGCGACATCACTTTTTCCCGAGGAGGTGGGCCCGACTACTGCGATTAGGGGTATTTTCATATACAAATTATTATAACATCTTTAAAGGAGACGAAAGTTGAGATCTTCATCAATGATGTCCACATCTGCAACCGAAGGGTTTTATCATGTCTTTGTAGTATTCCTTGCCGTAGTTGTAGTTGAGCTCTTCTCCCGCCTTTATTTTTCTCTTGCTGTATATATGGATTCTCTTTCCCTCGATCACCGTTTCGCAGTTGGGTTTGCATGAGTGGTTTATGTAGCGTGCGACGTTCTTGCGGGAGCTTCCATCTATTACCAAGTCGGTTTCAATCTCGAAAAGATACTTGCCTCCCTTTTGGTCGGCTTGCTCTTCTGAAAGATAAGCACCGAAGTACTCCACAATGAACTCCCCCTTGGGAATCAATTCCTCGGCAAAAAGCCCGAGTCCGCTGTCGGACCTTTTGACCTTTACTTTGTATTTGCTTTTTTTCTTGGACATTTTGTTTTTTTCCGCAATTTACAATGTTTGCTATGGTAGCAAAAAGAAGAGCGCCCATCAAAAATTTGATTGGGCGCTTCTTTTTACTTTCTCAGAGAAATAAAGGACTTTCAGTTAAAGGAGGCGACAAAATCATCATCTTCTCTGTAGCGTTTGCCGTACATGGCTTTGGCTTCTTCAAACTCTTTTTTATCAATATTGATATTTTCCGGTGATAGTTTTTTTGTCGCCATTCTCTTCAGAAGATTTTCAAAATAATTCATTTTTTCATTTTCATTTTTAGAGTTTTTGAAAAGGCGCCACCATGTTTTGGCCATTATTTTGTTTTCGTTCATTTCTTCCTCCTTTGTGTTTAAATGAACATTAAAAATCTGAATACAATATAACACAAAACTTTGTTTTGTAAGGCAGGGAAATCGTTAATAACTTAAATATATTACTTAAGTTTTATATGTTACAATGATTTTTATCAAGAGAGTTTTTGTGTAGTTAAGTTTTAAAAATGTCATATTTTCATCAAGATTCGGTCTTTTGGGTTGAGGTTGACAAGATTTTTCCCAATCCTTACCAACCACGCAAAGAGTTCAACGAAGAAGAGCTTCGAAGTTTGGCAAACTCCATTCGTCAGTATGGCGTACTTCAAGCGCTTGTCGTGACCCGCAAAGAGTTACCCAAAGCCGACGGTGGACTTTCCGTGGAGTACGAACTAATCTCCGGAGAGCGCCGTCTACGCGCTTCCAAACTCGCCGGCGTCAAGGAGGTTCCCGTCCTGATAAGAGAAGGGGAAGAGAACGATCTAATGAAGCTGGAGCTTGCCATTATTGAGAATCTGCAACGTGAAGATTTGAATGTTGTTGAGCGGGCTCAGGCGTTTGAAAAATTGGCGAAGGAGTTCTCATTCACCAAAACTCAGATAGCCAAAAAGGTGGGTAAGAGCAGGGAGTATGTCAGTAATACTATGAGGGTGCTGATGCTCCCAAAAGAGATTCTGGAAGCGTTGAGCATCGGAAAGATGTCCGAGGGACACGCCCGACCGCTGATGATGCTTGTTGATTACCCGGCCGAGCAACAGACTCTTTTCAAGGAGATAATGTACAAGAAAATCTCAGTCAGGGAAGCCGAACGGATAGCCAAGAAGATAGCTAAAGAAAGAGTAAGAAAACCCGGCAAGATTAATCCCGAGATTGAGGCACTGGAAAAAGAGTTCACCGATTCGCTCGGAACCAGGGTCAATATCCACGCCGGTGAGGTTGGCGGGAAGATATCCATAGACTACTTTTCTCAAGAAGACCTTCACGCTCTTTTGGAGGTCTTGAAGATGTATAAAAAACAAGGCAATGCGCCGATGCTGGAGAGTTTCTTGGCCGAGGCGGAGATGAAAGCAAAAAACGGAACTGAAGAGAACGAGCCGGAGATGGAACACTCTCTCGAGGAGGAAGAGACCTCTTCACAGGCACCGGATTCCCAAAACTTCGAAAACATGGGCGATACCCGAGACATTGAACCCGAAAGGCAACAAGAAGACTCTTCTTCAATAAGTTCACCCAAACCTCAAGCCCCGACCGAGCCGGAAGAAGTTCTTGAGAGGGAAAGTACCCAAAGACAAAGTTCGGGGGGAGAAGAAAATACTTTTTCGCAAACACAACCGACCGCCCAACCGACCGAGGAAAGAAAAGAGCCTTCTTTTAACCATACAAACGATTCGTTCAAGCCCGAGACCTCGCTTGAGGAAGAGTCTCGGATTGAACCCATACCAACTCCCGAACCGAAAGAGGGGAGCGGGGAGGACATTCAAACGGAGAAAAAGGAAAATGAAGATGACGATGATGACATCTACTCCGTTCGCAACTTTACTTTGTAATACCTCCAAAAATTTTATTCGTTCCGGTTCTCCGGATACATATGGGAGTCATTTTTCCCTTTGGAGAGAGCGTTACGAATGCGTCTTTGCGCCAGTGATGTTTTGGCGTGTCTTAACCATTTCTCGTTCGGTTTGCTGGAGGATCTGGTCAGTATTTCTACAACATCGCCGTTTTGCAAGGGCTTGTCCAAAGAGACCATTTTGTCGTTGACTTTGGCGCCGAAGGTTTTGTCGCCGATGTCCGAATGGACCGCGTAAGCGAAATCAATCGGCGATGCGTCAAGAGGCAGGTCTATAACATCTCCTTTGGGAGTGAACACGAAGATCCGGTGCTCGAACAGGTCACCCTTTATGGACTCGACGAACTCGGTCGTGTTCGTGAACGAAGTGTCATTCTCCAAGAGCTCTTTAAGCCAATAAGGAATGCTGTCGGCATTGATCGGCCTGGGTGTGTCGGAGTCTTCATCGTTGTTTTCGGGTGATGAGCTGAAGAGAGCAAGACGGGACAGCCAACCTTTGCCGTTTTTTATTGAGCCGTCTTTGTAAGCGATGTGTGAGGCTATTCCGTACTCCGCCTCATGGTGCATCTCTTCCGTTTTTATCTGGATCTCGGCGATCGCTCCGTCGCCGGTGAACACCGTGGTGTGCAGACTCCGGTATCCGTTCGGCTTAGGGAAAGAGATATAATCCTTTATTCTCTTCGGCATCGGCCTCCAGCTTCCGTGAATGATACCCAAAACGTTATAGCAGTCGGCCACGGTCGGCACTATTATCCTTATGGCCAAAATGTCATATATTTTATGGATGTCTTTGTCTTTGCGAAGGTATTTCAGGTACAAGCTGTAAAGACCTTTCATTCTGTAGTCGGTCTTTATGACCTTGACGTTCTTTTTTACAAGCTCTTTCACTATTGAGCGGTGGAACTTGGTAAGACTCTCCTCGCGTTCTCGGCGCTCTTTTTTATATATCTCTTTTATCTCTTTGTGCTCTTTCGGGTATACATAAGGGAAAGAGCCATCCTCAAGCTTTCGGTTCATCCTTTGGATACCCAAGCGGTAGGCGACCGGTGCGTAGATATCCAGGGTCTCTTTGGCGATCCTTTCCCGTTTTTGCTCCGGTACATATTTCAATGTCCTTATGTTGTGCAGTCTGTCG
>SKVL01000002.1 GCA_007129455.1 Candidatus Campbelliibacteriota bacterium | reverse complement strand
TACCGGTTGCGCAGAAGGCACAGTTGAGCGGACAGCCGGCTTGCGATGAGGTGCAGACGGTGTTCCTGCCGTCGCGGTGTCTCATTAAAACGGTCTCTATCACCACCCCATCTTCCAGCTCAATTACGGCCTTGATCGTATCACCCTCTTTGGAGACAACGGTTTCGGCCGAGATATCAATCGGAAATTTATCCTCCAGCTCGCCCTTGAGGTCTTTCGGCAAAACCGTGGAATCTTGCCAGTTCCCGATCAAGTCTTTGAAAAGATCTCTCTTGGCCTGATCCAAGCGAAATTTGGGGTATTTATCCAAAATATCTTCAAAAGTGTCCATAAAAGGAATTGTATTCTTTAAATTCGATACCGACAAGAAAAATTTGACGGATTTAAATTTCAGTACTATTATAAATATGGTTTTTAACAACCTAATTTTAATAAAATGAATAAAAAAGTGTTGATTATTTTATTGATCACTTTTTTGCTGGTTTTCGCTTCCCTCCTTCTTTACAATAGTTCAAAACAAGAAAGTACCCCCGATGTGCCACAGGATACCGATAGAGGAACAGATGACATCGGCATCGCCAATCCCGCCTCCGTCTACTGCGAAGATCTGGGTGGTGAGGTGGAGATAAGAAAGTTAGCTGACGGATCGGAGAGAGGTTTCTGTCTATTTGATGATCAATCGGAGTGTGACGAATGGGAGTTCTTCAGAGGAGAGTGCGAGAGAGGCGCCTTCTTTTGCAAGGATCTCTGCGGAGACGGGATCTGCCAAGAGGTGGTCTGTGAAGCACACGGATGCCCCTGCGCCGAGACCCCGGAGAGCTGCCCGTATGACTGTCTGCCGAGCAAAATTTAAATCTATCTTTATGAGTTCTCTCGGTGTGCCTCGCCAAAGTGCGAGGCACACCTTTTTTACATCACACATGCTCAAGATCAAACATCTCTGATAGAATGATGGAGAAGAAATGCCGATGAAAAGTTTCAAAGAAAAAGTTTTGGAGGTTGTTAAAAGAATTCCGGAAGGTGAAACCCTAACCTACAAAGAAGTGGCAACTCTTTCGGGGAGTCCCGACGCATCCCGCGCGGTCGGCAACATTTTGAAGCAAAACTACGATAAAGACATTCCCTGCCACCGAGTGATAAGATCGGACGGGTCTTTCGGCGGATACAACAGAGGATCTCGCAGAAAAGAGATTCTCTTGAGAAAAGAAGGAGCTTGCAAAAGACGATAGACAGTATTTTAAAAGATGGCAAAATTAAGTGATGAATAAAGAAAGTCCCGACAAAGTCAAGATATCCGACCGAAAGGCGGTACTCACCTCTTTCCAAGTGGACATTATCGACGTTCTGCTCAACGGCGCCACTGCCCTTATAACCGGAAGTGTCGTAATGCTTGCCGAGACTCTTCAAGGTATCTCCGATCTGACAGTCGACGTCTTGGTCTACACCGGTATGAAGCGTTCCAAACGACCGGCGACAAAAAGGTATCCGCTGGGCTTCGGACGCGAACTTTTCGTCTGGTCTCTCTTTGCCATACTGATCATGTTCTTCGTTTTGGCCGGACTTTCCTTCTACTTCGGCTTCCAACGATTCCTCGATCCGAAGCCGATAGAGTATATCTACCTGGCTTATCTGGTCTTGATCATCTCTCTCGTAACCAACGGCTACTCTTTCTCATTGAGTGCCCGAAGAATACTTTCGGGAAGGTCTTTTTGGAAGGTAAGAAAGGCGTTTTCGGAGTCCACATTCCTGGAAACCAAGATAACCTTCACATCCGACATGCTGGGGTTTCTGTCGGCCGGTTTCGGACTGGTCGCTTTGATACTTTTCGAGAGAACGGACCACGCTTGGTTTGACGGTTTGGGCGGAATGATGATAGCTCTTTTGATGGCCGGATTCTCTTTTTGGCTTTTGAGGAATGTCAGGGACTTCATCATCGGTGTCAGTGCACCGGTAGAGACCCAAAGAAAGATAGAAGAAGCGGCCTTGGAGATCTCGGGGGTGAAAGAGGTTCTGGACCTCAAGGCGGTGGTAATCGGATCCAACAGATTGCTGGTCAACATCGAGATACACGTCAAAGACGGGCTTGTTACCGATGAGATCGAGAGGTTGATAGATAAAGTGAAAGAGAACGTTAAAGAAGAGATCCCCTCGGTTCACCATATCCAAGTCGAGTTGGAGACCCCATCGGATGAGTTAAAGGTGTAAAGCGGATATCCCCAAAGTTTATATCCACAAAACAAAAAACGAACGAATTTTTCATGCTAAAATTTAAAGCAAGTTTTAGCTTTTAATTTAAATAATGAACATGAGCAAAAAATTTCTTTTTTCATTACTGACGGTCATCACGCTCCCCGCTCTTTTGGGAGTTATGACTTTGAACTTGGTCTCCGCCGACACGGAAAGCACTCTGATAGTTCACGAGTTCGAGATAAACGGCAACAGCGAGAACTTTGTTATGGGGATGGATGAAGTTACGGTGGTTCGAGGTATTGTCGAGAACACCGGAGCTGAGGACACGACGATCGAACTTAAAATGAACGGCCGATACCACTACGAAAGATGGGATATCAAGGCAGGAGAGACCAAAGAGGTAGAAAGCAGTCCTTACGAGCACCGGGGTTGGTATGAAGGAGTGTTTTTGATGTCCTTGGGAGACAAAGAGATAGAGGTTACGGTGGTGAAAGAGACGGAGGACGAAGTTTTAGAAGGGTTGCGGATCGAGTCTTTTACCATAAACGGAAGTGATCGAGATCTGAGAGTGAAGGAAGGAGAAGGGATCGAAATCCATGCCAAGGTAACGAATAAAACGGAGGCACCGGTTGAGATCAGCCTGATCGTGGAAAAGGACTCCGACGCAAGGCCCGTAGCACAGCCATGGCCTTATGTTGAGCTGGATATTGAAGAAGTCAGACTTTTGGGCCACCGTGGCCACTACGAGAACTCTTGCTCTTACGGCGCATTCAATGCCTTGATCACACCTTTAAAAGAGAGGATCGGACATCCTTACACGCAGATACCGACATACATGCTCCACTTCGGCCGAGGCGGTTTCATGGGAGAAAAGTCGGTCTGCGGGGCGATGATCGGAGCCGTAGCGGCGATCAACTTGATCACCGGTGAGGAGTACCGACCTTTGGGTGAAGAACTTTTGAAATATTACAAAGAAACGGAACTGCCGACAGCCGTCTGGGATGAGTACCTCGAGATGGAAGACTCGCCGATCGATCCGGAAAAGTACATTGCCGAGCCTTTGGGGGGAAGCGCGGCAAAAAGTGTGGAGTGTGAAAAGTCACTGCAACAATGGTATGACGAGACCGGAAATGTCCAAGGTCCCAAGAGAAACGAGCGTTGTGGGAGATTGACCGGTGATATCGCGGCCAAGGCGGCGGAGCTTTTGAATGAGTGGTGGAGAGAAAGAGAGGGCGACGTTATCTCCCAAGCGGTGCTTGCGGAAGCAGGTTCCGAGTTTCATAAAAAGTACGAGATCGCTCCGGGAGAAAGCTTGGAGATCAGAGAGGTTCTTGCGGAAGATTGGAAAGAATTCGAGAGCTATACCGTCACACTAAGCGGGGCCGATATTCAAAAGAGTATCGCCTTGATTGTTGCGGATGAGAAAGCGACTGAGAGGAGCACCCTACTCTTCGCAGTGATAATGGTCCTCATTTTCATCGCAGGAATCGTCTCCGGTAAACTAATAAAGAAAGAGTAGTTATCCGTTTACAAGGAGTATCAAGCACCGACCCAATGGCGTGAACCGTCTCATTTTGGACAAAGAGTTGGTTTTGCAGGAAAAATATCAATGAGAAAGAATGTTAAAAAGGTTTGGTATGAACTGAAAGAGCACGCACCTTTCACCGCTTTGGCGACCGGCGGCGCGGTTTTTATAGTCCTCTTCATCCACTACGGCTTGAAGCTTACCGTCTCGGAAGATATTTTCCATCTCTTTCATTTCTCTCACATCATCGTCTCGGCAATGGTCACCACCGGACTTTTCTACAAATACCGAAAGAGCTTGCCGACGGCGATATTGATCGGTGTCCTCGGCGCGGTATTGATAGGAAGTTTGAGTGATGTCATCTTCCCTTTCCTTGCTTCAACAATCTTGGGTCTGGAGATTCATTTTCATCTTCCTTTGATTGAGGAGAGTTTCTTCGTTCTCTCTTTCGCTCTTTTGGGCGCCTCGATCGGAGTGGCGACGATGGTGACAAAATCACCTCACTTTATCCATGTCTTTCTTTCGGTCTTCGCCAGTTTATTCTATCTTATGGTCTTCTCTTCCGTTTTCACTTTGGGATACTTTTTGATCGCTTTCTTCATCGTCTTCATAGCGGTGGTTATTCCATGCTGTTTGAGCGACATAGTCTTCCCTTTTCTTTTCATTCCGTCAAAAAAAGACAGGTGAGAGATATCTCTCTCAAAAAAAGAAAAAGGCGATGTTTCAAACATCGCCTTTTTTTCTAATGATCAAGACTATACCGTTTAAGAAAAGATTTTAAAGTAAGAAAGATATCCGAACCACAAGGACACATATCAATGTATTGGCTACCATGTCCGTCCTCATAAACCTCCCCGGGCTTCTCCTCGTAGACATTCTTGCATCCCATACAGATGTACTTTGCACCTTGTTTTTTCAAGTACTCAAGATGCCCCATGGTCTTCTCTTTGTCTATTTTTTCATTTCCAATGAAAATCACATGAAACCTCGAGTTAAAAGGTGCTGAAGGATAGTCGACCTGAAACTCTCTACAGACCCATCCCTTTCTGTTTTTTCCTATCTTGTTTTTGTATAGTAGACATTTTTCCTTACGACACTCTTCTCCCAAAGCAAGACAATTCGACCGGTACCGACTCAGTCTCTCATTCACTCCTGCTTGGACTTCAAACATGTAGCCTTTGAATTTTTCATTTTGTCCATTGTAAGGCAATTTTCCATAATCCAAGACTCCTTCCAGAATATCTCTGACCGTTTCTTTTGATCTGACAAACATTGTCTCTACCTCCTTTATATAAATCTTTAAAAGTACGAGTTTGAAACTTTTAAAACCATACAACAAAAACAAAAACTATTCAAATTTTCGACTCAGTTACCAAATTATTTTAAAAAAATTTGACAACGTACTTAATATCTTCCATAATGCATCAAGTATTCTCACTGAAGATTTTCCAGTGAATCACGAAAGTACATTAAAAAAAAGGGAGGAAGAGAGTGATTAAAAAAATTTTTTCAAAGGGGAGATTTAGAAAGTTTGGCCCACCTATTGCCAATTTCCTGGTCAAGGTTTCAGGTAACTTGGAGTTTCCTTACGACTCCGATTTTCAAATAAACGAATTTGTCCAGAACGCCGAGTACCTTGATCTACTGAAGACAATTCATCCTTGCTTTAACAGCGAAAATTTCCTAGAAACAAGCAATAAGATGAAAGAGGGTGAAGCTTACAACGTAAAAATCTTTCCAATTCTTACTAAAGTAACTGCTACCGAATGTTTTCAGTTTTTGAAAAACAAAGACGCAGTCTTGGTCGGAGCACAAGGGCTCACACTGGCCCTGGAACAGAAATGTAAGGAAATGCCTCTATACACATGGATTGTTTCCTTGGATGAGGCAGAAGCTCTACCGACAAAAAATTTTCTCTTTTGTCGAAGGCACTTGGCACCTCGTGCAAAGCTAACCCTCGAGAGTGAGAGTGATCGAATCCTCATCTCTCTCAAGTGCATAAGTATTGAGAGGGGGTTCAACCCCCACCGGTGCCTTTTGGCTTTTTTTAAGCTATAAAAGATCTTTTCTACCAGAGCCTTTGCAAAAGCAAGGGCTCTTTCTTTTTTGTTGTCGTTTTCGGCTCCAGTTCCTTTTCAAACCGAAACTATGGACAAAAACAATCCATTATGGTAAAGAATAGGTTAAGAAATAATATATATTTTATGTCGATTAAAAATATTTTGATAATAACCCTGGTATTTGCGCCTTTTTGGAGTATTTCAGCCTACGGGAACGAGGAGGTTATCTTCTACACCAACGATAACATTGTGCTAACCCCTCACCCCGAGCCTGATACCTTTACCGTGACAGAGTACGGAGAGATGTACGGGATTACGACAAGCGGAATATCTTTCTCTCAAGTCAATATAAGTAACGATACGACTCGACTTCAAAGGTTCAAAATTCAAGAGGCATGGTGGTATGTCTCCGACAAGGGCCTGATCGGCTTCGGAGAGGGGCTTTCGGATATTGAGGCGCTTTCGATATACCTGGCCATGTCGGAGTTGACTTAGTTTAAAACAGTTGCTTTTTTGTTAAAATAAAGTATAAATAAAACCTATGTCAAAGCGAAAAATAGAGGAATCAATCAAAAGAGCGGGGATCGAGTACGGAACAATGGCGGCCATCTATCTCTTTCTTGTCAACGTGATTATCAACAACCTCCTTGAAGCCAGAGGGCACGACGCGCTTTTCCTATACGCGATACTATGGATATGTAGCCTTCTTTTAATCTCCTCGCTTTTTCCTTACGGAGTTGAAAAAGAACACCTACTTAAAGACAGAAAAGGTGTCGCCAAATACGCCGGCATATCCTTTACATTATTCTTCAGCTTCTTCGCTACAATGATCGGCGCCGGTATCTTCTTTTTCACCGGCTCACCTTTAACCTCCATTCTCAAGCTGGTCGGTACGGCCATCATCCCCATAATCATCTCTTCATTGATCTTCTACTACATAACCATCTGGCTTTTCGAAAGTATGGAGACTGAAAATAAAGGATCGTAAGAACTTCTCTGTTTTTAAGTTACAAAAAAAGTCGGCTTTTGAGAGGTCGACTTTTTTAATTAAGCATCCATAGTTAAACGATAAGATCAGTTGAACAGACCCATAGTACCCACCAAAGCGGGATTGATGGTGTTAAGTATCAACCAAGCTATCAAAGCCAAGAGAAGGCCCAAGAGAGCGTTGGTTATAGTCTCCTTCCCCGCTTCTTTACCGG
>SKVL01000001.1 GCA_007129455.1 Candidatus Campbelliibacteriota bacterium | reverse complement strand
GGCACTATTTCAACTCAACTGTGCCATCCTTGTCCCTACGGGACCTCCGGCACTATTTCAACTCAACTGTGCCATCCTTGTCCCTACGGGACCTCCGGCACTATTTCAACTCAACTGTGCCTCCGGCATCTTCGATTTGAGCTTTCAAGTTTTCAGCCTCTTCTTTGGGCATTCCTTCCTTTAACATAGCCGGTGCGCTATCAACCAAGTCTTTGGCTTCCTTGAGTCCAAGACCCAGGGTGGCTTTAACAACCTTGATAACAGCTATCTTCTGAGCGCCACAGTCTTTCAACTCAACATTGAACTCCGACTTCTCATCCTCTTCGGCGGCTCCAGCATCAGCTGATGCCGCTCCTCCGGCCATCGCCACTGCGGCGGCGGATACTCCAAATTTCTTCTCCAATAATTTTACAAGTTCGTGTAGATCCAAAACGGACATTTGCTCGATGCTCTCAACTATGCTTTTGAACTTCTTGGGAACCTCAACCTCCTCTAATTCTTCGGCTTCCGGCGCAGGTTTTTCCTCCTCTGCCGGAACTTCTTCTTTTTCGTCTTTTATTTCAGTCTTGGTTTCTTCTTTTACCTCTTCTTTGGCTGAATCTTTGGAGTTGTCAGATTTACTTTCACTTTCATTTGAAGCGGTTTTGATTTCTTCTTTCTTTTCTTCTTGTTTTTGTTTTTCTTCTGCCATAAATATTCTTTAGATTAATTAAATAATTTTTGATATTTGCTAAACCGAAACTTCTTCTTTCTTCTCAGCAATCTTATCAAACGCTATAACCAAACCCTGCAGAGGAGAATTGATAAGATTCACAAACTGACCATAGAGCACCTGGCGTGCTGGAATTGTCGCGATTTCAGTCATTTTATCTATATCCATGTAAGAACCTTCAAAAACGCCTCCGGCAATGGAAAGCGTTCCCGACTCTTTCTTTTGGAACTGATAGACCTCTCTGGCGGGCGCGATTACATCTTCCTCGCTATAAGCTATGGCTATCTCTCCTTCAAGCGTCGGCATCTCTCCCGATATCCCCGTCTCATCCAAAGCTTTTTTTATCAGAGTTTTTTTGGCGACAAGATAGCCTACTTTCTCATCTCTGAGCTGCTTACGCGCTTGATTGGCTTTTTCCACGCTCAAACCTTTGAAATTAACAAAGGTGACCGATTTGGATTTCTCCATGATCTCTTTCAGTTTTTTCACCGTCTCTTCTTTTTTTGCTCTTGTAATTGCCATATGAATTTAAAATTACGGACTTCAAAAACAGATAATCTTAATTGTTCTTGAAATCAAATAAAAATCGACCTTGTAAAAGGCCGAACGTCAAAAGTCGTTTCGTGTGCCTCGAGAGGATTTATCTCATTTTACCTCTTAAATCTTTCAGTAAAATTTGAACCCCTTGTCTTCGGCCTTTATGAAATAGAATATAAAGGAAATTAGAGAGGATGTCAAAAGTTCAAAGACCCCTCCTCAAGGAATCAACAAAAGAGACTGAAACCTGATTAAAGTGTGGATTTCTTGTGGAGAACTTTTAACCTTCCTCAATCAGACCGGTTTTGTCCAAAAACCATAGAGGGGAAGCTTAAGATTCTTCTCCAAAGCCCCCTCTTCTCTAAATCACCTTCGTAAACCGTCTCCACTCGACTGTTCGCGGAAACTGTTTCTTCTTTAAGGTCTTCCCCGAGGTCCTGTGTCTCCACCTCTTGTTGCTCGCTTTCTTCCTCCCTCTCCACGGCTTTTTCCATAGTTACGGAGCCCTCCTCCCCCGCACCGGTGACGGGAGCGGGTGTTTGCCGTCCGGCCACTAAACGATTTATCTCTTCACGAAGGAAAGATATCTCCAAAACCAGTTCTTCGTTTCCTTCTTCACGAAAGCCTTCCGCCGTATCCGAAACCGCCTGCAAGTCACTCTCTCCCAAAACAGCCCCGGCAACTCTGACATAGGAATCATTGAAGCCCCCGAGAGGTGAGTGAAGTTCAATCTCTTCTCCTACTTCGATTCCCAACTCGGTAACCTGCTTCGGTAAAGTTATCACTCCCCCGGCACGCACAACGGTGTTTTGAGGGATCGAAAAGTTCTTGTCTCCAGCCTTTATCTCCCAACCCCCGAGGTTCATCTCCCCTCCGGAGGAGTTCGACAGAACAATGACCTTTTCATCCGCTCTTTCTATGGTCATCTTCGGCTCTATGACCTCAACCTCCACCCGAGAAACCGCCTCCTCTCCTCCGATCTTTACTGTCAAAATCACCGAATAAAACCCCGGTGCAAAATACCTATGCTCTATCTCCCTCCCTTTCTTTACCGATCCATCACCCAAAGCCCACTCAAACTCAGCCCCACGCCTCAAACCGCTCTCATCTTCGATATAGGCCCTGAAATGAACATCGCTCTCAACCGAAACAAGTCTATCTCTACCCGCACCTATCTTCACGACACCGATATCATCAACAAAAGATATCTCGACTGGAGAAGAATGTGCAGAAACCTTTTTTACAGAAACTTCTTTTTCAATCTCTCCCTCTTCACTTCCATCCTCCGGATCATCCGCCGGCTCTTCCTCTTCGATCTCCTCTTCATACCCTTCACGAACAACATTTCCATCCCCGACGGAAGCCATTCCTTGCTCTTTTATGTTCAGAACCGTTACCGAGCCTATTCCGCTTACCCTTTGAAGGTCATCCAAGCTCGAGAAAGGTCTGTTTTCAATAATCCTCTGAGCATAAGTGGGGCCGATCCCTCTCAAGCACTCCAACTCTTCCTTTGATGCGCTGTTTATATCGATCCTTAGAAAAGAATCACAATCAAAGGCGTAAGCGTTTGAAAATGACAAACAAAAAACGGCCACCACGGCCGCTAGTAAACACACACCATACAGAGAAAAAACTTTTTTACGCATGATTTTTTTTATTTATTTTAAATTTTTTTATCCCGAAAAAACAAGACAGGGTCGACAGCCCTATTTAACACTGAAAGGTTTCAGTGTTATTTTTATTTATAACCCGAAAAAAAAGATATTTACAAAAAATTTTTGTGGATAATTAATAAACCCCTTTATTCAAAGGGGTTTTCTTTCGCTCCGAAGAAAGAAAACTGATTGACAGTAAAGCTTCACACAAAATCACCTTTTTTTAAATCAGCTTCCAACAGGAGGAAGAGGCTTCTCCGGAGGGCAGACACGGCTGGCTCTGATGAATTTACTACTCCAGTCACTCCATCCTGACTCATTTCCCGCCCTAATTTTATATGAATAAAGACCGCCCGCCTGCAAGCCGTCTCCTCTGAAATATGTCCCCCCTCCTTCGTAAACGATATCTTCCATCATCCAAGCAAAAACAGTACCGGTTGATCCGGGGACAGGAGACCTGGCAACCTGATAAGTTTCAGCTCTCGGAGAAGGAGACCACTCAAAAGAAACTTCTCCTTCACACGGTGACTCGTAAACCAATATGCTCTCGGGCGGCTCGGGAGGACACGGTCTCTTCGTCTTTATCACAACTTCTTGAGACTCCTCGCTGATTCCGCCGTCGTTTAAGGCGATCAAGGAATATATGTAAAATTCACTCACCACCAAAGGTCTGTCAACATAGCTTCGACCTCTACCGCTGTACACTTGTGTGCCATCTCTGTAAAGAATGTAGCTCTCCGCCCTTTTGGCGGACTCCCAACTCAGCACTATCTCACCACACTCTTTTTCGATATCAGGCTCTGTCATGTCGGCAAATAGGGCTGAAAACAAAAAAGGCGCAAAAAGGAAAGAAACGACAACCGCTATTGCCAAAAACAAAGGAATAGTAATATATCGGCTATTTTTCATAGCCCCATAATACACATTTATACAAATTTGACAACACTCCTTATATATTGCCTCCTCTTAAAACAAGGTGCGTGTAGTCAAAACTCAAGGTCAAAAACCACTTTTCCCGCCTCAATATCCTCCAATGAACCTGCCTCATTGACTGAATGACAACCGATGTTAAGGCGCCTTATGGCGGAAGTTGTCGCGGGTACCCCGAGTTTTCGGCCCAACTCCTCGACCAAAGACCTGATATATGTCCCGGCGGAAACATTTACACGAAAACCAATGAAAGTAATACCGTTTTCTTTATACATTCCTTCAAAATCAATCTCTTTGACAACCATCTTTTTCAGAGGAATATCCACCGGAAGCCCTCTTCTGGCGTACCAATAGAGTGGCTTTCCCTTTTTTTTGATCGCGGAATACAAAGGAACGGGGAGATTTTGCTCTCCCTTAAGGTTTAAGGTCGCCTCTTTGGCGTCTTTGGAATCAATTTCCACGGTCTTCCTCTCCAAAACCTCGCCCTCTTCATCGCCCGTGGTTGTTCTCTCGCCCAGCTTTGCGACTGCGGTGTAGACCTTATCAAGACCGCTAAATTCATTAAGCACCCGAGTCCCTCCTTTCCCAACCCCGATGATCATCAACCCCGTAGCCAAGGGATCGAGAGTACCGGCGTGCCCCATCTTCTTAACGCCCAAAACGGGCCTCAGTCTGCGTATGCAGTCAAAAGAAGTTATTCCCTTTGGTTTGTCGATTAAAATAATGTTTTTGGGGACTTTTTCCATGAAAATTAAAACAAAAAACGAAACCGAACTTGAATGATCGACCTTTTAAAGAATAAAAGGGCTTCTTTAATTAAAATTAAACTGCTCGGCGACAGAGATAAACTTAATGTTCTTCGGCGGAAGCATCAGGTCCTCTTCAAAGCTCTCCTCTCTGCACTCCAACTCCCCCTCTTCGTTAAGTTCGTGAAAAAAACTGCTAAGCGGAGTATTCATGAAAGCGCCCCCTTCACCAAAGTTTTGTCCCTCATTTTTAATGAAACCGGCGGAGAGGAACATCCCTTCGTCGGATCCTTCCATCCATATATAGAGATCCTCTTCGGCCGTCATTAACATTGAGCCTTTTTCGCCACCTCCTTCAAAGGTAAAGTGAATGACACCGTCATCTACAAAGGCATCTCCTTCATGCGGAAAACCGTGTCGACCGATAGACCTCAAAACGCAAACGGCTTGAATATCCCCATTAAAGGCTTTAAGGTAGACCTCATCCGGACCTCGAGGAGGAACAGGTCCGTTCTCTATATCATTTGATAGAAAGAACAGAAAAAGAAATACAAACAAAAAAACAGTGGAAATTCCTAAAAAAGCAAATCTTTTGTTAACCATGGCAAAGAGATTATAACACTGTTTCCACTTTATTTGATCTGTGGAAACGGACACTTTTAAAAAGTCCTCACTTTATCGATTCGATAAGGTTTTGAACGGCGTTTTCCAGTTGCGGAAATTGATCTCCGGCTCTTTCGGCAACCTCTATGGCCTTCGTTAAATCATCGATGTTGCGATAAGTCTGTACCAAGCGCTGATACTCCATCCAGATGTTCTCCAGATCGTTGTCATTGGGCCTTTCGGGGTCTTGTTCGAACTTATCTATCAAAGTTGCTATCCTTTTTTCTCTGATCTCAATAACTCTGTCATACTCTCTCCTCTCCATAAAAGGCTCTAGTAGCAAATCTTCAAAAATAATATCTTCTTCCGACAAAGGTTCAATCACTCTCTCATACTCCTCTTCCTCTCCAAGGTACAGAAGCATCGCCGCATAACGCATCCTTGGTTCCTTGAAAGAGGTCTCCAGTTCATGGGATTTTTTGAGAACCTCAAGAGCTTTTTCGTCCTCACCCAACCTGTTATAAATCTGGCCCAGAAGAATGAGAACGTGTTGCCTCTCCGGAGCGGTGGAAAGAGCAAGCTCCAAGATCTGAACCGCTTTTTCGTTTGCGCCGATATTAAAGTACAGTCGCCCCAGGAAAAGAAGAGGTCGTGTCTTCTTCGGTTCCCCCTGATTCAGATCCATTAACGCCAACTCCACTCTGTTCAAGAGTGAGTTTTTTGTCTCATTGCCGACATTGGAGTTAAGTACTCTCAATATCTGAAGGGAAAAAAGCTCGGCCGCCTCCTGTCGTCCGATGGGACTTTTGTCTCCCGCTTTTTCAAAAGCTTCTCCCGATAAAGTGAACATATGAGCCATTATTTCCTCTCCGGAGTACTCTCCTCCTCGGGAATACCTTGAGCCTATCTCTTCGGGCAAGAACCGAGCGCATTTACCCCCTTGAAACTGCTGTGCCGACTGCATAGTTGACTCACCCCAAGGAAGACGGGTTGTTTGAAGTCCGCACTCTATCGCCAGCATTCCTTCAATTACCGAAAGATTGGCCTGTAAAGCCTTTATATGAACGTTGTACGTAAAAACCGAAGTTATAATCACAACGAAAGGAATAACGGCCCATTTGAAAACACCGGGATGAAGTAAAAGCTCTCGGGAGCTGTTTGAACGGTCCTTATCAGCAGTTGTAACCGCCACAACAAAAGCAATGAAAGTAATGAAAAGAACATGGCTGGCAATGTTCTCAAAAACAAAGAAACACTGAACTGCGTGAGCGACCAGAAGTGCGGAAAAGACCGCTTTAATATAATAGTCGAGCTCTTTAGCTCTCCAGAGCATCATTATGGCACTCAAAAATATAGCTATATACAAAGCCATTGCCGGTATACCGCCGGCAACGCCCCACTCCAAAAAAATGTTATGAGCTCTGTCGAACCACATCTCTCTTTCAAAGAGCTCCGGGCGATATTTTGAGTTAAAAAGATGAATAAAGTTTTCCTGACCCAATCCCAAAACAGGATTCTCTTTCATGCCTTCAGTTGCAATACCCCACAAAAGAAAACGAGCCTTGGCGTCCCCTTCGGAGAAGGTGATTCTTGAAAAACGGTTAACGGCGGGCAGATCCTTGACTGATTCTTTGAAACTCTGCGCCCAGACCATATCTTTGGCCGGCTCATAGTTGTTGGTGAAAACAACCAAAGAAAAAAGTCCGCCCATTAACATTGCAACAACAAGACCGCCGAGGCCGGCGTATCTTATCCATTTTTTTTCTCCCCTTCTCACAACCACCAAAAAGGTGGCAATGAAAAGCCCGGTGACCAAACCCAACATCGCTCCGCGGGTTCCGGTGACGAAAATCAGAGAGGCGAAAAATACCGTCATAGATGCATAAACGGCTGAAATATATATATTTTTGTTTACAGACCGAAGTGTAAAAAAGAGCGCCACAAAGACATGGAAAAGCATATATCCGGCCAGGTAGATGGGGTTCCCCAAAAGACCGTCGGCACGATTGGCACCATCGGCGTACTGAGCCAGGGCTATCATCGCCATTACCATCGCCGCGACCAGTGAGGCGTTAAAAAGGCGAAACCACAGCCTCTGTGAATCAATGACGGTTGCCGAGACAACAAAAAAAGCAAAG
>SKVL01000014.1 GCA_007129455.1 Candidatus Campbelliibacteriota bacterium | reverse complement strand
CTTCGTCTTTAAAGATGGAGATAGACAGTATGCCGACGGAACTTGACCAAATAAAAAGAAAGCTTCGTCAGCTTGAGATAGAGCAAGAGGCCTTGAAAAAAGAGAAAGACGAGCAAAGTAAAGCCCGCAGAGAGGAGCTTAAAAAAGAAATCGCTAACCTCAAAGAAAAAGGTTCGGCGTTGGAGACACAGTGGAGGCAAGAGAAGACCATACTGGAGAAACACAGAGATTTATCAAACCGAGTCGAGGAGTTACGTGTAGAAGAAGAAAGGGCCGAACGGGAAGGAGATGTTCAAAAGGCGGCGGAGATTAAGTACGGAAAAATACCGGAGTTGGAAAAAAAGATAAAAGAGACCCAACATGAGCTTGATGCGATTCCGAAAGAAAAACGCATGCTTCCTGAAGAGGTCACCGAGGAACACATCGCCAAGGTCATCGCAAAATGGACGGGAATACCGATAACACGCTTGCTCGAGACGGAAAAAGAGAAACTTTCCAAACTTGAAGAAGAGCTCGGCAAAAGAGTTATCGGACAAAAGGAGGCCATAGGTGCCGTCTCCAACGCACTGAGACGCTCAAGGGCCGGACTGGGGAATGTTAACAGGCCGATCGGATCGTTTATCTTTCTTGGACCCACCGGCGTCGGTAAAACTGAGCTCTCCAAAGCCTTGGCAGAGGTCATGTTCAACGACGAGGATGCTCTGGTTCGAATTGATATGTCCGAATACATGGAAAGACACTCCGTGAGTCGCCTTATAGGCGCGCCCCCCGGATATGTCGGCTATGAGGAAGGAGGGCAGCTCACCGAAACGGTACGAAGGAGACCTTACGCCGTCATACTTCTTGATGAAATAGAAAAAGCTCACAGCGACGTTTTTAACGTCCTTCTGCAGATCTTGGATGACGGCCGCTTAACCGACGGACAAGGAAGAACCGTCGACTTCAGAAACTCTATTATTATTATGACCTCCAATCTGGGAAGTGAAGTAATATCGTCTTGGAACGGCAAAGATGAAGAAAAAATGAAAAGTGAAGTGATGAATGCGGTACGCGGGCATTTTCGACCGGAGTTCTTGAATCGCATTGACAGCATAACGGTCTTCCATCGACTCAGTTTTGAAGATATTGAGAAGATAGTGGAGCTTCAAACCGCGGAAGTAAAAAGATATCTGCAAGATAAGAACATCAGCCTCGTTTTTGAGGAAAAGGTTAAAAAACACCTCTCCGAAGTCGGATACGACCCCATCTTCGGGGCTCGTCCTCTAAAGAGAGTCATTCAGAACAAAGTGCTTGACACCCTGGCTCTTGAGATTATAGAGGAAAAAATAAAAGAAGGAGACCGAATAAAAGCAAGAATGAAAAAAGATAAGGTTGTTTTCGAAAAGATCGACAGATAAAAAACAAAAAGCCCCTTAAATAAGGGGCTTTTTGTTTGTCTTTGGAAAGTACCTACTGTTTTGAACCATCCAACCTTTCAATAATCTCCGCCGCTTTTTGACGTCCCCCCAAACCGAAGGCAAGAGAAAACGTTAAGATCATACCGGCAAACAAGATAACTATGAGCTGCTGAGCGATTCCCAGTTGGAAAAGAGCCGTCATTAATGAAAATATTATGATGGCCCATCGCGCAAATTTGCCCATTAACTTTCCGTGAGCAATTGGAGTTTTTGATATCTCGATCTTTTTGACCACCAGCCGTTCGGCCCAGTTTGCCAAAATCAAACCTACGGTCAAAATAATAACAGCAACAATAACATTCGGGATAAAGAATAACAGACTATAGAGAACATCTGTCAGTCTTTCCCAACCAAGAATATCAACGGCCGCAACAAAGAAAACAATCAGGAAGAACCATTTAACAAGGCCTCCTATGAGCCCTGATATGCTCAAATTTATACCGGCATTTTTTGCCTGCTCAATAAGGCCGGCTTGCTCCGCCAAACTGTCAACCTTGGTCAGTTTAACAAGACGTTTGGCAAAGTTCCCCAAAATCGGAGAAAAGATAAGACCTAGAACCAAAACCAACAACGCTCCCCCGATTGTGGGAACCTTAAGAATAATTGCGCTCCACAATTCATCCATGGAGTCTATAATTGTCTGGCTTATGGTGTTTACTTCTTCTGGCATATGATTTTTATTATTAGTAATAAAATAGAAAGATACTTTCGACCTCAGTTGGCCTTTATTATAACATATTTCAGCTCCTAATGTAATAATGGCTAAAAATAAGGCCAGGGCAGCCCAAGAAATTAGAAAAAACAGCTTTGGGGAGTTCCATGACAAAAGATACCGGGGTCGTTTTTAAAGGAAAAAACAGTGTAAGTGTTTATCCGCCAACAATCTGGAATACCATATGTAGAGGGAGGTGTTCTTAGGTCATGGGAACAAATGTAATAACGTCAAATTAAAGGAGAGTAAGGCCCGAAATGTACTTAACCGTAGAGTTCGCTATGTGAACCAATGGCGACCAACAACAGGACACCGTCAAAAGAAGTGTCAAAAACCACCCGTATATCAGCCGTAACATTAAAACTCCACAGTTCGGTATACGGACCTTTCAATCTATGCACATTTAGCAACGGGTCATTCTTGTCTTCAAGGTAGAGTTTGAGTCTGGTAACAAATTTTTTTTGTGTTTTTTGCGGAAGTTTTTTGTACTGTTTTTCAAACCGTTTCGCCTTTGCAATTCGCATAGAAACTATTTATTAAGTGAGGCTATCAAACCGTCTACATTATCAAAAACTTCAAGATCACCTGACGTGTAATCAGTTCGAGCTTCTTTGATAAGATCCTCGAGGAATGAGGTCATACGCGGAGCGGAAGACAGCTCCAGCTCACCGGTGCGAGCAAACTGAATAAGAGTGGCATTCACCACCGAACTTAAAGACAGTCCAAGTTCTTTAGCTCTCTTTTGAGCCCGCTTTTTTACCTGAGGGTCTACTTTTAAATTAAGTTGAGTTTTCATATACCAAAAGTATATACTTTTGGTATATAAAGTCAAATAAACCGGGGTCTTTTGTGATAGGTTGCGCCACTCGCCACCCCCCGGAATATTAAAGATGCTTGGCAAAGTGAATATACTCCAAAAATATAGTCACTAAAAAAATACTTGTTCAGCTCATTGTTTTCAGGTAACCATGGAGAATCGGTCACAGACCACTAAGCGTAATTATTCGCAGGCTTAAATTCCACCAAGGTTCAGGTTTATTCTTTTTCCGTTTTGAGTTTTTAGTTTGAATAATTTGAATTTATTTGGTATTTGTTATTTGGTGCTTTTGGAATTTGTGATTTGGGATTTGGGATTTGGGATTTGCGCGCCAGCGTCTTTTGGGTGGCCGTAGTAGAGGATGTTAGAACTATTTTTGAAAAGAAGAATGATACATCTATCCATCTTCCCTCTTGTGGTTTATCGATATAGATTACTATGGGAATCAATATCCACGAATAGTGCTACGTTCTTATCTAGAAATTTATAAACGATCCTTATATCTCCTGTTATATTTATACTCCTGTATCCATAGTATTTACCTTGTAAGGCATGGTTATTAAGAATCGGGTCAAAAGGATCTTGAGAAAATATTTTGTTTCTCTCTTTAACTTTTAATTTGAGTTTGGCAGGTAATCTTTTATATTTTTTCTCAAAATTCTTATAAAATTTTATTTTCATAAATTATCCAGATACTCATTTGCTTCATCTGCAGAGATAAATGTCTTAGACATATTTTTATTTGCCGAAATATCTTTCTCAGCTTTGCCCAACAGTTTTTCCAAAGTAGGAGTCATTCGAGGAATAGCAGAAAAAGCAATACTTCTATTGCGAATAAAGTCCTTCAAAAAGGCATTTACCGCCACACTAAGAGGCAAACCGAGTTCTCGGGCCACTTTTTGAGCATTTTCCTTCACTTCTTTATCCGCTTTTATATTTATAATAGATTTCATATACCCCTAGTATATACAACAGAATATTTATGTCAATCTAGTTAGATAAGAATTAGAATTGTGTTTGGAGGAGAGGGATGATACGGCTATTTATATTCCTACTTTTAGTTTTATATCAAAGACTCGCGCTTAATAAAATCTCTTACGACTTCAAACATCTTTCCGTGACCCGTACTATTGGGATGAAGACCGTCCGACAATTCCTCCAACGTAACCACTTCTTCCATACTAAGGAATGGGACATCATTTTCATCACAAAAGTTTTTAATTACAGCATTATATCTATCTCTGTTTTCTTTTGTATATTTTTTATCAGTATTCCAAGGAATTGGGACAGTCTTTGACTCATCCACCGGGGTTAGTCCGATAAAAGCGACTTTTGAAGTAATCGCCTTGGCTTTGTTCAGCAATGTGAGAAGATTGTTTTCAAATTGCGAGATAGGTACTCTATTCTCATCTTTTGAAACAACGAACTGTGAGTCGTTTATACCAATAGCAAACAGAATCGTACTTGGTTCTCGTGCGCCCGCCTCAACATCAAATCTTTTTAGTAGATCGTCCGTATTGTCTCCAGACACACCCAAATTATAGACATCGATATCTTGGTCTACAGGCAGACCTTCAGCTTCATAAGTATTGCGCAGACGAGTAACCCATCCCCCTCCTTCCGGATCCGAGGCCCCCCAAGTGATACTATCGCCGAATACGCAAACCGTTGCCATATAATTAAGTATAACAGGTCTTTAAGCTTTCGCCTCCCTTTGATACACCTAGAAGGCCTTATGAATTGGGCCCAAAACGCTGAGTGCCATTTTATAGGGTGTTAAAACTAATTTTAAGAGTTTAGATTATGCAAATATTTATATTCCAAGGTTTTACCCCGATTCATATTCAGCCGGGAAAGGTCTTTTGGTTTTTCAAGATAGTCTTCTATGAACACAGAAGTCTGTTGTAATTGTAATTTTTAAGCGTTGAAATATTTTCCTCCACAAATATCAAGAACGAGCTGACTCATTACACTGTCAACTTAAGTTGAGCACAGGACAAGACTGTAAAGTGTCTTGTTCCGGTATGTTCGGCAAATAAAGATAGAGATTTCATCGCGCCTCTAGTCGGTAAATGAGAAATCTAACCATAAAGCTCGCTATGAGAGCCAATGGCAACAAATCTCACAATATCTTCTTCAATCACGAAATACACCGCTCTCGTATCACCGGTCACATTGATACTATAGTATCCCTTCCATTTACCCGATAGTCCGTGGTTGCGTAGAGTAGGATTTTGAGGATTCTGAATAAATTTCTCTAAAGTTACAATTGCTTTCTTTTTTGTGGCGTCCGGTAGTTTAGCGAAATCTTTCTCAAATCGTTTCGAAAGAATGTACTGCATACTAAAGTGATTTTAAGTAAGCGATAAACTCTTCTCCAGTTTTAAACGGTCCCACAAAATCTCCAGCTTCGTATTCTTTTTGTGCTTGTTTGAGGATACTTTCCAGGTACGGCGTGGGGCGATATTGATTGGCCGAAAGAGTAATCTCTTTATCACGAACAAACTGCTTCAAGAATGCATTGATGACTGTACTTAAGGGTACACCTAATTCTTTTGAAAGCTTCTTGGCTTCAGCTTTCAGCTTTTTGTCAGTTTTGATGTTTAAAATGGTGTGTGTATTCATATACTAAAGTATATATTTTAGTATATTTATGTCAAGTGACTAATGGTCACACTAGCAAGGTACCGCCGTAGAATGAGCAAGTCCGGAGAACTTTCGCAAGGTCTTGCCTGATATTTTTTCAAAATATCAGGCAGAGTGTACAGTCGCTTCGCTCCTTATTTAGAGCTTTTGGGTTGCACTGCTCGCCTTCTCCGAAGGCTCCCAGCACACTCCAAAAATATAGTCGCTTCGCTCCTTATTTAGAGCTTTTGGGTTGCACTGCTCGCCTTCTCCGAAGGCTCCCAGCACACTCCAAAAATATAGTCGCTTCGCTCCTTATTTTTGGGTGCCATCGTAGAGGGTGTTAGAACTATTTTTGAAAGAAAAAATGATGCGACTATCTACATTCCAGCTTTTCAGTTTAATGTTCCGATTTGCTTTTAAGATCCCTATTCTCGATATTTAAAGTAAAACTCACAACTTGCTCCACCCTATGGTTAAACATGTCTTCTCTCGTAATTGCATCATTCAAAATAAGTAACCAGTCTCGTCTTTTATTGGTCGATTTTGGTAACCAAAAAATACCTAGGGTCGGGCTCATATACTTCAATATTATATTCACCTTTGTATTTTTCCCGAACCCCGGCAATAAAAGAGGGTTCATTGGATAGAGAAAACCGTTCTGAAGAGTCTTCCATAGGCAAAGATGGGATTGTCTTGAATACATCAACACGATCAAATGGTTTGATATCAAACATTTCAATTTCTTTTTGTATTATTGTCTCACGAACATCGGGATCACTAAGGTGTTCTTCTTTTAGAACACCCCGAAGGCTGTCACTGTGCTCTATTCCGTAAATAAGCAAGTCTTTATTTAATATTTTTTCAGGCACTTTATGCAATATGTCGGGCCTTCTTCCTTTTTCAGGTTTAACCTTATCATAAACTGACCGGATAAACTCGGGATCTTCCAAAAGTTTTCTACCTCCCGCAAAATCATGCATCTTACCCAAGAAACCAACAACATGAAGAGAAGGTATTTCCATAACCTCTTTTATAAAAGAAGGGTCGGACTTAAGCTCTTCTGGATAATCATTCAATCTATTCCAAGCTTTCTCGGGATTTGCATATAGATTTTCTAAATATTCCCACCGGCTTAATTCCTGCGAATTCTCTTCACCCGATAACCCTCCAACAATTTCTTTAGCTTCTTTATGATGTCTAATATTATCAAAAACATAACTATTAATGACCCGTGAACCGGCTTTTTTTCTATCTTCATTGGTAACTCCCGATCCTCTGTTGGCAACATCCAACGGATTAACCTCGCTTCCAACAGAAACTCTACACAATTCATCTACAGAGAGATACTCAAATATTCGATTCTCCGGCGTAAGAACGAACTGTGGTAAACCACGCTGTTCGGCCAACGTTAAGTGTTCATTAAAATCTTTTAGTTTTTCTTCTTCTGCTATAACGAATGTTCCGTTTTTTTCCTCAACCCTTTTAAAAACACCGAATATTTTAGGGTTATCAACATTTAATTCATTAAAGCCGGAAACATGTCCTTTTATCTTCTCATCAATTTCTTCAGATGATAAATTATCAGCAATCGAAGAGCGTTCTTTTATACTTCTGGGAACTGTGGCCGTACCACCATGAGCGGACTTGACATCACCCCCTCCAAGAATAACTCCGAACGTTCTGTTACCAAAAAGTCTTGCGTTAGTCCCTGTTCTGAAAGATGAAGTTGATATGGACGGCTCAAGCGCCATGAGAATATCCAGCTCGTTTTCAAGTGTTGCTTTCTCACTAACGGGTGAAGTTTCATGAGGACGCATCTCTCTGGACATTGTCTCCACACCGTGAAGAATAAAGGCGTTATTTCGAGCGCATACCTGTTGAATACTTCTTCGTTGTCGCTCGTACTCTTGCTCCGACAGCTCTCCGGCGCGAGCATAATGCTCTTCAAGTCTTTTCTTTATTTCTTGCAAGGAAGTATCACTGTCTAAAAGGTTTTCCAGATTTAACTT
>SKVL01000034.1 GCA_007129455.1 Candidatus Campbelliibacteriota bacterium | reverse complement strand
TATTTCTGTTTTTGTTTTTGTTCCTGATGGTTTCGGGTGCCTTTTTTGTTAAATATTCTTGGAATAAAAGTATACAAGACGTTTCGGAACGAGCCTTTTTGATCTCGGAAACGGCCGCAATTGGTCTTGATGGAGAGATGATTAAGCAACTTAACGCACTTCCCGACGATTATAACTCCGGCGCTTACAAAAGTATCAAGAAGAGGCTTTCGGAGTATTTGAGCAAGGACAGTAAGTGTAACCATGCTTATCTTTATACGATACATAACGATAGAGTATATTACATGGTTCACTCCATTCCTACCGGCTCGGAGGACTACATCTATCCCGGAACCGAGAACAAAACCGCCGGTGAAGAATTCAGGATCCCTTTCAAAACCAAAGAATCTCATATTGCCGGAGCTGTTGACCGAAAGGAAGGGGAGTGCATAAGCGTTTTGACTCCAATCATAAAAGAACAGACGGGGGAAGTGTTTGCTACCTTCGGCATGGATTACTCCGCAAAGGTATGGAGCCAAGAAGCCACCTCGGCGACAAGATTGGCCGGCATCATTGTGTTCGGAGCTCTCTTCTTGCTGGTGTTGTTTTATCTGATTTTGATTGATGTGGCTAAGAAAAGGAGAGCCGAGAATGCGTTAAGAAAAAAGACCGAGGAGTTGGATCATTACTTTTCATCCAGTTTGGATCTTCTTTGTATCACTGATACGAAAGGTCGTTTTGTCAGATTGAATCCCGAGTGGAAAAAGGTTTTGGGGTACGAACTGTTTGAGCTTGAAGGTGAAGAGTTTATTAAATTTGTACACCCGGATGACATCGAAGAGACTCTTTCAATCTTGAGTCGTTCCGGAGAGAAAAAAGAAGATATCTTGAACTTTATGAATCGTTATCGTTGCAAGGACGGCTCTTACAGATGGATTGAATGGAAGTCAAGAACTCGAGGTGACAGGATATACGCCGTCGCCAGAGATGTAACGGAAAAACAGGAGCTGGAAGAGGAGCTTAAAAATCGAAGTAAAGAACTCGAGAAGAGGGTTGTAGAGTTGGAGAAGTTCCATCAACTTACCATGGGACGGGAGAAGAAGATGATCGAACTCAAGGAGAGAATCAAAGAGCTGGAAGAAGGGCTCGGAAAGTGCCAGGCCGACGAGGAGACCATAAAACTCAAAGAGAGAATCAAGGAGCTGGAAGACAGAATCGTAAAATGCCGGGCGGAGGAGTCGTCACAAGGCGATGAATGCTGAGAAGGGAGTGCTTGAACTTGGTAGTCGGAAAAAAGGTGAGGATAAAACCCGCTTGTTTTTAATTTTCAAAGGGACTTTCCCCAAAAAAGACAGAACAAGACATTTATTATACTGAAAAGTATGGAGAGATAGAGAAAAACAATCGCTACGGAGAGATAAAGGGGGAATCCCTGCATCGCATAGAGTATTATCAAACCTACACCCAAGGACTGAAGAGCCATCTTTATCTTGCCCGGAAGCATTGCACCGGGGTTTTCTTTTGCGTCGTAAAAGAACGCGACGATTGCTATGGTTAAAATCTCAAGAATGATAATTATAAATATGATCTCAAGGCTCACATATTTGATTATCATGATGGCACCAACCAATCCTATTAGCAGTTTATCTGCCAGGGGATCGTTTATCTTGCCCCATGAAGTTATTTGTCCTCGTGTTCTTGCCATGGCTCCGTCCAAAGCATCCGTCATGGCAGATATGAAGAACGCAATAAATCCGATCAAGTAGTACTGGAAAAACAAAAGATAAAAGATAAAAGGCGTCGAGATGTATCTGAAAACAGTCAGATGGTTGGGTTTTACATATGTCGGAAAAGCCCACAAAAAAACTTTATCCAGAACTTTATCAATGGAATTGGGTTCTTCGAATTTTTGAGTTCCGATTTTCAAAATTCTTTTTGCCAGTGACATTTTGGTTTTTAGATCATTGGAATTATGAAGGACTGTATTCATACATAATACACCAAAAAAAGATTTTCGTGTTCTTTTATTAATGAGCCGAAGTTTTCATCAATCGAAAAAAACTGTTATTATCCAAATATGAAAAAGAATATTATTATCTTCATTCTCATTCTTGTGTTGGGTTTGCTTGTATTCGGGTGGGAAAATCGGGAGTTTTATGAAAACGAAATAGATGAAGGAACGGATCTTGTGGAAAAAGATAACGATAAACCCGAAACGGGTCCGGATGATAAAGAGAAAGATGACGAATTTGAATTGCCTGAAGAAAAGCCGTATTCCGATGAAGACCCGATTGATCTACCCAGTGTTTCCATTATCATAGATGATCTGGGTAACAACTTGGCGATCGATATGAGTATTGACGATATAGATGCCGACCTGACACTGGCCGTTCTGCCTTTTAGGGATCATACGTTACAAGTGGCGGAGTTTTTCTCGAAAAGACAAGAGATGATACTTCATTTACCCCTTGAACCGGTATCCGAGGAAAATATTGAGGACCGCATGTTGAAAGTGGATATGACACAGGAAGAAATGGAGCGATTTTTAAATGAAAGCTTGAAAGAGCTGAGGCATTATGTGGTTGGGGTTAATAATCACAAAGGGTCTCGCTTTACATCGGACAGAGAGGCAATGAGTGTTTTACTTGACGCTATCAAGCAAGAGGACCTTTTCTTTGTTGACAGCTTCACGATAGGCGCTTCAAAGGGTTTCTCATTGGCTCGGGAAAAGGGTATAAAAACCGCCGTAAGGGATGTTTTTTTGGATAATTCCCGAGATCCTGATGATATAAGAGACAAGCTTTTGGAAGCCGTACGCTTGGCCGAAGAAAAGGGTGAAGCGATAGCCATAGGTCACAGTTCTCCGGAGACCATATCGGTTTTGGTCGAGGAAATACCGAGACTCAAAGAGCGCGCGAATTTCGTGCCGGTTTCCGAAGTTTTACGTTGATGTTAGAGGCTGTTGTCTTTTAGGGGGGGGGTGCTCTAAAAATCTTGAGCGAGGTTTAGTTCGAGGTTACAAAATAATCAATTTTTTGATATTTATCAAAGACTGAGTCTTGCTTTGTTTTCAACATCTCCAATCAGACCGTTCAAGGTCTCTTTGTGTATTGATTGGAAGTACAAGATCTCATTATGGTGGCGAGGAGGGAACATCTCTTTTATGTCCTCCGAGTAATATGAGCCGTCTCGAGGGGCGTGATGTCCCGTGAGCTCTTCTTCGGAGAAGGTTATAACCAAAGGTAGGGAAGTCGCCGTGCTGGTTTTGAGATCTTCATCCAACTCGTAAAGCTCGGCCACGTAAGCCCATATGAACAGTTCACCGACACCTCGGCCGAATTCGTGGTATTCGGCGAAGATCTCTCCGTCGAAATTTGCCGTAATGATATTCTCTTCGAGATATTCGTTGACGGAAGACCTTTTAGGACCGGGAAGTACCCGTTCCGCAATGTGGGTCCTTTCAGAGAGTTGAGTTTCTTCAAATTTTTCCGTAATGAATGTTTGCCATTCTTGGAAGTCTAAGGTTTTTGAGAAGTTTTTAAAGCCCAGAAATGCCAATAGAGGGGAGAGGAATAAGAATAACAGTATCAAGATGAGCAACCAAAACCACCACTTTTTATGGACCGGGGGGGAGGTTGTTGTCTCCGACCCCGTCTCATTTTCGGGAATTATCACGATGGCGATGATATAGGCGATGATGAAGGGAATGAAACCGGACAGGAAAAACACTAAAACACCGGCCAGTCGAAATATGACCGGATCTATTTGGAAGTACTCTCCCATTCCGCCGAAAACTCCGGCTATCACTCTGTCTGTTTTGCTTCTTTTTAGTTTTTTCATATTTTTATTTTGATCTTCCATATTTTTTAAAATAACTATAATAACTGATTATATATAAATTCTTTGGCCGGTTCAATTTTAAATTTATGTTTCAAAAAATGATAGAATGTTCAGATGACAGTTAATAATAAAAGTAGCATGAAGGAAACAATAAAATTCGAAGATTTTTTAAAGCTTGATATTCGCGTGGGTTCCATTTCCAAAGCCGAAAGAGTGGAAGGCTCGGATAAGTTACTGCTTCTTTCGGTGGATCTGGGAGAAGATGGGGAGAGACAGCTGGTTGCCGGCGTGGGTAAAAGCTATGACCCGAGTGATTTGGAGGGCAGGCAGGTGGTCGTGCTTGCCAATCTTGAGCCGAGAGAGATTATGGGGTATGAAAGTCAAGGCATGATTCTCGCCTCTAGCGGAGAGAAGGGTCCGGTGGTTCTATCTCCCTTAAAAAGCGTCGGAGCGGGGAGTCGTGTTTCTTGAGTTCAAGCGCATCAGTCGGATGTGAGTCTGACGGAATCGAATAGTTTCAGGATGTCTTCCGCGGGATTCGATGAGCCGGCGACGATTATGGCTATCGGTCTTTTTTCTCCGTGAACCTCCATCTCAAAGATTGCAAGGCTTACTCCTTCGAAATCTTCTCCGTCATGGGGAATGAAACCTCCGGCGAAGGAGACGTTCTCCTTTAAAGAATGATTGGGAGTTATGTCATTGTGATTCGGATTCAAGTAGACCGAGTTCAGTTTGCCCCTGCTTATCTCCAACAGTGACATTCTGTTGAAATACAGATATTTTGACAGGGAGACCAAATCTCTCAAGGTCGAAACATTCTCAATGTGCCCCGAGGGATCTTTGATGTGGGTGTCTTGCATGCCCAAGGAATACAGATGGTTGTTGAGTAAAGATGCGGTGTTACTGTTTCCCATATGGGTGATGATTGAGTGGGAGGCCTCGTTGGAGGACTCCGAGAGAAGTACCGCAAGTAGCGTGTAAAGGGTCACTTCCTCCCCGACTTTAAAGCGCGGCTTGTATGTTTTTTTCCCCACGGCAATTTCCGGAACGATGATGTTGGATCCAATGAAGTGTCTCTCACCGGCGATCAGCCCCAAGGGAAGCTTACTGAGCCCTTTTATGGAAAAAGGCTCATCCGAGCCCTTTCGGGAAAAAACGAAGTCACTTTTGAGATCAACTAACAAATACTTTTCGGCGGAGATATCACCGACACTGCCGAAGTAGGCGAAGTCGTCGCGAGAGTATCCTTTTTCGAAAACCAAGACAGGCATTCCCACTCTTGCTATATCATAGAGTTCTTGTGCGTTTTCCGTTTCAAGTCGGATACAGCCGGCTGAGACGGGAGAGGCGACCGCTCTGCCGTCGGGATGATACGGCCAGCCGTGAATGAAATAGTTTCCGAAGAACTGAACACTGTAAGGCATAGTGACGCCGTATAAGCTGGAGTGGTGGGATTCGGTTTTCCACTCGACTCGGTAAAGACCGGCCGGGGTCTCGGTCCATGTGCCGTCTTGACCTTTTGCGGCGATAGGGAATTCAAGCACCTTCTCGCCTCCTTTGTATCCCTGCATTGTCATCTTTTCGAGGTTGGCGACAATGAAACTGCTTTCTTTTTTTATAAAGATCTCTTTGACATCGTTAAAGTAGAGCTCGTCTTGCAGTGACATCTGCGGTCCGTACTCCAAAACGAAAGCCTCACCTTCATAGTTCGGCAGAGTTATCTCGTAGACCGGGAAGTTATAGAAATGGAAATATACGAAGATGACAATCCAGAAAGACAGTCCGTAGATCAAAACGACGACCGAGAAGGGTATTTGAAAGGAGGCGATGCGTGAGACGGTCTCCATGTGATCTCTGAAGTTTTTTTCAGCCATAATCAAAATTTGCGAAAATATCAGAACCGATATTTTCCCCAATTACTTATATTATAACTTATATTTTCAAAAACGGGATAAAGAGTTATCATATACCTCATATGAAAATAAAAAAAGCGATCATTCCCGTCGCCGGTATGGGAACCAGGTTTTTGCCGGCAACAAAAGCGCAACCCAAGGAGATGCTTTCAGTGGTGGATAAGCCCGTCATCCAGTACATAGTGGAAGAGGCGGTTAAAGCCGGAGTGGAGACGATAATCTTTGTTACCGCTTTGGGTAAAAGAGCGATAGAGGACCATTTTGACCGAAACTTTGAGCTGGAGTATCGGCTCAGGCAAAAAGGTAAAGACGATCTTTTGGAGAATATAAGGTCAATTGAAAATTTGGCTAACTTCGCTTTCGTGAGACAGAGGACACCCAAAGGCGACGGACACGCGCTTTTAAGCGCCGCTCCCTTGATTGGTGTTGAACCTGTGGCGGTTCTTTTCGGTGATGACATCATAGACTCAAAACACTCCGCGATAGGAGAGCTTATTGAAACATATGAGCGTACGAATGCTCCGGTTTTGGCGGTCACCAAGGTTCCGAAAAAGAATGTTTCAAGGTACGGGGTCATAGATGGAGAGAAGAAGAGCAAGAATGAATGGCTGGTCAAAAGTTTCGTTGAAAAGCCGGAACCGAGCGAAGCTCCTTCCACAGAGGCGGTGGTCGGTCGTTATGTCATAACTCCGGAGATATTCAACATCTTAAGATCACAGAGATCCGGCAAAGACGGAGAGATACGCCTTGCCGACGCTTTTATTACCCACATCAAAAAAGGAGGCAGTCTGTATGCGCGCTCCTTTGAAGGGGTCCGTTACGACTGCGGAGACAAGCTTGACTTTGTCAGGGCGCAGATCGAGATGGGGCTGAAGCATCCGGAGATAAAGAGGGGACTGAAAGGTTATCTCAAGAAGTATCTTTAAGGTTTGGGTTGAAGGGTCTTAAAAAACAAAAACCGCGCGGGAACTCCGGCGCGGTTTCTGTTTCATTTTTTTTTAAAACTACTCAACCGTAACTTCGATCGTGTGACCCTCGAGTTCCACCGTGAACTCTCCAGGGTACCATGTTCGGTGTTCTTCTCTTACCTCTTCTATCTCCAAAATCTCTCCCGGGGCTACAGTGTATGTCCAGTCGTGTCTTTCATCAAACTGTTCACCCTCCATTCTCACACTCAAGAGAACCTCTTTCTCCTCATCGGAGTCGTTTCTGACCGTGGCGGTGATGACCGACGGATCATCGGTTGTCAGTAGCAGGGGACCTTCTTCACCGTTTAAAAGGAGGCTCTCAACCACAATACCGGTCTCTTCTTCCACTGCGGGTGGGGTTGGTTCGTCAACTACCGGCTCGGGTTCTTTTTCCGCTCTGAACAGGTTAACCAAAAGAAGGACGATGATAAGAGCGATTAAGACAAATATTAATGTTTTTTTGCTCATTTGCTAGTCTTAAAGACTAAATTGATAATCTCTTTTCGACCTATGTTTTGATTCTAACACGAAAAACAAACAAAAAAAGACCGACTTTTCCAGGTCGGTCTTTTTATTGCTTATTGTTCTTAAGCTTTATCTTGAAGGTTGGTTAATATCTATTGGAACAAAATTTTCGCCCCAGATGTATTGCTCGAAAGATACGGAAATTAATTCAAATGTTGTTTTTATAACATTACTTCGAAAATTTCCGCTCGCGAGAGCAACTTCTCCATTTTCGTTCGTAAAACCGACAATGCTTCCGTTGTTCTCAAACATACCCCGGACTTCCGCACCTTTTACAGGTGAGCCACCTTCATCTGTCACTTTTATTGCAACATCAGCTCGCCAAAAGTTTCTGTTTTGCCACCAAGAGGTTACTTTTAATGTTTCGACGCTTATTATGCCGTCTGTAGGTTCCACAGGTTCCGGATCAGGTTGTGGTTCAGGCTCAGGCTCATCACCTGGAGGAGGTAGAGGCTCAACCTCGCTAACCGCCCTTACAGCCAAGTCTGCTCTCACCAGTCCGTTTCCTTGTCTGTC
>SKVL01000023.1 GCA_007129455.1 Candidatus Campbelliibacteriota bacterium | reverse complement strand
CCTTCGGCTCTGCCTTCCTTCACGGGGAAACAGATGTTTCCCCGACCCCCTTCTTCGAATCCGTCCTCTTCAAAAGAAAACTCGCGCATTGATGCGCGGTTTTCAGCTTGTTGCGGAGGCCGGATTCGAACCGACGTCTGGAGGTTATGAGCCTCCCGAGGTACCATTCCTCCACTCCGCTGTCTAACAATATAACACAAAATACCCCTTGAAGACAAATCCCCCGACTAGATAAAATGAAACTCCTCAAAAACGGACCGGTAAAGATCAAGAACCCTGTCCGCTTCCCTCCTGCTTAAAACAAACTCCGCGTCATGAACAATCTTGTTCCTAACTTTGTGAGCCTCCCAAGCGTTCTCAATGGTTAAAAAGTCACTTTTCTCCACTTGCTTAAGTTTGTCGGCCACAGTGTCGCCAGTATATCCCGCTTTACTCAGTATCTCGTCAAGGATAACATCCGCCTCAAGTATGGCTATTCTCCAATCATTCGGGTGATCTGACGCGATGTGGCCTGAAATTCTCTCCCAACGCTCATTTCTCAAAGAAGGGTTTGAATCAACTTGCTTCATTTTAAAATTGACTTGTGCTCCACTCAAAAGATTACTTAATTTGTAACTATATAAAACAAAACCGAAAACCGATACAGATAAAGCAAACATGGCAAAAAATAAAAGATAAATAGTGCTCTCCAACGCTCGATAAAACAAAGATTCCCACCAGCTAAAATTGATGTGAGCGCTGATGTAAGAGATGATGAATATCAAAAGTAAAAGAGGCAAAAGATAGTAAGCCATCTCGGCGAAGACATCATTCGGTTTCTTTTTTTCTTCTTTTTTCTCCTCAGGCATATTTCTCTTTTAACACGCACTTGTATATAAATATAACCCGTTCAAAGGTAAAAAAGAAAGCTTGACTCTCAATACCGACAACAGTATCAAACTTCTTTCTTAAAGTGTTTCCCGACCGAAAAAAGAACGTCTTCTCTTTTCCAAGGGGCCATGAACTGAAGTCCCGAAGGCAGTTCTTTGCCTTCTTTGACAACAGTTCCCGATGGAATGGATATTGCCGGCACGCCTGCAATATTAGCGGGAACGGTAAAAACATCCGCCATGTACATCTGAACAGGGTCTTCATTTTTTTCGCCCACCTTAAAGGCGGGCGTGGGAGAGGTCGGGAAAGCCACAACATCGACTTTGTCTTTCGAAAACACTCTCTCAAAGTCCGAAATCGCCAACTTCCGAACAGTGTATGCTTTGTTGTAATAAGTGTCATAGTATCCGGCGGAGAGGACATATGTTCCAACCATTATCCTACGCTTCACCTCCTTTCCGAAAAGAGCTCTTGTTTTCATATACTCTTCAAGGAGATCTTTTCCTTCCACCTTGGCTCCGTACCTCATTCCGTCAAATCTGGCCATGTTGGAAGAGATTTCCGCTTGAACAAGCACGTAGTAAGCACTCAAGGTGTACTCCAGCTGAGGAAGTTTTACCTCTTTTGTCTTGTAACCCAACTTTTCAAGCTCGGAAATATTCTTCTTAAAAACTTCAAGAACTTCTTTATCAACCCCGTCCTGCCGTATAAGGTGCCAAGGAACCCCTACCACGGTATCTTTCGGTTTTTTCTCTTCTTTGAAAGCCTCTCTTTCGTAAGTCGTGCCATCAAATGGATCCCTCCCAGCAATTGATTCGAACAGAATCTCGGAATCGGTCACGGTCTGCGTCAGAGGCCCTATCTGGTCCAGAGACGACCCCATAGCGATCAAACCAAACCTGGAGACGGCTCCGTAAGTGGGCTTCAATCCCACACACCCGCAGAATGATGCGGGTTGGCGAACCGACCCTCCGGTATCGGAGCCTAAGGCAGCTGGGGCCATACCGGACGAGACCGCAGCGGCTGAACCTCCGGATGAACCTCCCGGAACTCTTGAAGTGTCGTTAGGGTTCCTGGTGATTATGAAGGCCGATTTTTCAGTGGATGCTCCCATGGCGAACTCGTCCATGTTGGTGCGCCCCAAGAATACCGTTTTTTCTTTTTTAAGTTTTCCCGCCACGGTCGAGTCATAAGGAGCAACGAAGTCCTCAAGCATGGCGGACGCGGCCGAGACCTTTCTGTCTTTGATTAGGATATTGTCTTTGATGGCAAGCGGTATCCCAGTCAAAGAAGAAGCCTCTCCTTCATCAATACTTTTCTGAGCCTCTTTGGCTTGTTTTTCCAAATCTTCGAAGACCTCCAAAAAGGCCGAAATATCTCCGTTTTTTTCTTTTATACGCTCAGAATAGAATTTACAAAGCTCATGGACGCTTATCCGTCTTTTTGAAAGAGCCTCTTGAGCTTCTTTGAGTGTCAGATTATCTTTCATTGTTCAAGAACTTTCTTAACCGCCAAATATCCATCCCTCTCCTTTGGGAAAAGTCTCGTTAAACTCTCCGTCCTAAAGACATCCCCAGGCTCATCGATTCGAGAGACATTACGCACTTCACCGACGGTGGTGTCAGTTGCCGCATCTATAGATTCGGAGACCACTTTTATTTTATCTATATAACTGATGATTTTTTTAAAATCAGACTCAAGTCCCCTCTCTTCTTCGGAAGAGAGTTCTATACGCGAAAGCTCCGAGATGTGTTTCACTTCGTCTTTTTTCATAAGCACAATATTACCACGATAGAGCCCTTTCTTCTACCAAAGAACTCAATCGATGAGATCGATGAACTCTTGCTCATTCAAGATCTTGACCCCGAGCAGTTCGGCCTTTTGTTTTTTGCTTCCCGGGTCTTCTCCGACAACCAGAAAATCCGTGCTTTTGGAAAGCGAACTTGAAACGGAGGCCCCTTGAGCTCTGGCTCTCTCAGATGCTTCCGGCCGAGACATTCCCGACAGTGCCCCCGTAAAAACAAAGGTCTTCCCGAAAAGTTTCCCCTCTCCGGCGGTTTTGGGTTTATACGGTTCTTCCACTTTTATCTCTCCGAGAAGCCTCCCCAAACTCTCTCTGTTAACTTCTTTGGCAAACCACTCCCTGACGGAGTGCGCCACGATCGGACCGATCCCGTCTATCTCCTCCAGTTCACTCTCAGAGACCTTTTCTATCTTATTCAACCTTTTGAACCTATCCGCCAGAATGCGAGCGGTCTCCTCCCCCACTTGGGGAATGGAGAGTCCGACAAGCAGACGAGGCAAGGTGACCTTACGCGCCTTGTCTATGGAAGAAAGCAGGTTCTTTGCCGCCTTTTCGGCAAAACCGGGCAAACTCTCCACGTCTCCGTACTTTAAAGTGAAGATGTCGGCATAAACCGATATCATTCCGTTATCCATCAGTTTATCGATTATCTTGGGACCCAAACCGTCAATGTTGAAGGCCTTTCTGGAGGCGAAGTGGTAAAGTTTCTGGCGCACCGCCTCACCCGAGTCGGAGTCGGCACATCTGTACGCCGCCTGACCGGGAATGCGTTCTATTTTGCCCTCTCCGCCACATCCTTCAACTTTTTTGGGAAATTTTATCGGTTTCTCTTTTCCTTCTCTGACCTCTTTGACAACCTTGACTATGGCGGGAATGACATCTCCGGCCTTTTGTATCACGACCGTATCCCCCACTCTGACATCCAACCTTTTTATCTCGTCCTCATTATGCAGTGTCGCTCTGGAGACGGTTGAGCCATCCACCAAAGTGGGACGAAGTTTCGCGACCGGGGTTATAACTCCGGTGCGACCAACTTGAAACAGAACATCTTCAACCACGGTCGTGGCTTGCTCGGCCGGAAACTTGAAAGCGATACAAAAACGAGGAGCTTTCGCGGTGTAACCCAGGTTTTTTTGAAGACGGATCTCGTTGACCTTCACGGCGGTGCCGTCAACCAAGTAATCTTGCTCCTCGGCTTTTTCTTTCCATTCCTTCCAGTGCTCTATGGAATCATCTATATCTTTGCAAAAAGTATAGTTTGGATTGACCTTGAAACCGAGCTCCTTCAGGGTCTCAAGCTCTCCGATCTGGGTTTCCGAACGAGCCTCCTCGGTATCCCCTATATCATATATGAATGAATCCAGACGCCTCTTTGAGACGATGCTCGGATCAAGCTGTCTGATGGTCCCGGCGGAGGCATTCCGAGGATTTGCAAAAAGGGGTTCTCCTTTTTCTTTTTTAATGGAGTTTATTCTTTCAAACTCTTTTTTTCCCATCCAGATCTCTCCCTCAACCGTAATATCGATCTCTCGATTCAACCGAAGGGGGATCGATCCCACCCTCTTTATGTTCTCCGTCACGTCCTCGCCAATTTTGCCGTCTCCACGGGTCGCTCCCGTCTTAAGTACCCCTTTTCCATAACTTAAAACTATCTTGAAGCCGTCTATCTTGAGCTCGGACACATAAGTGGGACTTTCCCCCGACATCCTCTCAACCCTTCTCGAGAACTCACGTATCTCTTCTTCGGTAAAAGCGTTATCAAAAGACCACTGAGGAACAAGGTGCTCTATCTTCTTGAACCCCTCAAGTGGCTCCCCGCCGACCCTTTGACTTGGAGAGTCGGGGGTTTTAAGTGAAGGAAAACGCCCTTCGAGCTCCAAAAGTTCTCTCATCAGAGAGTCATAAGCGGCATCCGATATCTCGGGGTCATCCAAGACATAGTATTTGTAGTTGTGACGGGCGATCTCTTGACGTAGTTTTTCAAGTCGTTTTTCGACAGATTTGGAAGGTTTCTCAGACATAAAATATTTATATCAGTATATTATCACAACCGAAGCTCCATTTCTCTCCCAAAAATATCAAGAGAGTGTTTGGTTTTAACAAGGATAATAAGGTAATATGAAAAGCGACATATTTAAAATTAAAAAACAATGAACATGGAAAAAGGCAAACTCATCATCGTGCGACACCACGAATCGGAATGGAACAAGCTCGGCAAATGGACGGGCATTCACGATGCCTCGCTCACTCCTCACGGTGTGGAGATGGCCCAAAAAATGGGGGAGGTCATCAAAGATATAAAGATAGACAGAGCGATCTCTTCCGAACTGAGAAGGGCGCACAGAACATTGAGAGAGATGCTTAACGGCTCCGGTTACCCGGACTTGGAGATCGAAAGGTCTCCGGCCATAAACGAGCGCGACTACGGAGACTACACCGGCCGAAACAAATGGGAGATGAAAGATCTGTTTGGAGAAGAGAAGTTCAACGGCATAAGGCGCGAGTGGGACCACCCGGTCCCCAACGGAGAGACCCTCAAGATCGTATACGGGCGTGTCGTACCTTTTTACCTCGAAGAGATTCTTCCTAGGGTCTTGAGAGGAGAAAACACCATATTGGTCGCCCACACCAACTCCATAAGGGCGCTCGTTAAGTACATTGAAGAGATACCCAATGAAGAGATTAAGAATCTGGAGATACCTTTCGGCCTATTTTTGGTATATGAGGTTGACGACTCCGGTCATATGATCGAAAAAGAGATAAGAGAGTTGAAGTAGTTTTCGGTTTAAACCGCACCTTTGATCTAGAAACCGAAGACGTTGATCAGGTCAATAAACTCAACACCGAAGAAAAAAGCCAAAGCGGTACCTATCACAAGGAAAGGGGCGAACGGTATCTCGCTTTTCAAGCCGAGGTTCTTTAAAAATAAGGGGACTTTTATATTGTCCAGCTTCTTGATCACCGTGCCGTAAAGAAAAAGAATGACAGCAACTCCCGCCCCGATCCAAAAGGAGAGCATGAAAGCGGAAAGGCCGTTTGAAAAACCGAGCAAAAAGCCCATACCGAGAGCAAGCTTGGCGTCCCCGAATCCCATCCAGGTTCCCCTTGAGAAGTACCACAGTGAAGCAAAGAAAAGAAAGAACAAAGGTCCCATGAACATATCCGAAACACTCGGGGAAGAGAAAAACTCGCCGGAACTTGCCGAGTGAAAGAGCCAGACCAAAGACAAGAAGATGAAAGGAAACACAAAGTCGTCGGGGATTATCTTGTGATAGAGGTCATAAACAAAGATCGCTACCAAAAGTCCCCATATTGAAGCCAAGGTTAGAAAAGAGAAACCGAAAGACAAAAAAGCTATGTCAAAAATACTCCCGACCCGATAGAAATCGGTCAGAAAAAAGAAGATTGCAACAAAAACAAATCCGGTCATTATCTCAACCAAAGGATACTGCCAAGAGATGGGCCTCCCACATCCTCGACACTTGGCTTTCTGTATCAAGAAAGACAAAACGGGAATGAGTTCAAACCACTCCAGGGTCTTCCCGCATTTCGGACAACCTGATCTCCCGGAGATGGGCTTTTTCTCGTGCCTCAATATTACGACATTCAAAAAACTGCCCACGGCAGTTCCGAAAACAAAAACAAGAATTGCCAGGTAAGTTAACATTGAAAACTATTATATCACGCAAAAGAGAAAACTCTCCCAAAGTTCTCAAGGGAAACGAAATGACTTTAATATTTAAAGATATTCAAACTTTAGAGAGGTTGCCAATGAATGTAGCCTCCGCCGAAGATCGTCTTTAGATTAAAAAAATCGTCAAGATCTTGAATATCAGAAATTTCAAAATAACATACACCGAAGTCGAACTCGGCGCACCTGTCCCACTGATCGGAATCACTGGCAAGATTATATCTCAAAGCGTCATGTCCAACCGGCGAAGCGTCCCCTATACCGAAGGTAATTACAACTATCCCGGCTTCCTTCGCTTCCTGAACAGCATCAACGGCCTGATAAAAGGCATTAAAATCGAGACCCCCGACCTGCTGTCCACGTTTATTTCCAAATTCTATAGACCTTTGGTTTATGCCACCACCTGTCACAAGAAAAATGAATTTTTCACCTTCATTAAGATTTCGGCCCCCGCTAACAGGTTGACTGTCGTTCTGTATCAAACTTTCCGGGTTTCCTTCTATCACATCGGTACCGAGAAAAACTCCCCCAGCCGCGTTCTGAGCTCCTCCCTGGGAGAGCGACTCTATTTTAGCCAAAAACATATCCGCATCGGTTGTGAGCATGAAAAGTATCTTGCCGTTATTACTATATTCCGTCAAACCCAGCTGAACGCCGTCACCTGAAAGAAGCGGTCTGGTATCTTCGGTAAATTTTTTCAAGGTATCTTTCAAGACTCGAAGCTTCGAAATTCCTGGAGCTGCCGACCCTGAAATGGCCCCTGCTGTTTGTACCACGATTGAAATATCGGCGACCAGAAGATCTTGATCTCCTCCGCCGAACTCATACTCTACCAAAACCGCCCTTTCAAGCCGTCTGGGATTGCGTTCATCACCATCGGGACAGATGTTGTAGCCCCGCGACTCGATGACCGTTCTGTTCTCCAGCATCCCGCTCTTGTCAACGGTCACATGCGCGCACTGTCCGTCGGCGAAATGCGCAACAAAAAAATATACACCGGGGGACAGCTCTTCTATCATTGAAGAGCCCTCGTTGGAACACGTGATCTCGGTATCGTTCCCAAAAACACTTTCCACCCTTCTGTCAAAGTACATCGCGCACTCGGCTCCGCTGTTGGTGGCATTCAGCGCCTTTTGCGAGTCCTGAGCGGTATCGGATATTCTGACCTCCTGGAAGGACACTCGAGAGACGGCGAGAGCCACCACCAAAAGAATGGCCACCACCACCAAAGCGAAGAGCAGTGCGTACCCTCTATTGTTTATGTTCATTTTCATAGATGTAATTATAATTGATATTATTGAAAGTTATACAAGGTCTCCTTCATTACCATCTCTCCGGTCGGCCAACTGACCCTGACCGAGACCAACACCCTGAACAGTGTCTCTTCCGTTAT
>SKVL01000051.1 GCA_007129455.1 Candidatus Campbelliibacteriota bacterium | reverse complement strand
CCGGAAGTTATTTTAAGAAATGAGAAACGTATTCTTCAAGAAGCCGTTGACGCTTTGATAGACAATTCGATGAGACAAGGCGGCGGTCAAGCCTCCGGTCCGTCGCAGAGGATCGCATTAAAATCCTTGGCTGACAACCTGAAAGGAAAGAGGGGAATTCTAAGAAGAAGTTTACTTGGAAAAAGGGTGGATTATTCAGGCCGATCGGTTATCGTTATAGGACCGGATTTGTCTTTGAACGAATGCGGGCTTCCCAAACACATGGCACTGGAGTTGTTCAAGCCGTTTGTAATATCGGGCCTTCTGAAACGTGAGTTGGCTTATAATATAAGGGGAGCAAGCAGGTTAATAGAAGAGGGTACGCCGGAGGTTTGGGAGATACTGGAGCAAGTCATTGAAGGGAAGTATGTTCTCCTAAATCGCGCCCCGACACTTCATAGGCTTGGAATTCAGGCTTTCAAACCTCTTTTGATTGAAGGAAACGCCATTCAGGTACATCCTTTGGTCTGTCCAGCCTTCAACGCCGACTTTGACGGAGACATGATGGCGGTCCACGTACCTCTCTCGGAGGAGGCACAGTTCGAGGCGCGAGAGATTATGGCTTCTGACAAGAACATACTGAAACCTGGTAGCGGAGACCCGATAATAAGTGCAAAACTTCTTGACATAGTTCTCGGATGTTATTGGATGACCAAGGTCTTGGAAGGAGAGAAGGGAGAAGGCAGGGTGTTCGCCAGTCCCAATGAGGCCATTACCGCATACGATTTCGGTCATGTGGGATTTCGAGCCAAGATAAAAGTTTTGGCTTCCGATAAGCCAAAGTACAAAAAATATAAGGAAGAACTCTTCGAGACTTCTGTGGGAAGACTGTTCTTCAACAGTGTTTTGCCGAGTGATTTCCCTTATGTTAACAGCGAGGTGGACAGAAAAACTATGGCGGGAATAGTTGATGACCTTATACAGACCTACGGAATAGAGAATATTCCTTCCATAATGGACAAAATAAAAGATTTCGGGTTTAAGTACGCGACACATTCCGGGATAACATGGGGGATTGATGAGGTTCGTATACCGGAGAAGAAGGGTGATGTCATTGCGTCCGCCAAGAAAGAGTCCGATAAAGTGGTTGAACACTATGAGACGGGACTTCTTTCCGCCGATGAGAGGATAAGAAAGAATATAGAAATTTGGCATAAAGCTAAAAATGATATAGAGGCGCTTTTGCCGGATACTTTCACAAACCGTGATTCCGCTTATGACATGTGGCAGTCCGGCGCCAGAGGTTCACTTTCACAGATAACTCAGATGGCTGGTATGAAGGGTCTTATTCAAAAGAGCGGTGGTGAAATTATGGAGTTTCCGATACTTTCATGCAGTAAGGAAGGATTAAGTCCGATAGAGTATTTCATAACCACCCACGGATCTCGTAAGGGGCAGACCGACACTGCTCTGAGGACTGCTCAAGCCGGTTATCTGACAAGGAGATTGTTTGATGTGTCCCAAGATGTAATCGTCAGGGAAGAGGACTGCGGTACCAAAGAAGGATTGTTGGTTAAAAGAAAAACCGCATCGGGTATAAGTGATTCGATAGTTAAGGTTGTGAAGGGCAGGTTTTTGGCGGAGGATATCAAAGACGCTTCAGGTAAGTCTCTTTTTAAAAAAGGTCACTTTATGGAAAAAGACGATGCAGTCGTCACTGAAGAGGCCGGCATTGAAGAGGTTTTGGTTCGCTCGCCTTTAACTTGCAAAAGTCTTAGAGGAATCTGTGTAAAATGTTATGGCGTTGACTTTGGGAACAACAAGATCATAGAGGTTGGAGAGGCTGTCGGTACTGTTGCCGCTCAAGCGATAGGTGAACCGGGCACTCAGCTTACAATGCGTACTTTCCACGCCGGAGGAGCTGCCTCCATAGGGGGAGATATCACACAAGGTTTGCCACGTGTTGAGGAGGTTTTTGAAAAAAGACGACCCAAAAACCCTGCGGCGATAAGCCATGTCAGCGGTTTGGTTATCGATATAAAAGAAAACCCGAAAGGTAAGGTTATTACGATTCTTCCGGAGATTTCGGACAAAAAAGCCTCATCCAAATCAAAAAGTGAAGTTGAGCACACGGTAAGTCCGCTCCGAGTCGTTTTGGTCAAAGAAAATCAGCATGTTAAAAAAGGAGATATAATGACCGACGGTTCGGCCGATCTCGATGAGTTGTTCAAGTATGGAGGAAGAGAAAAAACTCAAAATTACATAATTGACGAGATAAGTCGACTGTATGAACTTCAGGGAGAATCTATTTCCAGGAAACATATAGAAGTTGTGGTCAAGCAGATGTTCTCTCGTCGCAAAGTGAAAAAACCGGGCGGTACCCCCTTTATGAGAGGAGAGATTATCGAAGAGGTTATTCTAGAGGCCGAGAAGGAGAAAGTTAAGAAAGAAGATGGGGAGGAAGTGAAAAGCGATCCGGTCGTAATGGGGATTACGGAGGTGGCTTTGACAAGAAGGAGTTTTCTTTCCGCCGCATCGTTCCAGAACACAACCCGAGTTTTAACGGAGAGTGCTGTTCAAGGGAGAGAAGATAAACTGATGGGATTGAAAGAGAACGTTATTATCGGTCGCCTTATCCCGGCTGGCACAGGTTTTGAAGGGAGTGTTAAGGCAGAGCGTATCAGAAAGCTTAAAGAAGAGATGGTCGAAGCCCGTGAAGTGGGCGGAGACGATGATATCGAGGGGTAGTAACGTATTTTTCAAACGTTACATAAATTTTATGTCTTCAGACGTAGAGCGTATAAAAGAACTTCTTAACATAGCAGATGTAGTAGGTGAGTATGTCGATTTGAAACCCGCAGGCTCGTACTACAAAGCTAACTGCCCATTCCATAAAGAAAAAACACCTTCCTTTATTGTCACACCCGATAGGGGAACATACCGCTGCTTCGGTTGTGGTGCTTCGGGAGATGTTTTTTCTTTCGTTCAAGAGTTCGAAGGTTTGGATTTTAAGGGGGCCTTACGATTGCTCGGGAGTAGGGCCGGTGTTGAGATTAAAGAAAGAGGCGATGGCGCTTTTAAGAAAAAAAGAGACAGGTTGTTTGTTGCAACCGAGAAAGCGACGGAGTTCTTTGAAGAAAGTCTGATTAATTCAAAAAACGCTTTAAAGTACCTGAGAGAGCGGGGAGTTCTTGAGAAAACGCAAAAGGAATGGAGGCTTGGATATGCCCCCGCACAGTGGAGGGCTCTTTATGAAAATCTTCTTGGAGGAGGAGTTACGGAAACCGATATGAAAGAAGCTGGTTTGATAAAAATGAAAGAAAATAAGACTTATGACACCTTCAGGGACAGGTTGATATTTCCCATCTTTGACGCTTCCGACAATATCATCGCCTTCTCCGGAAGGGCCTTGAATCCCACTGATAAGGCGCCCAAGTATCTGAACAGTCCGGACACGGAAATATTCAATAAATCCGAGGTTTTGTATGGTTTGAATAAAGCGGGCAGGTCAATAAGGAGGACGGGATACGCGGTTTTGGTGGAAGGACAGTTCGACATGATTATGTCGCAACAGGCCGGGGTCGAGAATACGGTCGCATTGTCGGGTACTTCGGTTACAGATGAACACATCAAGCGTTTGAAACGTTTTGCCAAGAATATTCTGTTGGCATTCGATTCTGATGAAGCGGGAATTCATTCGGCATATAAAACAGCCGCCTTGGCTTTCAAGGAAGGTATGGATGTTAAGATAGCTCGTCTACCCAAAGATAAAGACCCCGCGGACTGTATAAGAGAGAACAGGTCCGAGTGGAAAAGGATTTTAACAGATGCACCTCATGCGGTTTTACATACCTTGAATTATATAAAAGAGACTTTTTCCGAAAAGAGAAAACGAATCAATGCCATACACGAGTTCACTTTTCCGATGATTTCTCTTATTGAGAGTGAAATGGATCAGTCTTATTTTATCGGAATTATTGCCGACGAACTGAATATCCCGTTTGAGAATGTGAGAGCCGATGTCGAGAGGTATTCCTCTCGAAATTTAACAGAACGGACCACTCATACAGACCGTCGGGATTTTAAGGAGATTGATCACTTACTCGACAGATCGGATGTTCCAAGGGTTGAAAAGATAACCAATTTGGCTGCCGTCTTGCTGAGGTGGCTCGAAAATTCATCTCAGGCCGTGTACTCCGCGGGCCTCTTAAGGTCTCAAATCGATTCCGTCGATCCCGATTTCGCGGAAAAAATATCCAAAAGAGAAGAAGAAATGGAGGGAGGTAGTGAGACTGCCGAAATGGAACTCCGTTACGGTATACTTGACACTTCTGGTGTAGTAAGTTATAGTGATGAACTGGTATTCCGGTTTAAAACAGCAAGACTCGAGGAGAAGATAGAGGATTTGCAAAAGAAAATAAAAGAAACTAATGAAAACGAAGACATAGATCAAGAGGCCCTTTCGGAATACCAACAGTATTCAAGAGAACTCCACGATATTCGTGCAAGTAGAAGTGAAGGGGAAGCTCGTTATATTACAGAGTAAATTTTAATACTTATTTGGAAGTTTTTACATATGGCAACCAAGAAAACAACAAAAAAACAAACAAAAAGACCTTTGAGCTCCTCTAAAAAGAAGGTGGTTAAAACTCGTGTCTCTAAAAGTACGAGAAAGAGGAAGCCGAAGACGTCTTCCGCCAAGGGTGCTAAAGTTAAGGCCGTGAGAGTTGACAAAAGTAAAACAAAAAAGAAACTGACCGGTAAAAAGACTACAAAAACAAAGCCTGTCAAAAAAATGGCAAAAAAAACAGTTTCTGTAAATCAAAAAAGAGCGGAAAGTAAGAGAGGGGTCGTTTTCAAGTTGACTCCCAAACTCACCCCGAGCGAGGTTGAAGGAAAAATGGAAGAGATTTTAACCAGAGGTAGAAATCGTGGTTTTGTTAGTTTTGATGAGATCTTAAAATATTTCCCCAGTATAGAAGAAAACATAGTTTTACTCGAAAAGCTTTATGAAAAACTCAGTGTTGCCGGCGTTGATGTTCTGGAAGGAGGAAATCTTTTAAATGACCCTCAAGAAGAAAATGAGCTTCTAAAAAGAGTAGGAAGAGGAGGGGAAGCATCCTATGATTCAATCCAGATTTATTTGAGGGAAATCGGTCAACATCCTTTGATAAATGCGGATCAGGAGAAAGAGTTGGCTAAGCGCATTGAAGAGGACGATGAAGATGCCAAGATGATTTTGATGAAATCTAACCTCAGGCTTGTTGTTTCCATCGCCAAAAAATATGTGGGTCGCAGTCCCGACCTTACGCTTCTTGACCTTATTCAAGAAGGGAATCTTGGTCTGTACAAGGCGGTTGAAAAATTTGATTGGAAAAAAGGCTACAAATTTTCCACATATGCCACTTGGTGGATAAGACAGGCTATAACTCGATCTTTAGCGGATCAGTCTCGTACCATCAGAGTGCCGGTTCACATGGTTGAGACCATTGCCAAGTATAAGCAAGTTGTCAGGAGACTTTCTCAAGATTTGGGTCGTGATCCGTTGCCCGAAGAGATAGCGACGGAGATGAATGTCGAGGTTGAAAAGGTACACCACATAGAAAAGATCGACCAAAACACTGTTTCTCTCGAGAGTCCGGTCGGTGACGATGATGACGGCAAGTCAACGCTGGGGAGTTTCATTGCAGATGACAAGATCTTATCTCCCGAGCAGACGACTTCACGAAGGATAATTTCCGATCAAATAAAAGAGATCTTGAACGATCTACCGGAGAAAGAAAGACGAATACTTGAAATGCGACACGGCTTGGTTGACAGTATTACTCACACCCTCGAAGAAGTTGGTCAGGAGTTCGGTGTGACTCGTGAGCGTATTCGTCAGATAGAGGCCAAAGCGCATGAAAAAATTAGACAGCACAAGAACATAGAAAGACTTCAGAGTTACTATTAAAAATCGGTTTTTAGACATTCAAACTTAAAAAGCGCTTCATTCCAAGGCGTTTTTTCAATGTATGTTCAGGACGACCTTTTTTGGGTTATACTGTTTTATAATGACGGATTTTAACGAAATCTTTAAGAAGCGCTATAAGGAGTTGAACAAGTTGCAAAAAGAGGCGGTTGATTCCATAGAAGGCCCCGTAATGGTTGTGGCTGGACCGGGGACGGGTAAGACCACTGTATTGGTAATGCGAATAGCTTCCATCTTGGCACGTACTGACACCGCCCCGGAAAATATTTTGGCCTTAACATTTACTGAAAGCGGAGTTATTTCAATGCGTAAAGCCTTGGTGGGGATAATAGGTTCCGATGCTCACAAAGTTAAGATAAGCACTTTTCATGGCTTTTGTAACAGCTTAATAAATGATTTTCCGGAGTACTTTCCAACGGTTGTGGGTGCAAAGCATATCTCCGATTCGCGGAAAATAGCTATTATTGAAAACATACTTTCGGAAGGTAAATTTACATACATAAAACCGTCAGGAAGTCCTTTTCATTATGTGCGAGAGATAGTTAAATCCCTAAGCTCCCTCAAAAGAGAAGGAATCGAACCCGATTCTTTTTCGGATATCGTCTTTGAAGAGGAAAGAATGTTTGAAAAACGTGATGATCTTTATCATACCAAAGGTAAGTTTGCGGGTGCCATGAAGGGGGAACATCTTAAAAACAAAAGGAATATTGAAAAAAACAAAGAGCTTTCCACCGTCTTCAAAAAATATCAAGAAAGTTTGAAAGAAAGCCGTCTTTATGATTATGAGGATATGATTTTGGAAGCGGTGAAAAAACTTGAAGACGATAAGGAGTTTTCCATGATTATCCAAGAGGAAAATCATTACATTTTAGCGGATGAGCACCAAGATGTTAACGCCGCTCAAAACAGAGTTATTAAGGAGCTGTCTTCTTTTCATAAAAACCCCAATGTGTTTATCGTCGGAGATGAAAAACAAGCTATTTTTCGTTTCCAAGGTGCTTCTTTGGATAACTTCATGTATTTCAAGAATCTCTATGACGATATAAAGGTAATATATCTAACTGGCAACTATCGTTCTCAACAAACGATACTTGATGTTTCACAAAAACTGATTGAAGAAGGAACTTCTTTTGACATCAATGTACATAAACCCCTTGAGGCTCTTTCAGGAAGGAAGAAGAAGGCTTTGGATTTACTGGAAGCGGAGTCCACGGAGGAGGAATCTGTCGTGGTTGCTGAAAAAATTCTTGACCTGATTGAAAAAGGAGTTTCTCCGGAGGAGATAGCTGTTATATACAGGGAACATAAAGATGTCAAGCCGTTCTCTTTGATGCTTGAGAAGTTGGGCGTACCCTTTGTAGTTAGGTCGGATAAAGATATTTTGGGAGATGTACATATAAAAAAAGTAATAAAATTGATTGAAGTGACTTGCGACCCCGCCGATGATGAAAAAGTTTTCAGAGCTTTGCATACGGGTATTGCGGGGGTTAATATAATTGATGTTTTTAGAATGAGTCGTTATGCCGCTTTTAACAAGGTTTCCTTGAGTTTTTTGTTGGAGAAAGAAAGTAATATCAAAAAAGCGGGAGTTTTCGACTATCGTTCTTTGAGAGATGCTTATAAGTTGATAAAAAATTGGAGTGGGGAGGCTATAGACGGTGACTCGCGAAGAGTTTTGGAGAAAATAATTTACGAATCCGGAATATTTGATGGAGTTTTAGCCTCTCCGCAAAGCGCTGTAGCTTTAAACAAAATGAAGTCCTTTTTCAAGGAGGCTGACAGGCTTGCGGAAGAGTCGGGTGAATCAGTTCTTTCGAACTTCGCCGGCCATCTTTCGACCGTTGAGTCTTACGGACTGAGTTTTGGAGTTTTCGAGGGAAAATTTGCCAACCGAGTGGAGTTGATGACGGCACATGCCTCCAAAGGTCGTGAGTTTGATTATGTCTTTATTGTCAATGCCGTTGACAAGAAATGGGGCAACAAACGCAGTATGGATCTTTTTCGACTCCCTTCCGCTCTCTCGGCTTTGTCCAGGGGCGGAGACAATGAAGATGAAAGAAGGCTTTTTTATGTCTCGCTAACAAGAGCTCGTGAGAGTGTTTTCGTCAGCCTGTCCGGGTTCCGCAATGATGGCAGGGAACAGATGCCTTCTGTTTTCATAACAGACATGAATAAAACCGACCTTGTTAAAAAGGCGAAAAGAAAGCTGATGAAAGAGCTTGACGAAAAGGCTGTCGCAAAACTTTTATTTACACCAGCTCCGAGTACGGGACCTTCCATTGCCGAGAAAGATCATATCGTAAGAATCTTTCTGGACCAATCTTTATCGGTTACGGCTTTGAATGCTTACTTCAAGTGTCCTTGGAAATATTTTTATGTGAACCTGGTACGAATTCCGCGTACGTACTCTCTTTCACAGAGGTTTGGGATTGCCATACATGATAGTCTTAAGGAGTTTTTTAACCGTTACCGAGATGAAGGAGATCCGGGCAAGAATTTTTTATTCGAATCATTTAAAGATTCGCTGTCTCGCCAGTCGATACCGGACGCGGATGAACAGGTACTGTTGGAGAGGGGAGAGAGAGCTCTGATGGGTTATCATGAAAAGTATGCCGGGACATGGAAAAGAGATATAGAAACGGAGAAAAACGTGGTTGACGTATTGTTGGAATTTGATTTTTTACCCAAACCCCTGTCGATTGTCGGTAAACTTGATAAGATTGAGGGGGCAGGAAGCAGAGTTGTTATTGATTACAAGACGGGTGAGCCCAAAAGCAGGGGTTTTATCGAAGGCAAGACAAAAAACTCGGATGGTGAAATAAAGCGACAGCTGGTTTTCTACAAACTTCTTGTTGACAGCTCTTTCGATTTGATGGGAGAGATGACCGAGGGGGTGATTGATTTCATTGAACCCAATAAAGCGGGTAAACACAAGAAAGAGTCTTTTTTCATTTCTGAAGAAGAAGTTGAAGACCTAAAAGGTCTGATTGCACAGATGGCCGAGGAAGTTTACAGATTGTCTTTTTGGGATAAAGATTGTGGTGATCCCAAATGCAAATTCTGTCTTATGAGAAAGGAGCTTAACTCGGGTGTGATTATTTAAAGCTTATTAAAAAGGTAGTTGACTCGGGACGTCTTTAGGGGGAAGAATTATTTCAATTATTTCCGCGATGTTTAGGGCTGGGACGGCTCCGTTTATAATCAATCTGTCTTTTTCGGGAGGAATCGTGAAGAGACTCGCGGGAATCTCTCTTAACGACATCTTTATCTCCTCTTCTTGTATTATGGAAATTTTTTCCGGAAGAAGTATTACGATAAAAGGTGTCTTCTCGGCTCCGACCGCCTTCGCTTCTTTGATGTTATCTCGTATTTTTTTAGAATATCTTTTTTCTTCAATACACTTGACGATTTCTTTGGTGGGAATGTCAAAACGCTCAAGGGGGCTTACAAGTAAACTCGTATCAATTTCTTCATTGTTCGGATTTATTATGTTTTTGTCTTGAATATCTCTCAAGTAATTCCAAAATTTGTAATCATTGTTTTCTTCGGCCACGCATTCAAGTGCCATCGCTTTTTGCATAGAGACACTGCCCATAATAGAGACACTTCTGTATACCCACGCAATGGAGCCTTCTTCTCCGTAGAGGCTCATTATTTTTTCCCTTTCTTTGGAAAATGCTACACAAAAAGGGCACTCCGTGTCGGAGTACTCGATAAAGATTACGGAAGCTTCGGGGTTACCGAGTATAGGCTCATTTGGGCTCACGGGTGAAATGTCCGTTATTTCTTTCTGTTCCCCTTTGCCTCCGAAGATATTGAAAGAAAAATCGCGTGATTGCAGAATAGAGCCGGAAATTATAACTCCCGCAACAAGAATGGATAAAGGTATGAGTTTGTTTTTTTTCATAAAAACATTATATAGGCAATGTATGTGTCATGGCATTGTTGTTCTTGGTTTCCCAATCGGATGTTTCTATCGGCACAGTATGAATCTTGCTACCTTCAGAGTATTTGAGGTGTCCGTTGGCAATCGCATGGTCATAGATACTTTTTGTTATTCGAACATCTTCAAGGCAGTATTTGCGGATCTTCTCTATCTCTCCCGCTTTCCACCACGATACCGCTTGCAGTCCGTGGGCCGATTTCTTTTTTCCCAGAGTCGCCCGTGCAACATCATCGAGTTTTACTCTTCTGCCGATTTTGTTTTTAATCTCTCGCAATAGGTCAATACTCTTAAGGGTGGACAAATCTCCGGGGTAGTATGAGTTAAGAAGCGGTATGTCAAAGTGGTCGGAGTTGTAGCCGATAAGTATGTCGGTGTTCTCGATTCGACTCCATAGTTTTCCAAATTCATTTTCCAAGTATGAGTGGTAGGAGTTGTCTGCAAAATCATAAATACCGACCAAGGATATTTCCAAATCGGCGGGATTGTTTGACTCTATTTCATAAAAAGTGTTTTTTGTTTCTATGTCAAAGACAATTTTTTTTACCATGAATCGTTTTTATTAAGAGTTTCCTTAACCCAGTTTCGGACTTCTTCAATACCAAGCTCGAGTTCTTTTTTGGAAACAAGGTGTTTAATTTTGATCTGTTCCGACGTTTGGTCATCTCCCGAAATAATCACAAACGGTATTCCTCTTTTAGAGGCTCGACTTATTTGGTCTTTAAGTTTCTTTCCACTTATATCCACTTCCGTTGGAATTTTATCTTCTCGGAAAAAATTTGCAATGGCTGAACTTTTGGCGTAAGAATGTGAACCTGCATGACATATCATTATTTTAATTTCGGAGTCGTAGTCGGGCAGGAGTGAATGGTTTTTCAAAAACTCTAAAAGTCTCACATCTCCCAGGCCGAAACCCACCGCCGGGATATCTCTGTCACTGAAAAGGGAAACCAGCGAATCGTAACGTCCTCCACCGAAAATGGAGCGAGGATTTTTGGAGTCAGTATCAAAAACCTCGAACACCAGCCCTGTGTAGTAGTCGAAACCTCGAACCAGAGTCGGATTGAAAAAAACATTAGTGACACTGTTTCGGTTGAGCCTCTCTATTATGTTGATGATATGCGTGATTGACGGGTCTTCCTGACCGAGGACTTCCAGGACCTTGTTGGGAGAAGAGATGTTTTCAAGCAGGGATTCCGTCTTTTCTTTTTCAATTAGTTCACTCATGGCGCGGATAAACTCTTTACTGTTCATTTTATCTTTCTTATCAAGAAGTTTTGATATTTCGGGTCTAAGGTCCGAGTCTATTTCATGGATATCATACAGAGAATTAAGAAGGCGACGGTCATTTATGTAGATGGTAAAATCTGTCGTTTTGGCTCCGAAACTCTTCATAATCGCGTGTATTAAGGATATCATCTCCATATCCGCGTCTTCGGTCACGCCACCGAATATGTCGGCGTTTAATTGATAGTGTTCGCGTAACCTTCCTTTTTGGGGGCTTTCATAACGAAACAGATTGGCGATTGAGTACCAACGAACCGGGAAAGTAAGTTCTCTTGTTTTTTTGGCTATCATCCTTGCAACTGTTGGGGTCATCTCAGGTCTTAAGGAGACCGTTCGGCCACCTTTGTCCTCGAAGGTATAAGTCTGTTCTTTGACAATTTCTTCTCCCGATTTGGCGGCATATATCTCCGTGTACTCCAATGGAGAAGCATTGTACTCTTCATATCCGAAACCTTCGACTACTTCACGCATTTTTGATCGTATGTATTTTTGCTCTCTGAGGTCTTCGGGATAGAAATCGCGTACACCTTTGTAGTTATCGGTTGATAGCTTGGTTTTTTTACTCATGCATAGTATTGTACGAGAAATCGGACCCTTTAACAAGAAATAAATGAATAAAGTTTTCGCCATATACAAACTGCCGGGAGAGACTCCGTTGGAAGCTTTGGATCGTGCCAGAGAGTCCTTTCCCGAGTTGGAAAAAGAGAAATTAAGTTATGCGGGAAGACTGGATCCTTTGGCTCAGGGAGTGATGCTTGTTTTGTCGGGTGAAGCCAACAAAAATCGTGACGTCCACCTCAATCACGACAAGACATACTACTTCGATGTTCTGTTCGGGTTGAAGAGCGACAGCTTTGATCCGTTGGGAATAGTTAAAAAAGGCCGACTTCCCAAGAAGAATTTGGAAGAGAGTCTCCGAAAGATAACCATTGAATGGGAAGGGGAAAGGACCGAGGTCTACCCGCCTTATTCTTCAAAGACGGTTGATGGAAAGCCTCTTTTTTATTGGGCTCGTCAAGGTATACCCGTTTCTTTACCGAGTCGAAAAATATTTATTTACGAATTTAATTTTTTGCAGACTCTGAGAGTTCCTCTCCCGTCTGTCGTTAAAGTGGCGAAGGATAAGATAAGAAGGGTTGGGGGAGATTTCAGGCAGTCCGAGGTTCTTGAAAGTTGGTCGGTGATTGAAAATAGCTATCCCGAAGGTGCAACGCTCCCACTGGTTCGTTTTAAGATAAAGGCTTCGACGGGAACCTATGTACGCTCTTTGGCCGACCGTTTGGGAAGAGAGTGCGACTCTTCGGCCATGGCTTTTCATATAGTTAGAACAGATGTCGGCCCTTTCGGTTTTGAACATACACTTCTTTAAGTTTGTGTTACTATATCTATATAGTTCAAAGGAAAATGTTTGAAGATTTTACAGTATCCGCCCTCATCTTATGGTTCATTATGGTCGCTGTAGTTTTGGTGTATGCAGTTTTTTCAATAATGTTACGTTATCATTGGAAGAGGTACGGAGAGACTGACAGTGTTATCAAGCTAATAAAAAAACTGTACTTCTCTATCTCTCTCAGTCTTTTGGGGGCTTCTTTTTTGGCTCTTTTGGCATTCACTCTTTTTTCTTAATACTTGTAGATAAGTTCAAATAAAATAAAATTTTATGTTACAGATGAAAGAAGGAGAAAGAATGGTAAAAGAAGTGCGCAGGCACTGGTTTGTTATGGTGGCCCCCGTCTTCGGTGCGGTTATTCTGGCCCTTTTCCCCTTGGTTGCGATAATCATCTTGAGTGTCATTTCTTTTAGTGTATTTGACCATATATCTCTCGGAGGTCCGGCATCGGCTTTGGTTATCGCTCTGTACTCTTGGTGGCTTTTGTTTGTTACTATTTTTTTGATCATACGTTGGACGGAGTACTATTTGGATGTCTGGTACATAACCAACATGCGAGTAGTGGATGTCGATCAAAGCAGTCTTTTTTCAAGAAAAACGAAAACTTTGAGTTTGAGAAGGATACAGGATATCACGGTAGATGTTAAGGGTTTTATTGCCACAACCTTTGACTTTGGAGACGTTCACGTTCAAACGGCCGGCTCTTCACGACAGATTATTTTACGTCAGTCGCAAAAACCTTACGAGGTAAAAAGAATGATTCTGCGTTGTATCGAGGAGGCTCCGAGAAGAAAGGGGAAACCCTTTAAATCCGAAGGAAGTTTGAATGAAAACGAATCGAAAGATATTAAAGAAACTTAATCGAAGTATTATCTGTTCGGTTTTTCTCTCTGAAATAAAAGAACCCCCCACCAAAAGATGAGGGGTTCTGATGTCCGGAACTCGGATTCGGAATTTTACTCTGTTTGCTCTACTTCCGGTGAACCCTGTTGTTCCGCTTCTTCCATTAACATTTGCATAAGCTCCTCTTCGGTCATTTCAGCGTCTCCTTGTTCATTCGCTTCAGGTTGGAATGACGGTATTTGCGGTTCCGGCATTTCCACAAATATTTGAACATTATACTCTCCTTCTATTTCCATGAGAATCAGATCCAAAACCTCGCTTATCCTTTCGTTTAAGAGTTCTTGTTCGAGCTGGTCTCTGATTTCTTCCAGGGGTGGTAAACCTTCTCCCATGTAGGAGAGAAGTTCGTTGTAATATTCTTGAATATCTTCTTCCGTTATATCCAAATCACCCTCTTTTTGGGCTAAAGAGCGAATAAGTAGACTTTTATGTATGTTTTCTTTCAGTCCTTTTTCCGTCATTTTGGCCTCTTCCAATGCCGCTTCAAGTTGGGCGGTGCCTCCAAAATGATCAATCAATGTTTGGTATTCCTCTTCAACTTGTTCGTCATCTATCTCCAAATTCAATTTTTCAGCCTGTTTCATCAATATTTTTTGATGCACTTTGCTTTGAACAATCTGCAATATTATCATCTCTTCCATGCCCTCTTCTTGTGTTATGTCGAAACCTTGAGCCAAGTATTCCGCTTTAGCTTCTTCCAGTTCGGGCCTGATATCATCCATTGTTATCTCGATTCCACCGACGATTGCAAGGATTTCATTATCGTCCGGTAAACTTTCTTCTCCCCATTTCAAGACACCGAATGTTATGAAACTTGCGACGACCAAAATTACAACCGCCCAAACTATAAAGTTTCCAGTACTTTTTTTTGGATCGGAGGACTTTTCTGCTTTATCCTCCGATAAATTTGAAGTTTCATTTAGATTCTCTTCTTTATTTTCCATAAATTATGTTGTTGGATTTTTAAGTTTGTAATAAAAGCATTGTAACAAAAAAGATAAAGAAGAACAATAAAATTTTTAAATTTATTTAAAATCAGTGATTTTTTCGGTCTTCACTTCCGATTGGGGTCTCATCTTTGTTTTGAGCCAACCAAAGGAGTAGAATATATCCACCCGCTATAAAAAAGATTGCAAGCAGCACCCATTTTACAAATCCAGCAAAGTACTCCGGCCAAGTTGATCCGATTAGCAACCCCAGAGACATTAAGGCTGATTCGTAGAGCAGAGCCTGTTTCCAGTTGATATTGAGTCTCAATGAGGGTAGGGTCTTCATATTTTTTGAGTTTACCATATATGGTAAATTAAAGTAAAAATCTAAAAATTTCAAAGATAGAATCCATGAAAATGAATTTAAAAACACAGTTTATTAAAATTCCCAAAAGCCCCGGTGTATATTTTTTCAAGAACAGGAAGGGCGAGGTTCTTTATATTGGCAAGGCGGTGTCTCTTCGCGATAGAGTGAGAAGTTATTTCGGACCTGATTTGGAAAAGACCAGAAGTTCATGGATAGCGAGAATGAGAGAGGAGATTGACGACGTCGACTTTGAAAAAACCGATTCGACACTCGAAGCTCTTCTGTTGGAAGCAAGGCTTATCAAGAAACACAAACCTCCTTTCAACAGCAGAGAAAAGGATGACAAAAGTTTCTCTTATGTTTTGATAACCAAGGAAGAACTTCCTGTCGTCGGTTTGATACGAGAAAGAGAGTTATATAAAAACAAAGACAAGATAAAACCTCTTCATATATTCGGACCGTTTCCTCAGGGTGGTCTTTTGAAGGAGGCTTTGAAGATAATAAGGAAGATATTCCCCTTCAGAGATGAGAAGTGCATGCCCGCCTATCTTCAAAAAAGTAGAACTCCCAAGCCTTGTTTTAATTGGCAGATCGAACTGTGTCCGGGTACTTGCGTCGGGGAAATATCTGCTCGGGAATACGGTAAGCTCATCGGTCATCTCTCTCTCTTTTTTCAAGGTAAGAAAGGACAGCTGATAAGAAAGCTTGAAAAGGAAAGAGACATTTATTCCAAAAAACAAGAGTTTGAAAAAGCGGGGGAAACCCAAAGGCGTATAAAAGCATTGGAGCATATCAGAGATATTTCTTTGCTTAAAGATTTTGATTTTGAAGATTCCCGGTCTAATCTTCGACGAGAAGAAAAAGAGGCCCCAAAAACATCTTACCGGATCGAAGGCTACGATATAGCTCATACCTCCGGTGCGTTTGTGGTGGGAGCTTTTTCGGTTGTTGAGGGAGGTAAGCTGAAAAAAAGTGATTACCGTAAGTTCAAAATAAAAGAAAAACCGGGAATCGATGATACCAAAGCCCTGAAAGAAGTTATTCGCCGGAGGATGTCGCACGAAGATTGGGAACTTCCCAACCTTGTCGTAGTTGACGGCGGGGTGGCTCAGAAAAACGCCGTGACTCTGGCCTTGAGAGAAGCGGGGAGGAGTATACAAGTCGTAGCTGTGACCAAAGATAAGAACCATCGACCTCATCGCTATCACGGTGACAAAAAGATAATCGATCTCTATAAAAAGGAAATTGTATCGGCAAACATGGAAGCTCACCGTTTTGCTCTTTTTTACCACAGGTCTTTGAGGGAGAAGATGAGATAAAGTTGACTTAACTTGGTGCAGATTTTATTGATTGACGTGTTATAATCATAGCAATATGAGATCATCCGGTTTTAAAAAACGTATAGGTGTGGCTAGAGGTGGTCCGTCTCCGGAGTACGAGGTTTCACTTAAAACAGGGAAGAGAGTTCTCTCACTCGAAATACCTGGATATGAGTGGAGGGATCTCTTTATAGATAAGCACGGCGTTTGGTATTTAAACGGCGTTGCCAAAAAACCTTCTTCCGTTTTAAATAATATTGACGGCGTATTCAATGCTTTACACGGAACTTACGGAGAAGATGGCGGTATACAAGAGATGTTGGACATCTTTGGTATTCCTTACACGGGCTCTGGGCGAGTCGCTTCGGCCTTGGCGATGAGAAAGGACCTCTCTCTCAATAGTTGCACCAAGGAGGGCATACAGATTCCCATGACCCTTCTGGTAAGGGAAGGTAACACTCGTGACGATATTCTTTTGTTCTCCAAAAAGGTTTCTTTTCCGCTGGTGGTAAAACCGGTTTCATCAGGCTCATCGGTTGGGGTCAGTCTCGTATCTTCCGAAGAGGAACTGGAGGCGGCGGTGGAGTATGCCTTCAGGTATGGACCGGCTGTTTTAATACAAGAGTACATTAAGGGTCGAGAGGCGACTTGCGGTGTCATTGAGAACTTTCGCGGGGAGGAGATTTATTCTCTTTTTCCGGTTGAGATAGTGCCTCATTTTTCCAACTTTTTCGATTATGATGAGAAGTATGGCGGGAAGACCCTTGAGTACTGCCCCGGAAATTTCAGTAAAGAGGAGAAAAAAGAGCTCCAAAAGAACGCCGCATTGATCCATCGCTCTCTGGGCTTAAGGCACTACTCTCGTTCGGACTTTGTGGTAAACCCCGAAAGGGGAGTTTTTATGCTGGAAGTCAACACCTTACCTGGCTTGACCGACACGTCACTTTTTCTTCTGGAGTTGGAGGCCTCGGGAATTTCTTTTGAAGAGTTTGTCTCTCATATTTTGGACGGAATTTTTTAATTAAAAAACAGTTAATACTTTTTACTGGAAAACGGAAGATTTTTTTGTTATAAATTACTGGTAGTTAAAAGGGCCCATAGCTCAGATGGCTAGAGCGCCCGCTTTGCACGCGGGAGGCCGCCGGTTCGAATCCGGCTGGGTCCACATTGTTTCAAGTGTTCTTTTTTTAGCGGTATTTATGGTTCTCAACATATTAACGTCTTGTGGATATCTTCCGGCGTGCTATTGTGAATGAAAATATACCAGCGGTTCAAACGGTGAAGTCCGGTGAAAATCCGGCACTGTCGCGCAACGGTTAAAGTCCGACCTCGTTTGATCTTCCGAAAGGTCCGCTGTCGGTTCGCGTCAGGCCACTTGAGATGTGAACTTGGTGCGATTGGCCAAGTTTTATTAATTAACTCGAGATCCGCATGTTCCAAAAAATAAAGAAGCGAAACAACGAGACAGTGCCTTTCGAAGATGAGAAGATAGCCATCGCGATCGCCAAAGCCGGGAAAGCCACCGGGGAGTTTGAAATTGAAGAGGCGAGGAAATTGAAAGACGAAGTTTTGGTTGAGGCAAAGGAAAAGATAAAAAACAGGACCCCTCGGATCGAAGAGATACAAGACATCGTTGAAGATGTCCTTTTGCATTCAAGGTATAAAAAGACCGCCAAAGCCTATATTCTCTACCGTGATCAACACATGAAGATCAGGGAGTTGACCAACTCCGTCAACAACGGACATGTGGACAGGTATCTGCAAAGGTCGGACTGGCAAGTCAAAGAGAACAGTAACATGTCTTACTCTTTACAGGGCTTGAACAACTATATCTCCAGCGAGATAAGTAAAAACTATTGGCTGAACAAGGTCTATCCGGAGAACATAAGTGCATCTCATGCCGAGGGGGATTTTCATATTCATGACTTGAGTATTCTTTCCGTCTACTGCGTAGGTTGGGACCTCTTGGACCTTTTAAGGGAAGGTTTCTCCGGTGTGGAGGGGAAGGTCTCAAGCAAACCGCCGAAGCATTTTCGTTCGGCCTTGGGTCAGGTGGTTAATTTCTTTTACACCTTACAAGGGGAGGCGGCCGGTGCACAATCTTTCAGCAACTTCGACACCTTACTCTCTCCCTTCATTAGATATGACGGTTTAAGTTACAAGGATGTAAAACAAGCTCTTCAGGAGTTTCTTTTCAATATAAATGTTCCGACTCGTGTCGGTTTTCAGACTCCTTTCACGAACATTACCTTGGATATAAAGGTTCCGGAGCACTACGCCGGAAATTCAATTATCATCGGAGGTAAAGCGAAAAAAGAAACTTACGGTGAGTTCCAAAAGGAAATGGACATGTTCAACAAGGCTTTTTTGGAGTTGACCGCCGAAGGCGATGCCGGTGGAAGAGTTTTTACTTTTCCGATCCCGACTTACAACATTACCGACGACTTTGATTGGGACAGCGAGGTCAGTACTATGCTGTGGAGAACGACAGGTAAGTACGGCCTGCCTTACTTCTCGAACTTTATCAATTCCGATATGAAGCCGGAGGATGCCCGCTCAATGTGTTGCCGGTTGAGGATAGATAATCGGCAGCTGGAAAGGCGCGGTGGAGGACTGTTCGGTGCCAATCCGCTTACCGGATCGATCGGGGTGGTGACCATCAATCTGCCTCGTTTGGGTTATAAAGCCAAAAACAAGAAAAGTTTTTTCCGAGAGTTGGAGGAAGTGATGGAGCTTGCCAAAGACAGCTTGGAGATAAAAAGAAAAACGTTGGAGAAATTGACTGAGAGTAATCTTTATCCGTATACGAGAAACTATCTTAGAAAGATGAGATCGCAACACGGAAGCTATTGGAGGAATCACTTCTCAACCATCGGCATCGTCGGAATGAACGAAGCCGCTCGAAACTTACTTAACAAGAGCATCGCGTCAAGCGAAGGCAAGGAGTTCGCTGGAGAAGTCCTTGATCTCATGAGAGACAGACTCGTCTCTTTTCAAGAGGAGACGGGTAACAACTACAATCTGGAGGCGACACCCGCGGAAGGCACTTCTTTTCGTTTGGCTCTTCTGGACAGAGAAAAGTTCAAGAACGCCGTTTTTGCGAACGGTAAAGGTAAAAAGGTCAAAAGACCCTTTTATACCAACTCAACGCACCTACCCGTCAACTTCACCGACGATCTCTTCGAGGTCTTGGAGCTTCAGGATGGCTTGCAGACAAAGTACACAGGAGGAACGGTCCTTCATTTTTTCTTGGGGGAGAGAATCGAGAACGGTTCAAGTGTGAAGAATCTGGTAAAGAAGATCTGTAAAAACTACAGACTCCCATACTTTACGATTTCCCCGACCTTCAGTGTTTGTCCCGACCATGGATATATTTCAGGTGAAGTCTCAAAATGTGAAAAGTGTGGAAGTTATTGCGAGGTTTACTCGAGGGTTTCCGGATATTTGCGACCGGTAAAACAGTGGAATGAAGGAAAGAGAGCTGAGTTTGATATGAGGAAAAACTATAAACTCCGCAAAAAATGATCGTTGGAGGACTGCAGAAGTTCTCACTCATTGATTATCCGGGTAAAACCTGTGCGGTGGTGTTTACCTTGGGCTGTAACTTTCGTTGTCCTTATTGCCATAATCCGGAGCTTGTCATTCCAGATAGATATGCTCAAGAGATACCACTTTCTTATATTTTCGCTTTCTTGGAAAAAAGAAAAGGCATGCTTGATGCCGTCTGTGTAACGGGAGGTGAGCCGACTTTACAAAATGACCTTGTCGAAGTTTTAGCTGAGTTAAAAGATTTGGGTTATTTGATAAAGCTGGACACCAACGGCAGTAAGCCGGGAGTATTGGAGTTACTCATTGAAAAAAAATTGATTGATTACCTGGCTATGGATATCAAGGCGCCACTTGAAAAGTATTCCGAAATAACGGGTAAGCCGATAACGCCCGAGAAGTTAAAGAAAAGCATCAGTCTTGTAATCAGTTCCGGCATTGACCACGAATTTAGAACGACGGCGGTCAAGAGTCTCATAAGCAAAGTTGACCTCGAGGACATTGCTCGAACAATCAAAGGTGCCGACAGGTACTTTCTTCAGGGATTCGTTTCTGGAAAGATTTGTGATGAGAGTTTTTTGGGAGAAGAAACATATTCGGAAGAAGAGCTCCGTGAGGTTGCTTCCAAAATCGGAATATATGTCAAAGACTGTTATGTCAGATAAACCTCTTCAAGTTTTTCTTACATTAGCGATTTGACTTCTTGGTAGTTTTTCCTAGACTTAAACAGGAAAAGAGTTAAAATACAAAAAGAGACTTTATAACGGTTTATAAATGAATACCGAGCAATCAAATACGGAAGTAGGGGGGCCGGAGCGCCTTGATATCGGAAACAAAGTTTTCTGTCGCTATATACAAGAGATGGCGTCTTTATTACCTATTTCTTTTTGTAAGGTTGACTCCTCAAATCAAATAGAGTGCTGTAGCAGGGTTTTCAAAGAAACTATCGGGTTCAAGGAATCGGAACTTTTGGGGCTCTCTATATTTTCGCTGTTCAAAGATCAAGAATCGTTGAAAAAATTTGTGGCCAAGATTGTCGAAAGTAAAGACATCGTTGAAGCAATCTTGGATCTGAAGACAAAACAAAAAGGTGAAATACTCGTTAAACTCTCGGCTCGCGCGGTTTTTGGGGATGGGGGAGTTTTTAACGGTTATCTTCTGGCCCTTGGAAACGTTGAAGAAGAAAGAGGTGTTGAAGAAGAAATTAGAAGAAGAGTTGAAGAAAGAGAGTTTGAAGCCCAAGAGGAAAGGGAGAGGGTAAAAGAGTTGGAAAAAGTTTTGGAGATAAGAGTCCAAGCTCGTACTCGGGAGCTTCAAGAAATAGCGCAGATGCTGGAAAGGAAGGCCAGGAAAAGGACGGAGGCGCTGGAAGAGAAAACAAAAGAGCTAGAAAGTAGGGCACAGATGGAGGAGGGGAGCAGAAATGCTCTTTTAAATCTCGCGGAAGACCTTGAAGAAGCATCTAAAAAAGCACAGGAAGAAAAAGACAAAACCCTGTCTATTGTTGATAACTTTGCCGACGGTCTTTTATTCTTTAACCGATACAAAGAGCTTGATCTAATCAATCCTCAAGGAAGGGATATTTTTGGTATTGTAGAGGAAGATGTCTTGGGAAAAAGACCTCTGGAGATTAAAGAGGTCAATGATGGGTTAGAAGTGTTGGTGGAAGCCATCGGGGAAAATATTCAAAAAGTTTTTCGTAAAGAAATGTGCTTTAAAGAAAAAACATTTTTTGAAGTTACCTCCGTTTTGGTTCAACACGATGATAAGGAAATCGGGTCACTTGTTATTATCCATGATATTACCAGAGAGAAGGGGGTGGAAAAGATGAAGACGGAGTTCGTCTCTCTGGCTGCTCACCAGTTGCGTACCCCTCTCGCTGGGATTAAGTGGTCTTTGGGAACAATCTTGGAAGAGAAAGAGGGTTTTAAGGTCTCCGATGAAACGGTGGAGATTATTGAGAAAGCATTCGAGGCGAACGAAAGGATGGTTACTTTAGTAAACGATCTATTGAACGTCACCAGGATAGAAGAAGGAAACTACGCCTGTGAAGCGAAAGAAACGACCATCAATGAGATAATCGATGTAGCCATAGATGGTTATAAAGACTTGGTAGAATCTCGTGGTTTGCAATTTCGACTGGAAAGATCGGATGAGGAATTTCCTCCGATAAAGGCGGACATAGAGGAGCTGTCATTAGTGGTGAGTAACTTCTTTGACAATGCTCTCAAATACACCAAAGAAGGCGAGATATGTCTGAAGATTGAAAGCCTTGGAAACGGTGAAGAGCTAAAAATAACTGTCATTGATACAGGGGTGGGTGTTCCGCAGGGACAGAAGGAAAAAATGTTCGAAAAATTCTTCCGCGCCGAGAACGTCCAACTTATGGACACCGAAGGATCGGGTCTGGGCCTCTTTATTTCAAAGAACATCGTTGAAGCGCACGGAGGAGAAATAGGATTTGAGTCTGAAGAAAATAAAGGGAGCTTGTTCTTTTTCACCATACCAACGATAAAAGCAGACTGTGACTGTAAGATTGTTTAGAAATTCGTTGACTTTGTCTTAAGCGGGTTATAGTATTGTCTTAAGGGATAGTTTTAATTTAGATATTTTAAAATATGAAAAGAATCATTTTGGTTGAAGATGAGCAAACTCTGAGGGAGATGCTTGAAAGAAAGCTTAAAAAAAGTGGCTATGAAGTGGAGACTGCTGTTGACGGAGAAGAGGGTCTTGGGAAGATAAAAGAACAGAAACCGGATTTGGTTCTTTTAGATATTGTTATGCCTAAGATGGATGGTTTTACGGTAATGGAAGAGGTTCGCAAAGACGAGACCGTCAGTAACACTCCCATTATCATTGTCTCCAACTCCGGGCAGCCAGTTGAGCTGGACAGAGCACAACAGTTGGGGGTTAAGGACTGGATAATAAAGACGGAGTTCGATCCGATGGAGGTTGTCGATATGGTTGACAGATACTTTAAAAGCCTTGATCAAGTCGATAGTTCCGACTAAAAGGTTAATAAAGATAAAATATTAAATAAAATAATTAATTTAATATGGATAAAAAAGTTTTAATAGTAGAAGATGACAAACTTCTCAGGGAGATGATGTTTCGGAAGCTAGAGAAGGAAGGGTACGAGGTTAGTGCCGTTATGGATGGTGCTGTGGCGTTTGACAAGATAAAGGAATTTAAGCCTGACATTATCCTGTTGGATCTCATTCTGCCCGGATCCAACGGCTTCGAGATTTTGGAGAAAGTCAAAAGAGAGGAAGAGTTTAAAGAAACTCCGGTTATCGTTTTATCAAACCTTGGTCAGAAAAGTGAGATTGACAAGGGTATGGAACTCGGCGCCATCGATTATCTTGTTAAAGCCCATTTCACTCCCACGGAAGTCGCCGAAAAGATAAAGAATTTGCTTTCATCTTGATAAGATATTTTGGTTTTTTATTCAAACCCCGTCCTTACTGGACGGGGTTTTGTTCAAAATCGACGCACAAACGATTTTTATAAACATCCCTAATTTTGACAGGTCTCTTCATATTTTTGGTCAAATCTTTTACTTGTAAGCGGATAATGTTACAATTTCTTGGTAATTTTTTTATGGGGAAAGAAGGCGAATTAAAAAAAAGTGAATATGGAGATATATTCTTGCTCTTCATAAGGCTTTCCGGTTGGATTGTCGGGCCGATTATTATTGCGGTTTTGGTAGGTATCTGGCTGGACAACAGGTATGAGACTTCTCCTTGGCTTCTGTTGACAACTGTCGGCATCTCTTTTTTTGTTTCAATGGTGGGACTTGTCAAAGAGACTTTAAAAGAGTATAAGAATATCGAGTCTTCCTTGATTGAAAAGAAGGGATCCACAAAACTAGATAATAAAGAGCCCTCGGAAGAGGAGGGTAAATAAAAAGAGGAAGAATCAATTTCAACAATAGTTAAGTTTTAATCAAAATATGCCCGACTTATCATCAATGAACGAGAACCAAGCTAGTGCGGAGATATATCATCCGCATAATGTCTCGGCCGACCCACTGTTCACAGTAGGCGATTTTGTCGTGACTAACTCACTTCTTACCTCTTGGATTGTCGTCCTCTTGATTATCATCTTATGTTTGTTTGTGAACAGGAGTATAAAAAAGGT
>SKVL01000026.1 GCA_007129455.1 Candidatus Campbelliibacteriota bacterium | reverse complement strand
CTTTTTGGCAGAACAAAGACCGCGCCCAAAAGATGGTCAAAGAGTACAACGAGCTTAAACAAGAAAGTGAAGGGGTTGGAAAGTACGATAAAGGAGGTGCGGTTTTATCCATCTTGGCCGGTGCGGGTGGGAGCGATGCCGAAGACTTTGCGGCGATGCTTTTCGGGATGTATTTCAAGTATATCGAGTCTCGCGGTTGGTCTTGCGAGTTTCTTCACAAGAATGAGAACGATCACGGTGGATACAGGAACATAACCGTCGAGGTGGGCGCCAAGAATGCTTATGGCACCCTTAAAAACGAGTCCGGAGTGCACCGCTTGGTGAGAATCTCTCCTTTCAACTCCAAGCAACAGCGACATACTTCTTTTGCGCTGGTTGAGGTAATACCCAAGTTCGGGGATATCGGAGAGGTGGAGATAAACCAAGATGAGATAGAGGTGGAGCTTTCCAAATCGGGTGGCCCCGGAGGGCAGAACGTGAATAAGAGAGAGACCGCCGTGCGCGTGGTTCATACTTCGACGGGAGTGTCCGCTCATGTCGATACCGAAAGAAGTCAGGCACAGAACAAGGAAAAGGCTCTACAGATCCTGCATGGTAAGTTGTATAAGCTTTTGGAGGAGCAAAAGAAAAAGGAAGAAGACAGTTTGAAACTCGGAAAGACCACACAGATAGAGTGGGGGAATCAGATTCGGTCTTATGTTCTCCATCCTTATAAAATGGTAAAAGATCATAGAACCGAGGTTGAAATAAGGGATCCGGATAAAGTTTTGGATGGGGATATTCAAGCTTTTATTGATGCCGAAAAGGGGATTTAAGTGATTTAAAACAAACTTTTGTCTTAAGGAGGATATGTTATATACTGTACTGGTGATATCATTGATTCGATGAAAGAAAGTATTTTCTGTATAACTTATCCGATAAGTGATAAAATGAGTAGAGGTTCGAGTTAAAGAGTTTTTTTGAAAAAACCTTATGATTTATTTTGAAGAAGTTTCCAAAATGTACCCGGATGAATCTTTGGCTCTCGACGGGGTCACCTTTTCTGTTGAGCCCAATGAGTTCATTTCGGTTGTTGGACACTCCGGTGCAGGGAAAACAACCTTGCTTAAAATGATTGTGGCCGAGGAATATCCGACAAGCGGTTCGGTCCTGGTTTCTTCCGAAGAGGTTCATAAACTTAAAGGGGAGGCGATAAACAGACTGCGCCGCCGGATAGGTATAATATTTCAAGATTTCAGGCTTCTCTCTCATAAAACCGTCTATGAAAATGTTGCCTTTGCCATGGAAGTGGCCGGCAGAACCGAAGAGGAGATACACTCCGATGTTCCGCATGCCCTTGAATTAGTGGGTATTACGAGAAAGATGTGGAACTTTCCCAATGAACTCTCCGGCGGCGAGCAACAACGTGTCGCGATAGCTCGGGCCATTGTGAATCAGCCCGAGATAGTCATTGCTGATGAGCCGACAGGGAACCTGGATCCGGAGAATACGTATGATATTGTTCAGATATTGAAGAGAATAAATAATTTGGAGACGACGGTTATAATAGCGACTCATAATACCGGGGTCGTGGAGGCGCTGAATAATAGAGTGGTCGTTTTGGATTCAGGTAAGGTTGTTCGTGACACTAAGTGCCCCAATCTAATAGTATAAATATGTTTTTTACGAAATTAAAAAGAGTGATTCGCTACGGATTCCTTAATTTCTGGAGAAATGCTTTCATATCGGCAACTTCCGTATTGGTGATGGTCATAACATTGCTTTTTATCGGCTCCATCATATTCATAAGTGCCATATTGGCCGCCTCTCTTGACGGCGTTCGAACTCAGGTCGATCTTTCGGTTACTTTTATTCCCGAAGCGCCGAACATTGAGATATTGGCCCTTAAAGAAGAGCTGGAAGCGAGACCCGATGTGGCCTCGGTGATGTATTCTTCTCGAGAAGAAGTCCTGAGTGAGTTCAGGGAGCGCCATGCGGGGGATAGAATAATACTGCAAACAATGGAAGAGCTCGGGCGAAACCCCTTGGGTGCGAATCTAACCATTCAAGCTTACAATCCCGAGAGCTATCAAGATATAGCCGCTTTTTTGGAGCCGGAGATGGCTTTGGGAGGGGGTGAGAATATTATTTATCGTATAAACTTCCGAGACAACGAGCTGGCAATCAGCAGACTGACTTCTTTAATAGGAGCGGTGGAGAGATTCGGTCTTGTCTTGACTGTGGCACTGGCTTTTGTTTCGGTCTTGATAACCTTCAATACCGTTCGATTGATCATATATACCGCACGTGAAGAAATAGCCGTTATGCGACTGGTAGGTGCTAGCACTAGATATATCCGAGGTCCTTTTGTTATAAGCGGGGTGTTGTACGGAGTAATTGCCGCACTTATTACCTTGGCTGTTTTTTACCCGATGACCTATTGGTTGGGAGAGCTGACGGAGAACTTCTTCATAGGTTTGAATGTTTTCAACTACTATCTTGAGAACTTCTTGCAGATATTCTTACTCACCGTTCTCTCAGGTGTTTTTATTGGTGGCATCTCAAGTTACATGGCCGTTAAACGTTATCTTAAAATTTAAAGTTTTGGAAGTATGGCGAAAAGAACAAAAAGTCCGAAGTATATATTTGTTGTAGGAGGAGTTATGTCGGGGGTTGGCAAAGGAGTCGCCTCTTCTTCTATAGGGGCGATAATGAAAGCCAGAGGTTTCACCGTTACCGCGCTGAAGATAGACCCGTATATAAATGTGGATGCCGGAACCATGAACCCCACCGAACACGGTGAGGTTTTTGTTTTGGATGACGGTGATGAGTGTGATCAAGATATGGGAAACTATGAACGTTTCTTGGATATAGACCTTTCAAGCGTGAACTATATGACGACCGGCCGAGTTTACCAAGAGGTTATTCGGAAAGAACGCAATCTCCAGTACGGTGGCAGGAACGTCGAGGTCGTGCCGGATATTCCCAAAGAGGTTATCCGCAGGATAAAGAAAGCGACCCAAGAAGCTGATGCCGACATAGCTGTAATAGAGGTGGGAGGAACGATAGGAGAGTACCAGAACATTATATTCCTCGAAGCCGCCAGAATGATGAAGATGAATGCTCCGGATGATGTTATGTTCGTGATGGTAAGCTACCTCCCCATTCCATCCAAGGTGGGAGAGATGAAGACCAAACCTACACAGTATGCTTCAAGAACCCTAAACGGTGTTGGAATACAAGCCGACGTTATCATTGCTCGTTCCGAAGCCCCGTTGGATGCAAAAAGGAAAGAGAAGATTGCTACTTTCTGTAACATTGATAAGAGTAATGTTGTCTCGGCACCTGATGTTGATAGCATCTATGATGTCCCCGTTAACTTTGAAAAAGGAAACCTGGGGAGGATTGTATCCGACAAATTGGGATTAAATCACGTTGAGTCAAAGACCGACCTTCGCGCTTGGCAGAACTTTGCCAACAAACCCAAAAAAGCCAAAAAAGAAGTTAATATCGGCGTGGTCGGAAAGTACTTTGATTCGGGTGACTTCATCCTGGCCGATGTATATATCTCCGTTTTGGAGGCCATAAAGATATCGTCTTATCATCTGAACCTGAAACCCAAGATCGATTACCTGAACTCCGAGGACTTTGAGGGTCCGGCCGGCAAGCGCAGATTGAAGAAACTTTCCAAGTACGACGGAGTGCTTATTCCCGGTGGATTTGGTACTCGCGGAATAGAGGGCAAGATAAATGCCGTAAATTATGTGAGAGAGAACAAGATCCCTTATTTTGGCCTTTGTTATGGAATGCAGATCGCGGTTATAGAGTATGCCAGGAATGTTTTGGGGATAGAAAATGCCACCACCGCGGAGATGGACCCGGAAGCCGAGAATATGGTGATCGACATCATGCCGGAGCAGAAGGAGCTTCTTAAAAAACAAAACTACGGAAACACAATGAGATTGGGGGCTTATCCCGCCATTTTAAGCAAGGAAACCATTGCCCAGCGATCTTACAAATCGGATGAAATATCCGAGCGCCACCGACATCGTTACGAAGTGAACCCCGAATACATTGAGAGACTCACCTCAAAAGGACTGATATTCTCCGGGAAGTCTCCGGACGGCCGTTTGATGGAGATAGCGGAACTCTCCGAGAAAGAGCACCCGTTTTTCTTGGGAGTCCAATTCCACCCCGAGTTTAGAGCTCGCCCACTCTCACCGCACCCGCTTTTCACCGCCTTTATAAAGGCCTCTTTAAAAAGGAGGGGATAAGCCAACTATCTTTATTGTCTGAGTTTATGTTGCTGAGTGGACTATATGGTAAAATATAGTCATGGTTAGGTGCAAAATATGTGGAGAAAATTTTAAGGTTATTACTAATACTCATCTTAGTAAACATAATCTGACGGTTGAACAGTATCGAAAAAAATTCGGTAGTGATAAAGTTGGCTTTGGTTTTAATGTAACCAAGTTACCTAAAAATGATCCACGTTATAAAAAATGGCGGAAATCTCTTTTTAAACGGCCTCCCTCTTGGAATAAAGGATATACAAAAAATGAACATCCAGGAGTAGCTAAAATATCTGAAACATTTCGTAAAAGAAAGATTGATAATTTTGCTACTTGGAGAGATGAAGCGCGAAGCAAGGGAAAGATACCTAAATGTTATTCTGAATTTAAACACAGTAAAGAGTTGGCTTTTTTGATCGGGATGGTCTTGGGTGACGGAAACATCTATGAACACGAACGAACTGAGTCGTTGAGGATAACTCTCGGAACTGATAAACCGGAATTATGGCAATACACTGCAAAGATAGTGAAAAAGATTTTCAAGAAGGAACCATATGTATACAAATCAAAAACAGGAGAATTTATGGTTATTAGCCTTTATCAAAAAAAGATAGGTCAAAGGTTAGGAGTGCCCACAGGAAAAAAGACCTCAGTTAGATTGCGTTTGCCGGACTGGATAAAAGCTGAGGATGAATTTTTAAAGGCTTGTTTAAGAGGACTGTATGAGGCGGAAGGGAGTTTCAATATACACGAGCCGACATATACGTATAAATTGATTTTCACAAATAGAAATGATAGTTTATTGAATGAAGTATTCAAGGCTTTGAAAAAGTTAGAGTTTCATCCACATCAAAGCAAATACAAAGTACAGGTTTCTAAAAAAGAAGAAGTTTTTAGATTGAAAGAGATTCTTTCATTTAGAAAATACAATTGCCGGGTCGTCTAATGGTAGTGACGCCGCCCTCTGGAGGCGGAGATCGGGGTTCGAGTCCCTGCCCGGCAGCCGACGAACAAAGTGAGGAGGATGAAGGGCGGGGATGAGAACCCTTTTATCCCCGTGGAGGAAAATACTAAAAACCGAGTGGTTTTTAGAGTCAGGGGGTCGGGGATAAAAGTTGTGTTTATGTGAGATTCCCAGTCCGGCGGCTGACTGAAAATCTTAGCGCCATCGCGCTTTAGATTCGCAACACTTTATTTCAAATCTTTCAAAAACTCAAAAGCTTCTTTTAACATTTGGCGGGACTCTTCGTATGTCAGTTGCTCGAGTGAGTCCTCAAAATTCAACCACTTCAAGCATCGGATCTCCGTACTGTTCAAAGATTCTTTTTCTTTTTCAACTAGTCCGACGAAAAAGACCGCTTCTTTTTCAAACTCGTTTTCATCTATTTGGAAAGTATACTTTTGGACATATCTGAAACCGCTAAGTATCTCGCATTTGTTGATATCGGTCTCTTCATTAAGCTCCCTTAAGGCCGTTTCGGTTTCGGATTCACCGGACTCGGGATGTCCTTTGGGGAAGCCCCAATAACCTCGGATCTCTTGTACAAGCAGGAACAAGAATTTACCTCTCTCAATCTTTACCGGGATGACACCTATTGACCTGTCTTTCATTTCTTGATTTTAACCTTTTTTTGAAACACATCCTCCGGGGACATATTGGTTTTACCGGATCTTTCGTCTGTCAAAACTGTTTGGTCGGGGGCGTCTGTCTTCGGTTGTTCTTTCCGACACGAACGTCAACGCCTCTCCCGATTTATGAGCTCGACCGGTCCGGCCGATGCGATGTATATAGTCTTCAAACGTGGAAGGAAGGTCGTAGTTGATCACATGAGAGACATTGTTTACATGGATACCTCGGGCGGCAACATCCGTTGCCACCAGTATCTTGATCTGACCATTTTTGAATCTGTCCAAAGAGCGTTTTCTTTGGCCGTGACTTTTGTTTCCGTGGATGGAATCTGTTGAGAACCCGAACTGCTTTAGTTGTTTGGCCAGTTTTTCCACACTGTATTTCATTGCACCGAAAATTATTATTCGGCTTCCTTTTATTTTCTCTAAGGTTTCGGTCAGTTTTTCAAATTTTTTGTCCGGAGAGTAAGAAATGACGTTTTGACTGATACTTGAGATGGTGTCTCTTTTTTTAACCGATATCTCCACTGGGTTTCGCAAAAAGTCTTTCACCAAAGCCTGTGCCGAAGAGGCCATTGTGGCCGAGAAAAGATGAGTCTCTCTTGAGGCGGGGGTTTTTCCTAGGATGGCTCTTATATCGTTTATGAATCCCATATCGAGCATTCTGTCCGCTTCATCAAGAATGACTGTTTTTATGTTCTCCGGTTGCAGTTTGCCTCGGTTTATAAGGTCAATGAGACGCCCGGGTGTTCCGATGATAAAACGAGGGTTTCTCTGCAAAGCCGAAATCTGAGGTCCGATACCCGCACCACCGACACAGACGACACTTTGGAGGTTCATCCCTTGGCCGAGCATTTTAAGTTCGGCCTCTATCTGAACCGCCAGCTCTCTGGTTGGAGTAACAATCAGAGTTCTTCTTTTTCCGTCCTTCAAAGTCATATCGATAAGAGGCAACAGGAAGGCCGCCGTTTTCCCGGTTCCGGTTTCGGCAAGGCCGACAACATCGTTGCCTTTGAGTATTTCCGGGATTATCCTGTCTTGAATCGGGGTCGGTTTTTTAACTCCCATTTTATTTAAAGAGACAAGCAAAGACGGAGCAAGTCCGAACTGCTCAAATGTGTGAATCGGGGAGAACTCTTCTTCAACCTCCGTGGTTGAGGGTGTTCTGTTAATAAACTGCGAAGGGTTAAAACTTGACCGGCCTGAGTTTTTGGCTCGTCCGAAACCACGGAAAGATGGTCGGCCACTGCTCCGTTTTCCGAATGCTTTTTTGTATGAGTTTGATCGCCCTCCACTTCTTCTTTGAGTTCGATCATTACCCGAGGCAACCCGACGTTGCTGTGTGGGAGTTTTGGTGTTCATGTAAGTTAACTTGTTTATGTAATAAAGAATTGACGGAACCGCGAGAGGGTAACCGCACACAATATGTTTACGGACCGAAACCGTCCAGCTGCAAGGGGTCCTTTAATTGGAGTCTTGGAAGCTCGATTAATAGTATAGTAAAAATGCGCAATCGTCAAATTATATGTCTCTCGTTTTTATTTTAAAGCCGAAGATATTTTTTATTTTAGAGAAGATGTCTCGTTTTTGTCCTGTGGTTAAACCCCCCTTTAAAATAAGCTTTGTTGTGTATAATGAGAGGGTGAAGCTAAGTACCGAGCAAAAAAATAAACTCATGATCGTTTTTGTTTCAGTTGTTGTTCTGGCGACTGTTTTTTGGCTGTTTTTCTTTTGGTGGCCCGATTTTTTTAAACTTTTTTCAGAGGAAAGAACAGAGACTCAAAATGAAGGAGAGGTGACAGAGGAAGTCTTTGAATACTTACGCGAAGAGGAGGCGATAATAATCGAGTCGGAGGACGAAGAAGAGGAGTCGGAGGTTATTACAATCGAGAAAACTCTTTTTGAATACATTGAAGTCGTCGACGGATGCGGGCCATATTTTGAAGGAGAGTGTTTGAATGTGCGTTCAGGCCCGGGTTCGGATTTCCGGGTTGTGGCGCAACTTCGCAACGGACAGGTTTTAAAAGTAGGAGGCAAGGTGGAGCGTGAGGACAGG
>SKVL01000008.1 GCA_007129455.1 Candidatus Campbelliibacteriota bacterium | reverse complement strand
TTCGTTGTCGCTCGTACTCTTGCTCCGACAGCTCTCCGGCGCGAGCATAATGCTCTTCAAGTCTTTTCTTTATTTCTTGCAAGGAAGTATCACTGTCTAAAAGGTTTTCCAGATTTAACTTTTCCTCTTTTGCCATCTCTATTCTCTCCCGAGCAGACTGTGCACGAAACTCACTGTCTGATATCTTTTCGTCTATTTCCGACAATGTGGTGTTGATCCCGATCTTTTCTCCGATCGTTTTAAGTCTGCCCATAAAAGTGTTTGCTTGTTCAACACGTAACTCCTTGAGTTCTCTAAGGTTACTCTCTGAATATTCAAGATCGATCTGTTCTTGTGATAGGCTGTTTTCAAGTAGACTAAGTCGAGTTTTAAGTTCCAAAATTTTATCCCTGTTCTTCGCTCGTTCTTGTTTGATGTAACGAGCAAGCTCTGTCCTTTCTTCACTAAGAAGCTTTTTTGAAGCTTCTTTTTCTGACATCTTTTCCGGTTCAGGGAAAGATCTCTCGGGTGAAGTATTTTCCGCCAAACCTTCCTCGACAACCTCTTGCGGGCCGGCCTCGGAAGAAAGATGGTTTGGTGATTTATCTTTTGTATCTTCAGGAAGTGGAGACGGTGTTTCAGAATCCGGATCCCATTCATCTTCAGAATTTAATTCCACCAAAGAATCTTTTCCTTGGTCGAATTCCGCATCTATTTCGGACTGTTTTTTGGGGAAATATTCAAAATTCATTATGTTTTTTATAAAAATATGAAATATCCACACGAATCGCCACCGTGCGATCAATTATAACAAGTCTTTAGGTTTTCGGCCTCCCTCTGACACACCAAAAGGGTCTTTATAAATTGAGCTCTCGAAACGCTGGGTGGCTAGAGAGAATCGAACTCTCATCGCGGGTTCCACAAACCCGAGTGTTGACCGTTACACCATAGCCACCATTTTTACTCTCTCTTCCAACATGACCGGAAAAGTCTTGTTATTTATCCTTTGACTCTCCTGGTTGCTTCTCCTTTATACCAAATTTATAGTCGGTTAGTCTAGCAAAAACGAAAAGAAGATCCGAAAGTCGGTTGATGTAAATTTCCGCTTCTTTGCTTACCGAAAGATTTTCACCCTCTTCGATAGCAATGATCCTTCTTTCCGCCCGACGCGCCACCGCTCTGGCAAGGTCAAGGTAAGCGGAAATCTCAAAACTTCCCGGAACAATGAAAGATTTAATCGTTGGCATCTCTTTCTCCGTTGAATCAATAATGGCTTCAAGTCGCCCCACTCTGTCCAGAGAGACGCTTTTATTCACTCCGGCCAACTCCGCCAGAATAACGGAGAGGTCTTTCTGTACTTCGTACAACAGATCCTTTAGAGATCCGTGTTCTTCAAGAGAGAGCTTTTTTTTACCGATCTTCGCCTTACACAAACCCAAGAGAGAGTTAAGCTCATCCAGAGAACCGAGCGCCTCAACACGCCGGTCTGTTTTTGACACACATAAATTTTGACCGGCACCGATGATCTCGGTCATTCCATCGTCGCCCTTGCCTGTGTATGGCATGTTTTTAAACTTATTAATACAAATCAAATCGGCCACATCGACCAACTTTTTTACAGTGTAACAAAAAAGATCCTAAAGGGTTTTCCAGAGGTGTGGAGATTTATCGAACAACCCCGATTCTCATGATCTTTAAAGGAGTATTTAATAAAAAAGACCGCACCAAAAGTTGGTGCGGTCAATCACAAACAAGTTATTCGCCTTCATCTTTTATCATACTTCCCTCCTCTTTTTTTAAAAGATAAAAAACAAAACTTTCCATAGTATTAATTAGATTTTAATTTTTGTCAAGGTTTTTTGAGGCCTTTTTTATTTTACCCTTAAAATAAAAGGTTTTTTATAATCAAGTTTTATAAAAAATTACAATTAGAGCTCCGTCTTTCGACTCCGCACGAAAGAGCAGAAATGCTCTTTCTCCGGGCACTTCCATCCTCGCTTTGCTCGTACTTCTGTGCCCAGGGCGGGAGTCGGCGTCAGCTCGCTAAGTTCATTCCTCGCTTCTCTCGTCATTCACTAAGCGGCTCCTGCCCGGACTCGCGGTCTCACTCTGTTCGACATCGCTCCGTCTTTCGACTCCGCACGAAAGAGCAGAAATGCTCTTTCTCCGGGCACTTCCATCCTCGTTTTGCTCGTACTTCTGTGCCCAGGGCGGGAGTCGAACCCGCATGCCGTAAACGGCCACGGCCCTCAACCGTGTGTGTATACCAATTCCACCACCTGGGCATCAATATAACCTTTAACCACTATACTAGAGCGCCGGTTATTTTCAAGCATCAACTTTAAAAACAGATCAAGAGGGAGGGCGCTTAAAAAAATAAAAACACCATTGCTCATATCGGTGTTCTTATTTTTTTAAAAGTATTTTATTTTTTCTCTTCTTCTTTTTCGTTTTCCGTCTCTTCCGCTTCACCTTTTTCTTCCTCGACATTTTCCGTCTTCTCTGCGGGCTTTTCTTTTTCTTCCGTTTCACTTTTTTCTTTTAACTCTTCCGTCTTTTCTTCCAGCTCTGGTTTAGTTTCTTCTTCCTCGATAACATCGGGTGTATTTCTAACATTTTTAATATATCTTTTGACTTCCTTGGCAGCCTTTCTTCTTATGTGGTAAAGGTTGGCCTGGCGCACTTTCGAGCGTTTAATAACTTCGATCTTTTCTATAAGCGGCGAGAAAAGAGGGAATATCTTTTCAACACCCAACCCTCCGGAGGTGCGTCGAACGGTAAAGGTCGCCCCCGGCTCATTTCCATGCTTACGCGCCAGAACAATCCCCTCAAACTCCTGCGTCCTGGTTTTTCCTCTTTCTTCTATCTTTACGGAAACACGCACCGTGTCCCCCGCACGCATATCAAGATTTTTGCGCTTTTTCGTTTCAGCCGAAGGAAGAATTTCTTTTGTCTGACTCATAACAGCGCTACTTTATCACAGTAAATAACGATACGCAAGACACCAAATCGACTAGCTCTAGCTCAGGGATATCAAACTTCATTAAAAGAAATCGTGTTAATCCCAATGGTATCGAAAGCTTTTCTAAAATCAATTGGAAAGGGTGCTCTAATAAAAGCATCTTCTCCTGCTTGGTTTTTGAACATTATATTCGAAGCATGCAAAGCCACCCTCTCAAACCCAAAAAGTGACTCGCGTTTGGGGGCATACAGAGGGTCACAAACAATGGAATGGTTTATGGCCTTCATGTGAACCCTTATCTGATGAGTTCTCCCTGTTAATGGAGAAACTTGTAAAAAGGAACCATCCTCTCCTCTCCATAAAACCCTGTAGTCGGTAACGGCCTCTCTTAGTTTTCCCCTGGCTCCTCTTTGGGCCGACCAGAGGCGAAAGTTTTTGGCACTTTTACCTATAGGCCTGTCTATACGACCCTTGTCTTTTTTAACCACGCCATAGACGAAAGCGTGGTATGTTTTTTCGACCTCTCTGTTCTTGAACAATAATTTGAGATGATTGTAAGCTTTTTCGGTTCTTGCAATAAGAAGAACGCCTGAAGTGTTTTTGTCCAGCCTGTGTACGATACCCGGACGTGCTATCTCTTCCCCCGATCTTAACCTCTCGGTTTCTCCCACTTTTTTTGTCTCCGGATATTTTTCAATTATCCAATCCGTAAGATATGGCCCTCCGTTGAATCCGTCGGGATAAACCATAAAACCCGCAGGCTTGTTCACCGCAATAATATCTCCATCATCATAAAGAATCTCCGGATTTTTTTTCATGTTAATTGTTTTTCATACACCACGACGCCGAGCTCTGTTTTTGAAAGACTCTAAAATTTCTACAAACTCGTCCTTGGAAAGATCCGGCCAAAAAGTATCACTAAAGAAAAGCTCGCTGTAAGCTATCTGCCACAAGAGAAAGTTTGATATCCTCTTTTCCTTGCCAAAACGAATAACAATATCGGGGTCAGGCATATGAGTGGTCTGTAAAAACCTCTCAAAGTTCTCTTCCGTGGGCTCCGTGCCCGAATCGGACCAGGCTTCGGCGGCAAGAACAATCTCCTTCCTTCCTCCATAAGAAAAAGCTATCGTTAGGTTTACCTTCTTACATTCTTTGGTCGCTTCTTCCGTTTCTTTTATTTTTTTTCTCGTCTTTTCCGAAAAACGTTCGTGTTTTCCTATGAAAGTCACCTTCACCCCTTCCTTGATAAGCCTCTTTTTATCTTTGTCTCCCAGCCGACATATCAGGCTTTGAAGATGATTTATCTCTTCTTCACTTCTCTTCCAGTTCTCTGTGGAGAAAGCAAAAACGGTAACATGGGGGACTCCCGCCTCAGCTACCCAATCCAAAAGTTCCAAAAGTTTTTCATATCCGGCAGTGTGTCCTTTTTGATCATGAAGGCCCCTTGAACGAGCCCAGCGGCGATTACCATCCATTATGATGGCTATGTTCTTTGGGTTTTCCATTTCTTTTTTGTCCATTATCGAATTGCCTTGGATTCTATCACCATGAACACTATTTTCCAAACCGCAAACAATCCCGAATCCGTGAGATTTATTATACCCAAACCTTAATAAATCGTTTTAAATCCTGATTTAATAAATTTATAATTACAAATAAAAACCAAATAACTTGATAAACATCAACTATTGCGTTATTTTAAATGAATCGGGCGCTTAGCTCAGTTGGCTAGAGCAATCCGTTTACACCGGATAGGTCGTAGGTTCAAGTCCTACAGCGCCCACATTTAAAATATCGATTTTGAAACCCGAAACACGCCCGCCTATTTTTAAGAGAGCGTCTGTGTTTTTATTCCACTTGAAGCGAATGGGGTTGTTTTAAAAATCTTACTTGTCCTCCCGGTAGGAATCGAACCTACATCTAGGGCTTAGAAGGCCCCCGTTCTATCCATTGAACTACGGGAGGTTGGGGTTTTAAGAGTATTACAAAAACATCCTCGATTGACAAGTCTCCCAAAGAACGTAAGTCTTGTTGACCTCAAAACAACTCTTCGGTAAGACCCTCTTCTTCCTCGGTTACCTCTTCACTTTCCATAGAGTCCTCACTTTCATCGGCCAACTCTGGGCCTGTCAACGAAGGGTCTTCCATAAACTTACTTCTTTGGATTTTTTCCAGCTGTTCTTCTTTGTGTCTGAAAAAATCCCAAACATGATCCACTTTTTCTTTTCTTAGATCTATTTCAGCCCCTTTCAATACACTTAGTCCATTCGGCGACAGCTGACCTTCTCCTTTGGGTTCATCAGTATGGCTCCAATAAAAGAAAAGGGCTGAGTTTAGTGTCATCAAAATAAAAAGGACAACAAAAAACATTGATAATACGAAAAACCAGTCCCGCTTGGGTTTTGGATTCGAGCTAATGATAATATCTTTTATATCACTGCCGAATTTATTTAAAACGTCTTTATCTTTTTTAGCCATACAATTACATCATTAAAACATTTATCATTAAAGATGCTGCCCAATGAGAGTCTTCTTTTCTTAACTTTAAATCAACTATTGAAATTTTATAGGGAATAAGTTCGATTGAGGTTATGGTTTCGTTAACATCTCTCCAATCTCCAATTATCTCAACCTTGGCGCTTAAAATCTTTCCCGCCCCCCGGTCCAAGTTGGATATCTTTAAGTCAACCCCCGTTTCTTTACCTAAATTTTCGATCTTTTTAATAAAGGCGACTATGTTCTTCTCATTTTGTAACAAAAAATATCCCTTCATATCTTCAATACGATCTTTAGTGCCCTCGAAAAATGTTATCATTCCCCGAATTTCGTTGTGTTGGTTTTCGTAGGAAGTCATTTCCGCCTTGAGAATTTTTATTTGTTCTTTTTGACTTCCGATATTCCATAGAAAAAAAACATAACACCCCCAAGATACCATAGCCAGTGTCGCGCTTATTATCAAAATATACTTTAAAGACTTCATTTTTTTAATATAAGTTTCCTTTAATTTGCAACGAAAAATCAAGGTTCTCTTCACGAGTAAAGCTGGCGAGAGGGATTTCAACATCAGTAACGTGGTCTTCTTTTTTGAGTTCGTTTGAAAACTCAAGCAAAACTTCTCTTGTTTCGGCAAACCCGGCAAGAGAAGCGCGCAACTCTTTTCCACCTCCTGTTTTTTCAAAAGAGAAGCTCGTTATGGAAATGCCTGTGGGTTTACGTTCAAGTACCGCCCTTATCAACTCAGCTACGAAAACTTCTTCGGTGTGAGGCTCGAGAAGTTTCACTATCTCGGAGGCGTCACTAAGCTCTTCAAGCACCTTGGGGTTAATAATCTCCTTGGATTCAAGTTTTATCTCTTCAAGGAAATTAGCAAGGTGTTGTTTTTCAAAATAAACGACAAAATATGTTGGCGCAAACAAGATTATCGACACTACCCCGGAAATTAAAACAAAGACAAAAAATACCGACCATCGGCGCATTTTGTACTCGCTTCTTAATTTTTCTTTTTCTTTTTCAGGCAAAAGATTGAACATAACTAATTTATTCTTTTAAACTCCCTGATTGCAAGACCTATTGCCGTCCCGTATTTTAATGATTTTGAATGAGGTATGTCCGGCACGTAATCATCAAAATTTGTCACATTCTCCCAAACGTTAGCGATATTAACTTCCACATCCAAGCCGGAAGCTATAACGTCTTTTTCCGAGCCCTGCCCCATCATCTCCCCACACAAAACAACCGTCTGAGGCACACCTGCGCTTCGAGATCCATGAGACTGCCAGTACGACTTAACTCTCCCGATTTCCTCTTTAAGCCAAGAAGCCACTTGGCGCAAGGTGTCGGCGGTCCCGAGATCGGAACCGCTATGCACAGTGGAAGTAAAACGAGGAATGTTTCTACTGATTATCGAAATGTTGGTGGTGTCTTTTTGTATATGCACCAACAGATGAGTCCTGGGGTCATCCAAATTTATAACCGCACGAGAAAGAGAGTAGGACTCTATCTCAAAATACAAAGGAGTGAGGCCGACCTGTTCCAAAACATCAACGTACCCCCTCACAACCGTGTTAGGCAAAGCCATAACAACAACCTCGCTTCCCGTTTTACTCTTCTCTCCCGTTTCAACATAATCAAAAACCACCTCATCAACAGCAAAGGGAATGTTCTTCTCAAGAGTAAAGGCTACCTGCTCTTCGGTTACCCCTTCTTCGTCTGTGGGTACCTGAGTTGTATATATATATCCTTTTTCTTCCGGAAGAGAAAGAGAAACGTATCTTGTTCCGAAATCATTTTTCATCTCCTTAAGAGCGGAGAGTAACGCTTTTGAATTACGTACCTCGCCTGCACTTATGGTTTCTTTGGGGAGTTTTTTTTCTGTGTAGTTTTTTAACTCTATTGATCTTCGTCCCTTTTTTAAATCAACAAATCTTAGCGTTTCATCAGAAACAGCAACACACGCTGCCGGCATGACAAGAAACTTCGGTGGCGGAAAAAATTTCAAAAAACGAGAACGTGTAATCATACGTATAAACATTATACAGTATAACTTTATGTTTCTACACCCTTAAAGTTGTGTTTTTCCAGAAAGCGCTGAAGAATCAAAGCTGCCGCGGACGCGTCTGCGTTTTTATTGTCTTTCTGAATTTTGTACGCTTCTTGGGTAGTGAAAAACTCAGCCTCAAGATAAACAGGTACCTTTGTTACCTCTGAAAATTTCTTTATAAAAAATTCGATATCTTTCATGATTGGATTATCTTTACCGGAAAACATCTGCGATTTACCCACTACCACCAAGGAGACTTCTTCTCGTTGGCAGATATCACTTATCTCTTCGACAAGTTTTCTATTGTTGGATAAGGTCTTATGAGGAAAAGCTAAAGTTCTCTCTTCATCCGACAGGGCCAAGCCCACTCTTTTTTTACCATAATCAATTCCAAGGAATCGCATTCATTAATACTAGCCCAGTCTTGATTTTTTTGGTAGTATGTTGTGCGTAAAGGAGGGGTGCGCCGAATTGGTAAGGCAGCGGTCTTGAAAACCGCCGGGAGCAATCCCTTGCAGGTTCGAGTCCTGTCCCCTCCGCAGTAAACAAAGTGAACAAGGAGGGGTGCGCAGTGTTTTTGTAAAAAACACGTTGTGCGGACTCGAAAAGGTTTTTCCGGTATTTTAAGAACGAAGTGATT
>SKVL01000022.1 GCA_007129455.1 Candidatus Campbelliibacteriota bacterium | reverse complement strand
TCTTGTATATCCTTTTGGGAGTGGGAGAGATGGGAGAGCTTTCTTCAAACATCTCGTCGCAGATAACAGACAATGAGATTAGACGGTCCGTCTCCAATGACGCAGTCGCTCTCCTTGAGCCATTTCTTGAAAGCATCCTTAAGATAGAAGCCGAAATGACAAAAGAAGACGATGAAAGCTCTCTTAAAAAAGGTGTGCCGACCCCGCCACCTAAGCCCGCTCCCTTGATGTACAACGGTGAGAAAAAAAACGAGAACAGCGATGCGGAGAAAATAAGACAAGGTGATCTTGAAAAAGAAAAAGCCAATATACTGAAAGTTATAGAAGGTTCCGAAGACCCTGTTTCAAAAGACGAAAACTCCGAGGTGCCGACAGAAAAAAGGGCTTAGATCTCCCTGCCGGCCGGTGTTCGGTGATTTGAAAAAGGCCGGTTTTTTATCGAGTTGTTAATTTTGATATTAAAAATTAATGTTATAATTCTTGAGTAAGAAGTGAAAGGTTTAAAATATGAGATTCCAGGTTCCACAGTTTATAGAAATAGAAGACAAAATATTCGGCCCCTTGAGTTTTAAGCAGTTTATCTATGTTGTCGGGGGAGGCGGGTTCATTGTTTTGTGCTTCGTATATTTAGCAACTTTTTTGGCGATTTTGCTGGCAATTCCAATCGGGGTGCTGTCTGGAGCGTTGGCTTTCTATCAAGTGAACAAGCGTCCTTTTATCGTAACGGTCGAGGCTGCCTTTAGACACTTTCTAAAAAACAAAATCTATGTCTGGAAAAAGAAAGAAAACCGAGGGATCTTTTCCGAAAGCGCCTTGGTTGCACCTGAAAAAAACCCCGGTTCAACTCTTAAAAACAAGACTTTTTTGTTAGGTATGGATAAGGGCGACGCTCCCGCCACCGGAGAAAGGTCTCACAACGACAGCGAGGTTGATAACCATAATAATTCACAGTAAAAACATGCCCCGATCCAAACACTCACCAACACAGTCTTTCGTTCCGATAAAAGAAGTTCGAGAAAACGTAATCATACTTGAAGACGGCTCTTTCAGGGCTGTGCTTATGGTCTCCACAATAAACATCGCCCTTAAGTCCGAAGACGAGCGCTCCGCTCTCCTGATGCAGTTCCAGAGCTTTCTTAACACGATCGATTTCTCAATCCAAATATTCATGGAGTCGCGAGAACTTGATATAAGGCCTTACCTACAGCTCCTGGAAGAGCAACACAAGAAACAAGAAAATGAGCTTTTAAGAATCCAAATAACCGAATACATAGGTTTTATAAAAAAATACACTGAAAATGTGAATATTATGACCAAAGCGTTTTTCGTTATTATTCCTTACAGTCCGTCAATGGTGGGCGCGAAAAAGAGTTCGGGCTCCTCTTTTTTCTCCAAATCAACTAAGGAAGAAAAAACAGAGGCTTCAAAGAGGTCTTTCGAGGAGCACAGAACGCAGCTCAGCCAAAGAGTCACCGTGGTTGAACAAGGCTTGAGGCGTTGTGGTCTTCGCACCGCCACACTCGGAAGTGAGGAGATTAAAGAGCTGTTCTATAACCTTTTCAATCCCGGAGAAGAAAGAACGGGTGTAATAAATTAAAACAATATGGGTTTTACTGATATTTTTAAAAAACAAAGTACTCAAAAAGGTTCCTCCTTAGACAACACCGAAAAAGAAGACGGTGGATTAATGCTTAAGGACATAATTGCGCCAAGCGCCTTAAAAATAACCTCCCGTGAAATAAATTTGGGCACCAAGATAATGAGAACTTACTTTGTTATTTCCTATCCGCGTTTCTTGAACGAAGGTTGGTTCGCACCGATAATCAACTTGGATGGAGTCTACGACATCTCTTTGTTCATTCACCCAGTTGAGACGGAACGAGTTCTTCGACAGTTTCAAAAAAAGGTGGCGGAAGTTCAAAGTCAAATCAACGAAAGGGAAGAAAAAGGGCAAGTTCGCAGCCCCGAGCTTGAAACGGCTTACCACGACTTAGAAGACCTCCGAGATCGCCTGATGCAGGCGACCGAGAGACTCTTTAACGTCGGTCTTTATGTTTCAATATATGGGAACAACGAGGCGGATCTGAACCGAGCGGAATCGGAAATAAAATCAATTTTCGAATCCAGACTCGTCTATCTTAAGCCGGCTCTTTTCCAACAGGAAGAAGGTTTACGAAGTATCTTCCCCACATGTACCGATCTTTTGGAAGTTCACTCCAAGCTGAACTCCGAGCCCTTATCGAGTATTTTTCCTTTCGTTTCTTTCGACCTAACCTCCGACAAAGGGATTCTTTTCGGAGTAAACCGACATAATTCGAGCCTGGTTATTTTTGATAGATTCTCATTACCGAACTACAACTCTGTTATTTTTGCCACTTCCGGTGCGGGTAAATCATATGCGGCAAAATTGGAGATCTTGAGAAGCCTCATGTTTGATACCAACATCATCGTTATAGACCCGGAAAAGGAATACGAATACATGGCAAAGGCGGTTGGGGGTCGTTTCTTTGACATCTCTCTGACCTCGGAGCACACCATAAATCCGTTTGAGCTTCCGAGGCCGGCTGAGGATGAATCCTTTGCCGGGGTCCTGCGATCCCACAGCATCCACCTGACCGGTCTTTTCCGCATCATGCTCGGGGGTCTGACTTCCGAAGAAGACGCGGTTATTGATAAAGCGATTTCGGAAACCTACGCCCTGAGGGACATCACCCCCGACACCGATCCCGAGGCCGATTTTCAAGAGCCTCTTTTGTCCGATTTCGAGATGGTTTTGGGCGGAATGGAGGGAGGAGACCAGTTGGCGCAAAGGTTAAGCAAATACACCCAAGGGACATGGTCGGGGTTCATAAACGAACCCAGTAATATAAATCTCGATTACAAATTCATAGTTTTCTCCTTGAGGGACATGGAGGATGAGCTTAAGTCGGTGGCGATGTATATAATAATGAACCACATCTGGAGCATGGTTAGAAAAGATATCAGAAAAAGACTCCTTGTCGTTGACGAGGCTTGGTGGATGATGAAATCAGAAGACACGGCCGCTTTTCTTTTAAACTTGGCAAAGCGTGGAAGAAAATACTACTTGGGGCTCTCGACAATAACCCAAGACGTTGGGGACTTCTTGAACTCTCCTTACGGGGTGCCGATAATAACCAACTCCTCGATTCAGCTTTTGTTAAAACAGTCCGCAACCACCATTGACCGGTTGCAAAAGACCTTCAATCTCACCGATGAAGAAAAGTACCTCCTCATCGAATCCCAAGTGGGGGAGGGTGTCTTCTTTGCCGGAATAAAACATGTAGCGGTGAGAATAATCGCCTCCTACACGGAAGATCAGATAATAACCTCCGACCCGTCACAGATACTCGCTATAAAACAAGAAAAAGCCAGGATGGAAGAAGAAAATTAAACGCAGAAAAGTTAAAAATTTCTTTACAAAATATTAAGATTAAGTAAATAGTCAAACGCATTTGTATAAAAAATGAAACATGAGAACAAATCGTGAAGTCGAATATTTCTTAACCCAAGAAGCACGCCGACTTGTTGCCAAGCTCAATAAAGAAATAGAAAAAGGAAACGATTTTGCCGCTTTTATGTTGGCAATAATGTTGGCTATGTTCAAGGACTTTATCGATATCGTCTTCTTTGCCCTTAAGGCCCTGCTTGCCTTTACCGGCTTCGGAATAGCTATAGCGCTCCCCTTGGTCATAATTACTTGGGTCTTTGGGCTCTTTTTGTCATTTTTCATTTTTTTCTTTTTGCATGGAAAGGGTTGGTTTTTGCGTATGCGAATCAGGATATACTATTTGATATTCGCCTGTTTTATAGGCACGCTGCCCGGATTTAGTGCTTTACCATTGAACACCATCCTCGTTCTTTACAGCTGGCGTTTGGTTAAAAAGAGGGCCAAAAAAGCTGAAGAAAAGCTGAAATCGGTGAACAGAATGACCAAAGAAGAGATGAAAAGTCTTGAAAGAGAAGTTTTTTCAATCTAGAAATAATTAAAAGTTTTCAACACCCGTAACCTATAAACATCCATCATGAATGGTATAATCAAAATAATGAAAATAAAGCTTTTTAATGAATTCGGTTTGTTTTTTGTTTTTTGTTTCACAATAAGCTTGGTGGGGGCACCGCTTCCATCAAACGCCTATATAGATGCTATTTTTGAGCAACTGAAACACACCGGTTTGACCGATCATTTTGATGAAGGAGAGCTATCTTCAATGATGAAACAAGTGGAGGATTTCGACAGATACATGAGAGAGGTTTATAATCTGGACGCGATGCTGGAAAAGGAAACTTATCTGATTTTCAATCCGACAAACCCTTCGGCGGGAGAAACCGTGCAAGTGGCCATTAAAAGCGATGTCGACTTTAACAGATCGGTGATGACTTGGTACCTCGACGGAAATTTACAAGAAAGCGACTATGGATTGAGGTTTTTTAATTTTTCAGCAGGCGAAGTCGGTGAAACTTCCACCATCAAAGTCGATATTTTAACTGATTCAGGAATAAGAAAAAACGCAAGCATCCAAATAGCCCCCGCAGAAGTTGATATATTCTGGCAAGCGAACACCTATGCTCCGGCATTCTATCAAGGTAAAAAGCTTACACCCTCATCTGACAAGGGAATAGTGGAGTTTATTGCACTTCCGAAATTCATTGGCCCGGATGCTGTTGAAAATCCTGATAACTACGTCTTTTCCTGGAAAGTAAATAATCGAGATGTCCGTGGCGCTTCTGGACGAGGGAGGAATACTTTGGTTGTAGATCTTTCCGATACGTTAAGTAGGGCCTCCGTGCTGGTCGAAGTTACAAGAATAAACACCGGCCAAAAAGCCACAGGTCGAATACCCTTCCCTCGCTCGGGAAACCCTGAAATTTTAATATATACTGAAGATAAATATGGGATCGACTACAGTCGGGCAATTAACCATTTTGCAAACTACTCTCCCAAAGATCAAAACCTCTGGTTAGTTGCAACACCTTTCTTTTTTGGTGATCGAGAAAAAAGAACCCTCAGTGCAAGCTGGTTTATGAATAAACAAATTATCCCCGACTTCGAAAACTTGGACCGCGCTCATTTCAGTATTGACAGAGGGTTTACGGGAAGATCCTCGGTCTCTGTTAAAATGAAAAATTTAGAAAACACCAGAGAAAACGCGACCGCCGAAGTGATGTTTACTATAAGATGATTCTTTAAAAACAGATTATGAAAACCCTTAAAGTAAAAAGTTTTTTAATAAAAAATCGAATCTTCGATGTTTTGCTTTTTTCTTTACTTTTGATCTTAACATTCTTTATATTAATGTCAGGGTTTATTAATGAGGTTTATGCATCAGGGAAACCTCTTCAAGAGCTCCCCGGAGTTCAAACACCAGGGCAAGGTGCCGTTTTTTTTACCTACATCGGCGGAATCATTAACCTACTTATAGGTGTAGCCGCCGTTTTAGCTATAATATTCGTCGCAATAGGAGGGGCTCAATACGTAACGATCGACTCCATGAGTGGAAAAGAGGGTGGGAAAGAAACAATAACCAGCGCACTCTTGGGTCTTATGTTAGTTCTAGCCTCATGGTTGGTCCTTTATACAATAAATCCCGCCTTACTTAGTTTTAATTTAAATCCCGGTGTCCCACCTGACGTATCTTAATATGAAGCCGAAGTGGAATAAATTTTACCAGTTATGAACAAGTTAAAATGAACAAAAAAGGAATCATAGTCATAGTCATCGGGGCTCTTTTGGTTGTAGGAGGATTAGCTTTGGTTCTGTATCTCTTTCTTTTTGCCGAAGACCCCGAAGACGCCTTTCAGGATTTGCGTGGAGCTTTTCCTTTCGGGGGTAGAGGTACTTTGGTTGACACAACGGATCCCGTGCCGACCCCCGACGATCCGTCTCCCGATATTGATAAGCACGACAGGCTGAGAAGGCTTTCGGAGCATCCTGTTGCGGAGGGGGGTGCTTACACCTTCGTTAAAGATGAAAAGACCTATGTTCGCTATATATCAAGAGGAGAGGGGAATCTTTATGAGGTGGAGATTGGCGGAGAAGGTCATGTTTTGCTTCTCGGTAATGATGAGGGTGTCTTTTCGGGCGCCCACCGAGTTTCTTGGTTGGACGAGGATAACGTTCTCATTTACTCTCTGGAGAATTCAGGTTACGATGCGAAAATTGCAACGGTAACCTTCTCCGAAGACGATGACGGCTTTATGTGGAGTGGTAACCGACTACCCGAAGAAACCTTGGCTTACGCCGTTTCACCTGGGGGAAATTCTTTTTTCTACACCGTTAAAGAAGGTAGTGGTGTTGACGGTTTTACAAGCACCTTCACCGGTACGGGTAGCGTTACAGGGCAACATGTTTTTTCATCACAGATAAGAGAGTGGGTTGCCGAATGGGCCTCAAGCAATGCCGTCACCTTGACTACCAAACCGTCCGGCTATGTAGAGGGTCATATGTACCTTCTTAATCCTCAAAACAGAGCTGTATCGCATGCTCTGAGAGGAATAGAAGGCCTTGTAACCAAAACCAATAACAACGCCTCTTTCACTCTTTATAATGAGAGTTTACGTAATGATGTATCTTTGAAGCTATTTAACCATCAAGAAAAAACTAACGAAGAGGTCAGTGGTCTGAAAACCTTAGTTGATAAATGTGTATGGAAAGAAAAGAGTGTTTTTATTTGCGCCGTTCCGAACTCTTTACCCTCCCATCTCTATCCGGATGCATGGTACCAAGGAAAAGTTTCTTTCAACGACAGTGTCTTTAAAAAAATTAATATCGATACTAAAAAAACCGAGGTTTTCCTTAACCCCGGTCAAGTACGAACCGGTTTCGCCAACGTTGACGCGTATAGTCTGTTTTTTGACAGTTCAAACAATTATTTTTTCTTCACCGATAAAAAAACCGGTGACCTCTGGGTATACGAGACGACCAAAACAGCCCAAACACGCTAAGAAGACGACGTAAAGTAAGTTCAGGTCCTGGAGTTTCTTTTCAAAAAGATTTTTTGGAGCTTTTTTTGTTTTTTAGAAATCGACACCGCCTTCTTCTTTATCTTCTTTTCTAAGACTTACTACCACTCGTCGTTCATTGCCAACCCCCTTTGATCTGGTGGTAATGCCGGAGCTGTTTCCAAACAAAGAGTGGACGAATCTTCTCTCCAGCGGATTCATGGGCTCGAGCTCCATGTCAACCTGAAACGACTTTACCCTCTCTGCAATCATTAAAGCTTTTTTCTTTATGTTATCAAGGTTCTCTTTGTAGTAATCATTTATATCTATAAAAACCTGGGCGTCTTTCCCGAATTTTCTTTTAACTATTATATTAAGGACCCTGGTCAAAGATATAAGATTTACACCAAACCTTCCTATAAGGATTTTAGAGTCTTTTTCCGTATAGACCGCCACGATCATTCTTCCATCTTCATCTCTCGCCTCAATGTTCTCATAAGAAGCCCCCATCGCATCAAGGAACTCTTTTGTCAGCTCTATTGTATTATTAATTTCTTGCTTTTCTTCCATACTTTTTTTTCTTTTTACCTTTATATGTTTTGATTATTTTTTTATTGTTTTCTTTTTCCTCTTTTATTGTTTTATTCTCTTCGCTCTCTTCCTTTTGTTCTTTCTTTTCCGAGTTCTTTTTTTCCAGTTCTTCTCTGAATTTTAATTTATCCTTTCTTAAAAAGAGCTCTTGGCCGATTGTGAACAGATTACTTGTAAGGAGATACAATGCCACGATCGCTGAAAGAAAGTAAGCTATTCCCCCGATAATAAAGGGGAAAAAATAACGCATCTGAATACTCATGTTCCTGGCAAGCTCATCTTTGAAAGAGGGGTTGTCTTTCTTTTTTTGTATCGGCGGCATGGAAAGACGAAGTTGAAAAAAACTGGTCGCGCCCGCCAAAACAGCGAGAATCACACTTTTACCGGATATATCCAGGACGCCCAAAAACACCATACTGATCTCTTTGGGCTGGGGAACAAAGCTGTAAAGAAGATCAAACCTTATTTCCGGCAAATTGGCGTGTAAAAATATGAGGTATAAGGATATTATGATTGGCATCTGCGCCAAAAAAAGAAAGATGGTCGAAAAAGGGTTTATTTTCTTCTCTTTATAAAACTTAAGCATCTCTTCGGCTTGTTTCTGTTTGTCGTCTTTATATTTATCCCTTAATTCCTTCAGTTCTTCTTGGTGTAATTGAATTTTTTGTTGAGCAAGTATGGCTTTTTTTGAAATAGGAAAAATAATGAATCGAACAAGCACAGTAAGTGTAACAACAGCAATACCCGCATCCACAAAAGGGGATATGCTGGTGATAAAAACAAGGATATTGTAAAGCGGCTCGTAAATTATTGTTTTAAGAAGGGAAATCATACGCTGGTCTGTCTAGCTTATATAATACCTTAAATATGCCCGTTATCATAAACTAAAAAATCATATAAAGAAAGTCCTTCCGGTATTTGTAGGGAGATGGAAGTCTTTCAATAATAAAATTATCTTTTTTTACTTATCAGGAGTTTTTGTAGTTCTTCCGAGATCTTGAGGGCGTCTAGTTTAATAACCCTATCTTTAACGATAATTACATAAAGACCGGGTCTCGTTTTTGTGTAAAAACCAGATAAGGCTGAAAAAGCACGACGGCGGAGGGCGTTTCTTTTTACCGCTTTTGGGCTGGTTTTTTTAGGAACAACAACAGCAAACCTGGCACGGCCAGAGTCTTTAAAAACAATCAGTGTTTTAAAAAAGTCAGATGATGAAACCTCTTCCGGACCGTCAAAAACCCTTCTAACCTCGTCTGTGAAGAGTCTGCTTTTTTTGGGAATCATGGAAATTTAACCGGAAACCGAGAGTTTTGTTCTCCCTTTTCGACGTCTTTGCTTAATAACCTTACTACCGGATGTGGTTTTCTGGCGAGATAAAAATCCGTGTTTTCTTTTCCTTTTTAATTTTTTGGGTTTATATGTAAAAGACATGACCAGTAAATAGTACCATTAATTAATAAAAAATCAAATTTATTTATTGACTAACCCTGAGAACGTCCCGCTCATCTCGATCAAATGAGGGTGGTATGAAAATTTAATCAAAACACCGGGGGATAAGGGGCCCATAACAGTACACAGCCGTGCTGTAAGTTATTCACATATAATTAACAAAACAGCATAAAAAGATGAAAATCCTTGATTATGGGAAAGGTATGGTATGAGATCAACTGTTCTTGCTTTTTTGGTCTCAGAGCGTACGATTTGGAGCCAGAAAGACCTTCTTAAAAAAGACGGAGTGAGCCCGGAGTCCTTGAATCCCAAGAAAAAGATTTCGAGAAGAAGAAAAAAAGATTAGGAGTTGTTTGAATTTCTGAAGAAATTAAAAGATTACTAAGAGGGGACATAAATCCCCATCTCGGCGCTTCAAAACTTTACTCTCTACCTTCAGACTCCCATGATGTTAAAGAAATAGAAAAACATCAAAGTGTTCCGATTATTGAGTAGTTTAATCTTCGATATGGGTGGGGTTCATGCGTTTTCGCATAAAGTCACTTATTTTACTAAGATTAAGAAGGTGGGTCTTGAAAAATCTCCAAAAAAACCAAAGATTTGTTTTCCGCACACCCGAGACATATTATGGCGCTGGATACAGTTGAAAGAAAAGATGAAGATGTGTCAGGGATTCTCCGACACCAAAATAATGCACTTGGTATTTAAAAACAAGAGCACCACTTGAAGTTTTAGTGGGGTCCGAGTATTATATGAATAAATTGCCGGTGGAGCGCAGAAAAGATGGATATCAAATTATTTGCCATCTGTTTTAAAACCCTTTAAAATAACCTTTCGGGAGCACTATCCACATATTATAAACAGGTGTTTAACAGTCGGGCCGCTGGCATAAAAACAACTGAAAATGATATGCTCTCAGTATATTATAAAAAATCTCATCAATGAAAACAGTAACCATGGATAATGAAAAGCTTTGGAAAAACGCTCTTGTGGAAATAGAACTATCTATATCAAAAGCAAATTTTAATACTTGGTTCAAAGATACATATATAACTAAAAAAGATGGTGGAATTATTCAGTTAAGTGTTCCGAATACTTTTGTAAAAGATTGGCTTTCAACGAAGTACCACTCAATGATATTGAAGAATTTGCGAAATATTTCTTCAAATATATATTCATTGGATTATGTTGTGGAAAAAAATCGCAATAAAAAAGAGAGTAAAGAGTCTTCTTATCAGGATAGTATCGCCACGGAACTACCTTTGGCGAACACCTATATAAACAAAGACAGCAACCTTAACCCTCGTTACAGTTTCGATTCTTTTGTTGTCGGTCCTTTTAATGAACTTGCTTACGCGGCATCTCAAGCGGTCATTAAAAACATCGGTTCCGTCTATAACCCTTTCTTTGTTTACGGAGGAACCGGACATGGGAAAACACATATAATACAAGCGATAGGAAACAAGGTTACGGAAAAAAACAAAGATATTAATGTGTTTTATGTTACTTCGGAGCGTTTTGTGATTGATTATGTAACTTCAATTCAGTTAAATAAAGTAACTGAGTTTAAAGAAAAATATAGAAAGTATGATGTTTTGATAATGGATGATATACAGTTCTTGTCAAATAAAGAAAAAACACAGGAAGAGCTTTTTCATTTATTTAATACTTTGTATGACAACAACAAACAGATTGTTTTCTCTTCCGATAAACACCCTAACTATATTCCTGGCTTGGAAGATAGGCTTAAATCAAGGTTCGGTGCCGGAATGATTGTTGATATTCCTCCTCCCGATCAAGAGTCTCGTGCGGCGATATTGAAAAAGAAAGCACAGACGAATAATATTTCCCTTTCTGATGAAATAATAAACTATCTAGCCTACTCAATAGAAGGTAATATTCGTGATCTGGAGGGTATTTTGAACTCCTTAGCTTGCCAAATGAAGTTAAAAAAGGGGGTTATCTCTCTTTCAGAAGTGAAACACTTAGCCCGCAACACCAAGAAACCTCAAAAAACAGTTTCTCCTTCAGAGGTAATCAGGGCTGTTTCTTCTTTTTATAATATAGAAGAGGAATGTATTCATAAAAAAACTAGAAAAAAAGAAGTTATCAGACCCAGACAAGTAACAATGTATCTACTAAGAGAAGACTATAAGATCTCTTACCCTTCCATAGGAGAGAAGTTGGGAGGGAGAGACCACACAACCGTTATTCACTCATGTGAGAAAATAAGAAGAGAGTTAAAAACAAATGAAAACCTATCTCAAGAATTGGAACAAATAAGAACCATAATCGGCTAATAAAAATGTTTATAAACAGTTGAAAACAATATATACAACCCATTGATATCTATAGCAAAAAGAAATGTTAAAAAATTTTACCAGTTATAACTCTTATACTATCCACATTATTGATTAATAAAAATATTTAAAAAACCAAGACTGTCCTCAGTTTTTATCACTATCCCCATATAAACAACCCTAATAATAAAAAGTAGAAATAAAAAAATAAATATCTTATATATAAAATGAAAATAGAATGCACCAAAGAATCAATAACCTCCGCATTACAGAAACTGGAAAAAGTTGCAGTAAAAAATCCAACACTTCCTGTTTTAAAATGTGTTCTTTTTGAAGCTAAAAAAAAGAGTGTTTGTTTAAAAGCAACCAATCTTGATATTGGAGTGGAGATTGATGTTCCAAGTAGAGTTGATGAAACAGGAAGTTTTGCTGTTCCAAGTGATGTTATTACACACCTCTTTACCAATATAAGTGATAAAGGTAAGGTTAATATTGAAAAAAAAGAAAAAGAAAATTTCATTTTAATTAAAACAAATAAAACTTCAACAAAAATAAACACCTATTCTTCTGAAGATTTCCCCAACATTCCAAAAGCTAAAGGAGAGTTGGGTTACTTTACTATTCCCTCCTCGTCTTTCGAAGAAGGAATAAGATCTGTTTGGTTGAGTGCCTCAACCTCTAATATCAAACCAGAGCTTGCAAGTGTTTATGTATACGAAAAAGGGAACATGTTATTTTTTGTTGCCACTGATTTTTTCAGGCTTTCGGAAAAAAAAATAAACACAAAATCTGATTTGGGAGAAGTTTCCATTCTTCTTCCTTATAAAAATACACAAAACATTATAAGACTGATTGATAAAAAAGAGGGGATTAATATCTTTGTTGATGAAAATCAAGTATCTCTGACCACAAAGGATACTTTAATAACATCAAGAACTATAAATGGAGTTTTTCCTGACTATCAACAAATAATACCTAAAAAATTTATTACCCAAGCAACAATATTAAAAGAAGATCTTTCTTCCGCACTAAAGATAAACTCAATTTTTTCAGGTGAATTTAATCAAGTTAAATTTATCGTTTCAAAACAAAAAAACAACCTTACAATCGAAACAAACAATACTCATATTGGTACCAACACAACAAACATAGATGCAAAGATTGAGGGGGATAATATAGAAATAACTTTCAATCATAAATATATATCCGACTGCTTGCCTTTCTTTAATTCAGAGAGTATTATTCTCGGTTTTGAGGGTCTTAACAAGCCTATGGCGATAAAAGGTTTGAATAATGACTCCTTAACACAACTTATAATGCCGATGAATAAATAAAAGATTTAATGGAAAAAATATCCGAATTACTTGAACGTTTCAAAAAAACACTTTATCAGCATAAAGAAAGTAGAATTATTTTCAAAGAAGCGGTCTCGGATTGTTTGAGGATATCTATCGAAGTAAAAAATTTTTCAATCAAAAAAGACTGTGTTTATATAAAATGTAATTCGGTTGTTAAAAATGAGATTATAATAAATAAACAAAAAATATTAACCTCATTTTATCAAAAAGGAGGATCGCTTAAGATTTTAAAAATAAAATAAATAATACTTATTACAGTTTTTTATCGTGAAAGGGACTAAAAATTACTCACCGTCTTCAATATATTCTGAGTTGTTGTTTTGATTACTTTCTTCTTTTTCATCCACCCTTATCATTCCATGCCACTCAGCCCAACGTTGAACAGGATACTCCCAATAAATATATTGAGGATCCATGTGAGGATTTGAAGGTATATCACCCCTGGGATTTTTTCTGTCAACCCAATGAAGTATGGAATGAATACTTAAAGAAGGCACCCTTTCTTGTTGTGTTTCGTTATTTTCATTTTCGTCACCTTCATTTTCATTGTTTTCATTTTCATTATCCTCTTCTTCCTCTTCATTGTTTTCATCTTTATCTTCAAAAATTTCTACCCGCCAAGAACCCCTTAAAACCGGCTTCAAAAGGGAAAGATTTTCTTCTTTTGGTGAAGGAAAAACCGCGTTTAAACCCAGACCTCTTTGTTCAACAAGCACGGGTTGAATAAAATCCCTCCAAAAGGGAGTTATTATAAAACTTGCCACACGTCTTTCCATTGGGGAGTTGTCGTTATTCCCGGCCCAAGCCCCAACAGCAATGTGTGGAGTATATCCAACAACCCAAGCATCTCTGTAGTCATTTGTTGTTCCCGTTTTAACAGCGACACTGTAACCCGGAAAATGAAGAAGGGAGTTTTCACCGAATGCGGGCGCTCTTGCGCTGTTGTCGGACAATATATCTGATATCATCAGTGCTATATTTTTATCCAAAACTCTTTCTCTGACCGGTTGGTGTTCTTCCTGAAGCTCTCCTTTATTGTTTTCTATTTTTAGAACAGGGAAGGGTTTAATACGTATTCCTTCGTTGGCAAAAACACCGTAAGCGCTCGTTATATCAAGCAAGGAAACCTCACCTCCACCCAATACCATCGTTAAACCATATCTATCTATATCGGTCAGGTTTTCAAGACCCATAGATTGGGCAAGTTGTCCCGTTTCACGCAGGCCGGCCAAATGCAGCGTCTTAACAGCCGGGACATTTATTGACTGTGCAAGAGCCTCTCTCATTGTTATCGGTCCTCTAAATATCCCATCAAAGTTTTGAGGTGAGTAGCAGGGGTAAGAGTGGGACGAGTCGTAAGGTTTGCAGGCGGTTGAAAACTGCGTCTTTAAGTCAAACAGAACTGTTTCGGGGGTGTATCCTTTTATAAAAGCCTGAGCGTAAGCAATGGGTTTAAAGGCTGATCCGGGCTGTCTGTATGATGTTGTAATATTATAATTTCCATCTATGTCGGGGTCCGAATAATCTCTGGAACCAACCATGACTAAAATTTCTCCCGTTTTGGGGTCTATGGCAGTGAGGGCGATGTTTTCGGCGTTAAAATTATCTTTGTTACGAAAAGAGTGCTCCAAAGCCAACCTTTCCGCCTCCTTCTGCATATCATAGTCAAGGGTGGTTGTTATACTAAGTCCGCCACGGTCTAAAATATCCTTACCGTATTTGGTTTCTAGATACTCTTGAACATACATAACAAAATGGGGCGCCTTTATTCCACCTTCTTCCCTGCTTAAAAAAACAACCTCTTCTTCGGTCGCAGAAAGGTGCTCTTCTTCCGTTATAAAGTCGTGGTCTAACATTTTATTCAAAACAAACCTCTGTCTTCTGTCGAGAAGTTCCCTGTTTGAACCGTAAGGTGAAAGTCTTGTTGGGGCCACAGGCAGGGCTGCCAAATAAGCCGCCTCAGCAATGGTTACATCGGAAGCAGATTTACCAAAGAAGGAGAGGCTGGCTTGTTCGACTCCGTAAATGGTTCCTCCATAAGGTGTTTCATTAAGATAAAATTCAAAAATAGTATCTTTATCCATAACCCTCTCGAGTCGTACGGAGAAAATCCACTCTTTAAGTTTTCTTGATATAACTTTTTCCGGTGTCAGCACGGAGTTTTTTACAACCTGTTGAGTCAGGGTTGACCCCCCTTGTGTAAAGTCTCCCGTTCTTAAATTAACCAAAACCGCTCTTAGTATAGCCTTTGGTTGTATACCTCTGTGTTCGTAAAAGCCACTGTCTTCGATTGCCATGGTTGCAAATTTTATATATTCACTTATCTCTTCAAAGGGAACCTCTGTTCTTCTTGCGTGCTCGAAAACATCAAATAATAATGTTTTACCATCTCTTGCGTATATTTTTGTTGTTTGTTCAACTTGTCTTTCCGAAAAAGAATCCAGATGAGGTATCTTAAGGTTGGAAACCCATAAAATAACGGCTCCCAAAGAAAAAACAAATACGGAAATAAAAAAAATCAATCCATATTTAAAAATAGGGTGTGTAAAAAATTTTTTTGTCACAAACATATTAAAAGTTTAACAACAGAGAAACTACAGCTTTCTCCAAAATTACATAATAGAACTAATTTCGGCCTCGGTCAATATCGGGGACCTTAAAAAGCGAGTACCCAAAACAGGCCATCTTTAAGCGATTTTAAAATTGTTCCGGATAAAATAAAATATAACCGAAGATTTTCACTCTTCCAAATCGGGAATCTCCGGCAGGTCATCGTCGAGATCGTCTTCTGTATCATTGTTCATTTCATCGCCCGTATTGTAAAAAGATTCACTAAAAGCTTTCTCAACATCATTCTCTTCGTAAGCGTCAACGCTCTCGTTTTCATTAAAAGTAGAAAAGTTTCTTTCAAAATCCTTCATTTTATTAAGGTTCTTTATTCTTACAATGGGTTTATTTTTAACAATTTTTTTTAAAAAAGCAACTGTTTATAAAAAACTTTACTCAAAAGAGCTCATCAAAAGCGATGTTCTCAAGACAGCCGTACAGGTTAAGCCGACGGCAATGGCGTCAAATTCGTCGTCGTACTGAATTTTTTTCTCCACCTTTATTATATGAGGAATTGTCGCCATTAATTGTTTTTTTTCACACCTTCCGTACCCTGTTATGGCTTGTTTGACTTGAAGGGGGCTGAATTCCAAGATATTTAAACCAAAAAAAGCGGCCCTGGACATTATAACTCCCCTGGCCTCCGCCACACGAACGGCGGTTTTTTGGTTTGTATTGAAAAACAAGGTCTCCAAAGCCATGACGGTTGGTTTATATTTTTCAACACACCTGTCTATCGAGTCGCTTAAAAACAACAACCTTTCGGCTTGCGGGGTTTTTGGTGAGGTCCTGAAACAGTCTGAGAAAACAAGGAATTCTTTTCCTGTGTCGGGTTTTTCCAAAACGGCAACCCCGAGCCTCTCGTATCCCGGGTCTATGCCGATAACACGAACACTATTCGGCGTTGTTGTAGGTTGCTTGGACATCGTCGTTGTTTTCCAGGTTATCCAGAATAACGGAGAGCTTCTCCTTGGCTTCGTTGGTTAAGCTGGTAGGCGTCGTGGTTTTATAGCCTTCCTCGGTTCTTTCGAAGGCCCACAGGGCGGAACCCGGCTGAGCCAACTCCATACTGTGTTTTGAGAGAATACTTTTAATTTCCGCAGCGGTCCTGTTTCTGTTGTCCGTCAAGCCTTCTATTACCATAGCAACTCCTTCCGGACCGTATGCCTCATACACCACAGACTCCATCTCTTGAGTGTCGGACTGCTCCGCTCTTTTGATGGCTTTCTCTATGTTTTCGTTCGGCATGTTTATCGCCTTTGCTTGCTCCACAACCTTACGAACGGAAGCGCTGTTTCTGTCTCCTTCAGCCCTTTTTACTTCTACGGTAATAAGTCTCGAGAGCTTGGAGAAGTGTTTGCTTTTCTGTGCGTCACTCGTAGCTTTTTTGTGTTTGATCTTAGACCATTTATTGTGTCCTGACATGATATTTAAATAACCTTTTTATTATATATATATTACAGTTCTATACTTCAAACAAGGACTCGTTTTCGGGGAGAGGGTTTTCATGGAGATGTTCATAAGCTTTTTGTGTAACCATTCTACCTCTCGGTGTTCTCTCAAGGAAACCGATTTGTATAAGATAAGGTTCGTTGTACTCTTCCAGTGTCCCTCGGTCTTCCGAGAGGGATGCCGCGATGGTGCTTAGTCCGACCGGACCCCCGCCGAAGTTGTCGGTTATTGTTTTTAACATTAACCGATCAGCTTTAGTTAAGCCAACCCTGTCCACACCCAGAAGAGAGAAAACCTTTTCGGTGACACTGAGGTCGATTACCTTTTTTTTATGAACCTGAGCGTAATCTCGACACCTTTTCAGTAAATAGTTGGCCGACCTGGGGGTAAAGCGACTCCTCCCGGCTATATCAAAAACACTTTTCTCATTTATATTCACTGCAAGCATTTTTGCCGATCTCCTTAAAATTTCAGCGACCTCCTCTTCTGTGTAAAACTCCAACCTGAAAACCCCGCCGGAGAAACGACTTCTGAGTGGCGAGGAGAGGAGGGATATTTTTGTAGTGGCCGCAATAAGGGTAAAAGGAGGCAACTCAAGCTGTATTGTGCGAGCGGACGGCCCTTTTCCTATTATTATATCCAAAGAACCCGACTCCATGGCGGGGTAAAGGACCTCTTCTACGCTTTTATTTAATCGATGCACCTCGTCTATGAAAAGGATGTCATTTGGAGACAGGTTGGTAATGACTGACGCTAGGTCGCCAACTTTTTCAATAGCGGGGCCGGAGGTCACCCTCATTTGGTTCCCCGTCTCTTTTGCCACCAAGTGTGTCAAGGTTGTCTTTCCCAAACCCGGGGGGCCGTAAAAAAGAAGGTGCTCAGGTGACTGACCTCTTTCCTTGGCGGCTTTAATAAGAATAGACAGGTTTTCTTTTACTGTTTTTTGGCCCACATAGTCGTCCCAGCGTTCGGGTCTCAATGTGGAGTCCAAGGACTTATTATGAAAGGGGGTTGAATTACTTGACATAAAAATATTATCGTGATATATTTAAAGTATAAAAAAGGGAATTTGACCTTTGGGCACTTTAAAAAAACAGATAAAGTCTGATTTTCAGGCACCACATCTCCAAGCAACATTTTTTAATAGCATTGTTATGATCGAGGACATTCTGGTTTTTTCTGGGGTTATCCTTAGAAAGTAGCTTATCGCTAAAACCTTCTGTTGCTTGGAGATGTGAGGCCGGAAATACAAAGAACACCTTTTGAAACTTCCTATCAATTGTCGATTCTAATTAAGAACAAAAAAATACAAATTTTTGTTTTTTCAGGTTAACACAATTATCACTCAATCGCATTTCCAAAGCAAGTCTAAAAAACTTCTCGAATTCGTGCATGGCAACTGATGACCGTAAAAAACAAACATAAACCATCGTTTTTAATCAAGACCCTGAAGAGAGACGATTCCCGAGACTTCTTTAAAAGAGGTTAATCCCTCGAGGGCCTTCAAAACTCCGTCCTGTTGCATGGTCAAGATTCCCTGAGGAAGAGCCGCTTGCTTTATTTCTCTCTCGCTGGGGTTTTTGGTGACAATCTCTTCTATCGCCGAGTCCATTCGGATACCTTCATATACTCCAATTCTACCTTTATAGCCCGTCTGGTGGCATTTATCGCAACCAACCGGATCCCAAATAAAATCTTTTTGCACCTCTTTTAAAAGACTCCTATTTGTAATTGAACCCAAGACCTTTTCGATAAGGTCTTTTTCTTTTTCTTCCAGCCCTCTTTTTTTGTTGCATTTTTTACAGAGCTTTCTCACAAGTCTTTGTGCCATGGAAAGGTTGACCGCCGAACTCAGGGTTTTTTCGTTTACTCCCAAATCAATAAGGCGAGGGAAGGTTCCCGCGGCGTTATTGGTGTGAAGCGTGGAGAAAACAAGGTGTCCGGTAAGGGCCGCATTTACGGCTATTTCCGCAGTCTCTGCATCTCTTATTTCACCGACCATTATAACATCGGGGTCTTGTCTTAAGGCTGAGCGTAGCCCGTCAGAAAAACCATAACCACGAGAATGGTCGGTTTGGGTTTGGACAATCCCTTCGAGATGGTATTCGATCGGGTTTTCTATTGTCAGGATTTTCTTTTCGGGAGCATATATTTTTTTAAGGGAAGCATAAAGAGCGGTCGTTTTACCCGAACCTGTAGGGCCGGTCGTTAAAATCATGCCATTAGGCTTGCTTATCTCTTCAAGAAAAACTTCGTATATTTCTTTTCTCATTCCCATTTCTTCCAATGAAATTGAAATGTTCGCGGGATCCAAGATTCTAAGGACGATTGATTCTCCGTTACCGCCGGGAATTACAGATGTTCTGATCTCAATGTTGGCTCTACCGATATCAATACTGAAACGGCCGTCCTGGGCTTTGACGCCGACATTTAATTTCAGTTTCGAAAGCAGTTTTATTCTTGAGAGGATCTGTTTATAAATCTTGAAGGGAATACTTTCCATGTCTAATAAAGAGCCGTCTATTCTGTATCTTAGACGCAGATCTTTCTCTGTCGGCTCAAAGTGGATGTCCGAAGCTCCTAATCCGAACGCTCCGGCTAAAATAACCTCAAGAACGGCAGAGGTGTCGGAAATACTTTTTTTGGAAGTTAGGTCGGCAATAAAACGATTTACATCATCTGTTGTTTTAAGTTCTTCCTGGAACCGATTGATGGACTCGGGGGAGATCTCAAAAGAGCCGGCTTTTTTCCTTTCCGTGAACTTTAAATCTCTATATATTTTCCAAGCAAAGCTGAGACTTTCTTCCGAAACGATGTATACCTCCGGAATCAAGCCTTCTTCCTCAAGCTCTTTTAAAACCTCTTTTGTTTTTTCGTATTCGGGAGACAAAACCCCAACCTTTATGTTTTTGTTTATTTTATCAAAAATAACCAAATGCCCCTCACGTGATTTATCTTCGGGAATAATACAGACAGCACTTGTTTTTAAAGAAATCAGCGAAAGGTCGGTGTATGGCAAGTCGTTTTTATTTGCCAGCCGTTGAGCTAAATGTTCCTGTTCGTGCCTTTTTAAATCACCTATTCTTTCTTTTTGTTTATCTTCATTAAAGTCGGTCATGAATTTTATTATACCAGTTTTTTAGCCTTATTTCTTTACGGAATCTTGTAAGGTTTTTTATTTATTATAAATTTTCATAATAATCCGATTCTTAATAACATGCAACACCGCGACCGCGTTTCGTTTTTTTTGGTACAATGACTTAGTGGAAGCTGTCACCAAAAATGAAAAAGAAACCCAAGAGTTGGCTCGCTCCGTTTTGGAAGAGGCCATCAAGAACGGTTTTGGGACGAACAAAGCTTGCGTTTTTGCTCTTTCAGGTGAACTTGGTAGTGGGAAGACCGCTTTTGTCAAAGGTTTGGCCGAGACTCTTTTGATTAAGGAGAGGGTCTTGAGTCCGACTTTTGTCATAGAGCGACGCTATCGAGTTATCAATCGGAGGTGTTTTTCTCATCTTATTCATATCGATGCTTACAGACTGTCTTCTTCCGAAGAGCTTAAGAATTTGGGTTGGGAGGCGCTAATCGGGTCTTCGAAAAATCTGATATGCTTAGAGTGGCCGGAGAACGTCTCTTCCGTCGTCCCTTCCTTAGCCATCCGAATTAACTTTGAAGTTATCTCTGAAAATGAAAGGCGTATTATTTATTAATATGGAAAAAAAGAAAAAAAAAGGTTTGAAACAGAAAAAAAAATTAGCCGTTCTTGACGCACATGCCGTAATTCACAGGGCTTATCATGCCTTACCGGACTTTTCTTCCCCGAGAGGTGAGCCGACCGGCGCTTTGTATGGCCTTGTTACGATGCTTTTGAAAACGATTAATGATATAAAGCCCGAATACATCGCCGCTTGCTTTGATTTGCCCGAACCGACTTATCGTCATAAGGCATATGATGAATACAAAGCGGGCAGAGCGAAGGCTGATGAGGCTTTAATAATTCAATTGGAACGAGCCAAAGATATTTTCAGGGCTTTTAATATACCGATTTACGCGGCGGCGGGCTTTGAGGCCGATGATGTCATAGGGACGATTGCCGAAGAGACGAAAAAAAACGAGAACCTGGAAGTTGTAATTGTTTCCGGAGATATGGACACCTTACAGCTTGTTGACGGCTCGAGAGTTAAGGTGTTAACTCTCAGGCGGGGAATAAAAGACACTGTGATGTACGATGAAAGATCGGTCAAAAAGAGATTTGGGTTTCTCCCCGAACAACTTTCCGACTTCAAGGGACTTCGTGGAGACCCTTCGGATAACATTCCCGGGGTTCGGGGAATCGGAGAGAAAACGGCAACAAAATTAATAGTTTCTTTCAGTAAGATCGAAAATATTTTGGAGGTGGCCGAGCACGACCCCGATAGACTTAAAAAAGAGGGATTGAAAGAAAGAATCATAAAACTTTTACTGGACAACGCGGAGGAAGCTCGTTTTTCCAAAATGCTCGCAACTATAAGAACCGATGCTCCCATAGATTTTTCTTTATCAGAATGCGAATGGAAGGAGGGATTCGACCACGATAAGGTGACGGCTCTTTTCTCAGAACTTGGATTCAGAAGCTTGTTAAGTCGTCTGGATGAAATCGGTGTTGTAAAAAGCAAGACTTCGGAAGAGAACGAGGAAGAGGGTATGGATGAGAGAAAAATAAAAGAACTCGCGGTAGCCACTTGGCTTATTAATTCAGACATTACTCAACCTGAAAAAGGTGATATTTTAAATTTTTTTGAATGTCGAACTTTGTCCGAAGCTTACACAAAAGCTACGAAGGCCTTGAAGGAGGACGGCTTGATGCGTGTTTTTGAGAATGTTGAAAAACCCTTAATCTCTATAATTGAAGAGATGCAAAGAAGGGGAGTGAAGATCGACCGGAAAGAACTACGAAAAATAAAGAAAGAATATGAAAAAGAACTTGATAAACAAGAAAAGAAAATATGGGAACTTGCCGGTAAAACGTTCAACATAAACTCACCCAAACAACTCGGGGAGGTCCTCTTTGTGGACCTGGGTCTTTCCGTTAAAAATCATAAAAAAACATCCACAGGTGCCAAATCGACCCGAGAGTCCGAACTCGAGAAACTCAAAGGAGAACATCCAATCATCGAAGAGATAATGAATTACCGTGAAATTGCCAAGCTTCTATCGACCTATGTTGAACCCATACTTTCAGTAACCGATAAGAAAGACAGATTACACGCGGAGTTCATTCAAACAGGTACCACCACGGGAAGGTTCTCTTCAATTAACCCCAATCTTCAAAATATACCGGTGAGCTCGGAGCGCGGAAGAAGAATAAGGGATGTTTTTGTAGCCACCGAAGGATATACTTTAGCAGCTTTTGATTACTCACAAATAGATCTTCGTGCTGCCGCACTTCTCTCGGGTGACGAAAAACTCGTGTCCGTTTTTAAGTCCGGAGGGGATATCCACACCGCAGTAGCCTCCGAGGTTTTCGGTGTTCCCGAAAAAAAAGTTGATAATGAGATGAGAAGGAAGGCCAAGGTAATAAATTTCGGTATCATGTATGGAATGGGTGTGAACGCATTAAAACAGAACCTGGGGACCTCTCAATCCGAGGCGCGTCTTTTTTTGGACAGATACTTTGAGCGCTTCTCCACCTTGGCCCACTATATGGAGGAGATAAAAAACTCGGCTCGCGATCTCGGTTATACAAAAACTCTGTTGGGTCGTAGACGGTATGTTGCCGGGCTTAACTCACCCGTTCCTTATATTCGCGCCGGTGCCGAAAGAATGGCGGTGAATGCACCCATACAAGGGACGGCTGCCGACATAATAAAGAGGGCGTCCGTCCTCGTTCAAGCTTTTTTGGAAGAGGAAAAGGCGGGAAGTAAAGCACATCTGCTTCTTCAGGTGCACGATGAGCTTGTCTTTGAGGTTGCCGAGGACTTTTTTGAGCAGTTTATAAACTCCACGAAGAAGATCATGGAGTCGGTTCTGGAAAAAGAAGGTCACGGAGAAGTACCATTGGAAGTGCATGTGAAAGCTGGAAGGAGTTGGGGTAAAATGAAAAAAATACCAAGATGATATTGCTTTTATATGGAAATGCTTTTCATAAGCGACAAAAAAGACTTGAAAAAATGATCTCCGCCTTGTTAAAAAAAAGGCCCGGCTCGCAAGTTTTCTCGGTTGAAGAGGACCCCTTCATCAAAGAACGTTTGGAAGAGCTGCTTCACGGAGTCGGTCTTTTTGATGAGAAATACATTGTTGTTTTAAAAAACCTCCTCCAAAAAGAAGAGGTTAAAGAATACCTTTTGGAAGGCTTGGAAAAAATGACCGAATCCCCGCATGTTTTCATTCTTTTGGAAGATAAAATAAGCCAGGTTAATCTTAAAGAGGTTTCAAAGAGAGCTCATGTGGCGGAAGAGTTTCTTTTAGTTGAAAAAAAACCTTTCGTATTCAATATTTTTTCTTTCACTGATGCGATTGGAGAGAGAGATGCTTTTGTGGCATGGAAAACAATGAATACGGGCCTTTTATTCGGAAAAGATGTTGAGGAGTTGCGTCGCCTTGCTTTTTGGATGGTTAAATCCATTCAGGCGGCGAAGATTTCCAAAGACGCCAAAGAAGCGGATATGAAAACTTTCTCTTACAATAAAGCCAAGCGTTATGTCGGTAACTACACGAAGAAAGAGCTGCAAGAACTATCCCTGTGTTTGCTGGAGGCCTCTCAAAAAGATAGGAGGGGAGAAGTACCGCTACGTTTTTCTTTGGAAAAAATAGTGTTAGGGTTATAGAAAATTTTTAGGGAAACAGAGGAACTTATTGTCCGCCCACCAGGGATCGAACCTGGGACCACCGGCTTAAAAGGCCGTTGCTCTACCAGCTGAGCTATGGGCGGGTACTCGGTTTTTACTGAAAAACGTCGTGACTCAAACTATACTAAAATCAATATGGTAAGTCAAAAAGTTTTAAAACAAAAAGACCTCTATTTAATACTGCACAATATTCGTAGCGCACATAATGTCGGTGCGATTTTTCGGACAGCGGATGCGACGGGAGTGAAAAAGATATTTTTAACCGGTTACACTCCGACACCTTTGGATAAATTAGGTAAACCGAGAGGTGATATCGCCAAAACAGCACTTGGTTCCCAAAACGAGGTAGTCTGGGAGGGGTTTAATGATTTAACGAAACTTTTGTGTGAAATGAGAAAGAAAAAAATAGAGATTATTGCTTTGGAACAATCACCTGACTCTATCGATTATAAGAAAAAAATTTTAATGGCCCCCGGCGCTCTTTTGGTGGGCAACGAAGTGAGGGGGCTGTCGGCCCGTACTTTATCAAAGGTTGATTCAATAATCGAAATACCGATGAAAGGAAAGAAAGAATCCCTTAATGTTTCGGTTGCGTGCGGGGTCGCTCTTTTTCGTCTTCTTGATTCATGATTAATTTACTACGAATTTTTTTTAGGAATGTATAGAACCTGATGTTTATTGCAAAAATGGGCGCTTCTACCACCGATTAGCTGCTGCTCTGTCACCCCACCATCTTTTTTGGGGCAAGGATCTCCGGTTTTTTGATAAACCTTGTGACGGTACTGAAAAGACCCCCTCTCACCGTTCGGTTGGCGGTAGTCGGATAAAGAGCTTCCTTTCAAATCGATGCCCTGTCGAAGGATTGTTTTCATTGCACAGTACATTTCATAAAGTTTTTCTTTTGGGATTGAACTGACAATACTCCTTGGGTGAATGCCTGCGGACCAGAGGATCTCGTCGGAGTATATATTACC